>NZ_JBIWKI010000095.1:0-9145 GCF_044765565.1 Streptomyces sp. NPDC102437 | reverse complement strand
GGCGGCCATCGCCAGGGTGATGTGCCGGTACCAGGCGCGGTAGAGACGGACCTGGTAGTGGTCCAGGCCGCATTCGCCCTTGGCGATCTGGAAGCCCGGTCAGCCCAGGTGCTGACATCCGGCCGCAGCCACGGCGAGACGTCCACGGCCAGCACCAGCCTGCCGTCCGCGGCATCGCCCGCCTCCACGACCTCGCCTCGACCGGGGAGGGGAGCCATGCCCACAACTGATGAGGAGCGCGGCTGAGATCAATTGCGGGAGAGGCCTGAAGAGTTGACGGATTCACGCGTGGCTCAAGCGGTGGACATGTCACTCAGTGTGTTTTCATGTGCAGCATGAAAAGGAGGCGTCGATGAGTACCACTCGATTCTCCGCGTTCGTCGGGGTCGTCTGCGTGGCCGTTCTCTGTGTCGGCTGCGGCTCGCAGGCGGAGGAGCAGCCGAAGGCCGCCGCGCCGACCGCCGACAGCCCGTCGCCGTCGGCACCCGCGGCGCCGACCGCCGACCCGCACGTGGTGCCGGGTTCGGTCCTGAAGACCTATCTGCCGACCAACCGCACCCTGCCCGAGGGGTGGAAGGTTTCCACCGTGTTCGAGGAGCACGACAGCGGCCCGAAGCCGGTGCCGCCGTCCGCCGGTCCCAGCCCGACGGTGAACTTCGGCTGCGACCAGCTGGTCCGGAGCGGTACGGAGGCGGCCCTCGGTGGCTGGGGCGCGTACGCCAACCTGGGGGTCACCGACCCGTCCGCCCATGAGGTCGGGATCATGGTGCGCGCCTACTCCACCGGCCGGGCGTCGGAGGTGTTCGGCCGGCTGAGGTCGCTGGAAGGTGTCTGCGGAACGACCTACGAGCCCAATTCGGCGGGGCTGTTGAACAACCCGGTCACGATCACCGTCAGCGCCGTCGACGGTGTCGGGGACGAGGGCGTGCGCGTCACGATCGACCGGAAGGCGTACGTCGGCCTGGATCTCGTCGTCATGCGAGTCGGTGACCGGCTGCTGTCCGTGACCTCCGACAACGACGGCGGGAAGTTCGCCGACGTCATGGCACTGACGAAGGCCATCGCACCCCGGGTGAAGTGAATCGCGTCTTCGTTACTGACGTTGAACTCGGGATGTCGTGCTGCTGATCAGGCAGGGCTGATGGTCAGGCCGGTTTCGGCGAGGCAGCCGTCTATGAGGTGGCTGCGGTACTGGATGTGTCGTAGGCCGCGTCGGATGCGCTGGACGAGGTGTTCGGGAGTGCTGAAGGCGACGTTGGAGAGCCAGCCGCGGCGCAGGAGGGGCCAGATGCCTTCGACGGGGTTGAGGTCGGGTGCGTAGGGCGGCAGGCAGTAGATGGTCAGCCAGTCCCGGGAGGCGGCGAACTCCCGTAGTCCGGCGGCCTTGTGGACGTTGAGGTTGTCCCAGACCAGCACGATCGGGCCGCCGAGCTGCTGGTGGGCTGCGATCAGCAGGTCCCGGTAGTCACGCCAGGAAAAGCTCTTGCGCCCGTCACGGTTGCCGTCGTCGCGGCGAGGGCGGTAGATCAGCCGTGACCGGTGGCCTGGTTTGTAGCAGGTCAGAGCCGCGATGGATATCCGTCTGCGGGAGTGGCCGCGGACCCGGACCACCGGGGTCCGGCCGCGTGGCGACCATGTCTTTGCGTGCGGCGGCGTCATGGAGAATCCGGCTTCGTCCTCGAAGACGAGCCAGGCTCCACGGGCCGCCGCGAGCCTTCCGCGCGGGGCCACACCTCCTTGACCCACCCCGCGAGGGTAGCCACACCCAGCACCCCTGGGCGACCCAACCCTACGAATGGCTCGATCAACCCGATCAAGACGGTAGAACCGTCTGAGGATTGGTGCAAAGGGCGTCTGCCAGGACGGTCGGCAGCGCTCTTCTTCCGGTCGGTCGCTGCGCTTCCCGGCCGTGTGGGGCGCGCAGTGAACCCGACGGCGGCGGTCTCAGCACCGCATGTCTGTTCAGGTCCGCGCATGCCCGAGTCTGTTTACATTGCCGACCTGTCGGCGTAATGTCTCCGCGGAGCCACACAGTCGGGCATGGAACGGATCTAAAACAACATGTATGCACCGGAGCGACAGCAAGTAATCCTCCGCCTCGCCCGTGAGTGCGGCCGGGTCGACGTGCTGTCCCTGGCTGAGGAGTTTCAGGTCACCGCCGAGACTGTGCGACGTGATCTGAAAGCCCTCGACCGGGCCGGGCTGCTGCGGCGTGTCCATGGCGGTGCGATCCCGGCCGGGCGACTCGACTTCGAGCCCCCTCTGGCCGAGCGCGATGCGGTGGCCACCGACGAGAAGGAGCGCATCGCGGCCGCCGCTCTCGGCGAAATCCCCATCGACGGCAGCGTGATCATCGACGCGGGCAGCACGGCTGCACGGCTAGCCGCGGCCATCCCGCTCGACTCCCATCTCACCGTGGTCACCCATGCGCTGCCGGTCGCCGCCCGGCTCGCCGACCACCCCGGCATCGCGCTGCATCTCGTCGGCGGCCGGGTCCGGCACCGTACACGCGCCGCCGTCGATGCCTGGGCGTTGAATGCCTACAGTGAGATCAATGCCGACGTCGTCTTCCTCGCCACCAACGGCTTCTCGCCGAAGGGCGGTCTGACCACGCCCGACCTGGCCGAGGCGGCCGTCAAGCGCGCCATGATCTCCGCCGCCCGCCGGGTCGTGCTCCTGGCCGACTCCGCCAAGTTCGGCCAGGAGCACTTCGCCCGCTTCGGCGATCTCGCGCAGGTCGACCTGCTCATCACCGACACCCGACTCGACTCCGACGACGCCCTCGCCATTGAGAGCCGGGGCACGGAAGTAGTGCGCGCATGATCCTCACCGTGACTCCCAACCCAAGCCTTGACCGTACGTACGAGCTGCCTGGGCTGACCCGCGGAGCCGTGCTGCGCGCCACGTACGACCGAATCGACCCCGGAGGCAAGGGCATCAACGTCTCGCGCGCGGTCGCGGCAGCCGGCCACCCTACGATCGCTGTCGCGCCGCTCGGCGGGCCTGAGGGCGCGCTGCTTGCCCAACTGCTCGGGGAGCACGGTATCGAGGCGGTCGGAGTACCGATCGTCGCCAGCACGCGCATCAACGTCACACTCGTCGAACCCGATGGAACGCTCACCAAGGTCAACGCGGTAGGCCCGGAGATCACCATGGCTGAGGCAGAGGCCCTGCTGGATGCCGTATGGACCCGGTCGGCGGCCACCGGCTGGATCGCCTGCTGCGGCAGTCTGCCGCGGGGGCTGCCCCCGCAGTGGTATGCCGAGCTGGTGGCCCGGAGCCACAGCGCAGGGGCCCGGATCGCCCTCGACACCTCCGGCGCGGCGCTGACCGCGGCACTTCGGGAGCGCCCCGATGTGATCAAGCCGAACGCGGAGGAGCTCGCCGAGGCCGTCAGTCGCCCGCTGGCAACGGTGGGCGATGCGGTGAAGGCGGCGGAGGAGCTGCGCGAGCGGGGTGCCGGGTCCGTTCTGGCCAGTCTCGGGGCCGACGGTCAGCTGCTGGTCGACCGTACGGGAACGTACTTCGGCAGCGCCCGGGTGGACACCGTCCGCAGCAACGTCGGAGCGGGCGACGCCTCCCTGGCGGGCTTCCTCACCGCTGGCGGAAGAGGCCCGGCCGCGCTCGCCGCGGCGGTCGCCCACGGTGCGGCGGCCGTGCAGTTGCCGGGCAGTGTCATGCCGACCCCTGCGGATCTCGACCTGGCGGCGGTCACCACGACCACCGATGTCCCCCTCGACCGCCCCCTTGCAGAGCCGGCTTCATGACTGCAATGCGTCCGCGACCCGTTCAGTACCGACCCGAGTGTCCCCCCGAACCGCCCACCAGACGGTCCACAAGCAAGGAGCCCCGCGATGAGTGAACTGATCACCGCGGAACTGGTCGATCTCGATCTGTCCGCCGCGACGAAGCACGAAGCCGCCCGGTCGCTCGCTGAGCGAATGGTCGCCGAGGGCCGCGTCACCGACCTCGACGGCTTCCTCGCCGACGTCGCCGCCCGCGAGGCACAGATGCCGACCGGTCTGGACGGCGGCATCGGCATCCCGCACTGCCGCAGCGAGCATGTCACCATGCCTACGCTCGCGTTCGGCCACAGCGACCGGGGTATCGACTTCGGTGCGGCGGACGGCCCCGCCGATCTGATCTTCCTGATAGCAGCGCCGGCAGGGGCCGACGATGACCACCTCACCATCCTGTCCGCCCTGGCACGGCGGCTGATGGACCCGGACTTCACGGGCTCCCTGCGCGCGGAGCGCGACCCCGGCGCGGCCGCGGCCCTGATCCGCGGCAAGGAGGCCGTTCCGTCCGGACCGGATCCGGACGCCTCACCCGCGGACGGCGCAGCAGCGAACGGCCCTGCGGACAGCGCTGCACCGGACGACGAACCCTTCCGGATCGTCGCCGTCACGTCATGTCCGACTGGCATCGCGCACACCTACATGGCCGCCGAGTCGCTGGCAGCCGCAGCCCGCGCCGAAGGTGTGGTGCTCGACGTCGAAACGCAGGGCTCAGCCGGATTCGAGAGGCTCGATCCAGGGCTCATCGACGCTGCCGACGCGGTCATCTGGGCGCATGACGTCGAGGTGCGCGACAAGGCACGGTTCAACGGCAAGCCCGTCGTCGACACCGGGGTCAAGGCAGGGATCAACCGACCTGCCGAGCTGATCGCCGAAGCCAGGCGCAAAGCGGAGCGAGGCGAGGTCGGCACGGTCGCGGGCGGCGCCCATGACCAGAACGACGGAGCCGCGACCGGTGGCGACTCCGCACACTTCGGCATCCGGTTGCGGACCTACCTGATGTCCGGCGTCAGTTACATGGTGCCCTTCGTCGCCGCAGGCGGCCTCCTCATCGCGTTGTCGTTCGCCATCGGTGGATACGAGATTGCCGGCGCCAAGTCCGTTGCGGACCACTTCGTCTGGGGAGAGGCCGACAGCTGGGCCGCTCTGCTCAACCAGATCGGGACAGCCGCATTCGCCTTCCTGGTGCCGGTGCTGGCCGGGTACATCGCCTACGGCATGGCGGACCGGCCCGCACTCGTCCCCGGGTTCGTCGGCGGTGCCATCGCGCTCACCATCAACGCGGGCTTCCTCGGCGGGCTCGCAGCGGGTCTGCTGGCCGGTGCGGCAGTGATGGCGATCCAACGAGTGGAGGTCCATCCCACACTGCGCGGCATCATGCCGGTGCTGGTGATTCCTCTGCTCGCCTCGGTGGTCGTCGGCCTCCTGATGTTCATCGTCGTCGGCAAGCCGATCGCCTCGCTCCAACGAGCTCTGACTGATGGTCTCAACGGGCTCTCCGGCTCCAACGCGATCATTCTCGGCATCGTCCTCGGCCTGATGATGTGCTTCGACATGGGCGGGCCGCTCAACAAAGTGGCATACGCCTTCGCGGTCGGGGGCCTGGCAGACCCGACGCCCGGCAGCCTCAAGGTGATGGCTGCGGTGATGGCGGCCGGCATGGTGCCGCCGCTGGCCATGGCGCTCGCAACCACCGTGCGCGGCAGGCTGTTCAGCAAGACCGAGCAGGAGAACGGCAGGGCGGCCTGGGTCCTGGGTGCGTCCTTCATCAGCGAGGGCGCGATCCCGTTCGCGGCCGCTGATCCCCTCCGGGTGATCCCGTCGGTGATGGCCGGCGGCGCGGTGACCGGTGCGCTGTCGATGGCGTTCGGTTGCACACTGCGCGCCCCGCACGGTGGCATCTTCGTGGTGCCGCTCATCGGCAATCCGTTCCTCTACCTGCTGGCCATCGCCGCCGGTACGGTGGTTGCGAGCGCCCTGGTTGTCCTCCTCAAGGGGATGCGCAGGACCACGGAGGGGCCGGCCCCGGCGAGCGAAGAGCCCAAGGTTTCCGTCGCCGCCTGACGGACTTCCCTGCAACCCCGCTGTCCCATCACCACACAGGAGAATTCACCATGCACCAGCGCACTGTCGTCATAGGTACCCGCAGCGGTCTGCATGCCCGCCCGGCCTCGTTGTTCGTGAAGGAAGCGACCCGGCAGCGGGTCAAGGTGACCATCGGCCGGGACGGCCAGAGTGCGGTCGATGCCCGGAGTCTGCTCTCCGTGCTCGCCCTCGGGGCCCAGCACGGCGATTCGGTGGTGCTGGCAGCAGAGGGCGACGGCGCGGAAGCCGCGGTCGAGGAGCTGGCAGAGTTCCTCGCCCGCGATCTCGATGCCACGGCGTGAGGTCAGCGGCCCCCGTCGTCCCCCGAGTGCGTAACGGCTCGGGGGACGGGGGGCAACGGCGCGCAGTTCTCCAGCGGACGGTCGTACGGCAGTCGCCGCGGCGAGCCGGGACTCCGCTTCGCTATTCGTTGTTCAGCCCGATATTGGGGTAGAACTTGCGCTGGTTGGACAGGGCCATCCCTTGGGGTGTGGTGATACCGCCGGTCGCACGTCCACGCGCGGCGAACGCCCGCGAGGAGATCGGGTTGGTGCCCTCGAGCCGGCACCAGTTCCGGTAGCTGTTGTAGAGCTGAGTCTGTTCGGCACGCATGGCAGGGTCCATGGTGCAGCAGTCGCGCAGAAACCGGCCCGCGTGGTCTTCGGTCTGCGCGTACGCGTCGGTGGCGATGCGTACCTGCGGGGGCCGTTCAGGTCGCGAGCGCCGTTCAGATAGCCGCGCGCTCCGGTCACGAGCTAGTGCAGAATGCCGGGCCCTTCTTCAGCGGCCAGGAAGCCGGCGAGATTGTCGACCTTCCGACTGTCCGTGAACATCCACTCGAACGGGATCAGTCTGACCCGGCGCCAGAACGCGTAGCCGCCCGGTGCCCACCTCGTGGCGGTGGTTGCCGAGCAGCCACAGTTTTGTGGATAGGGGCGAAACTGAAGAAGTCCTGCCACATCCTTCGGGCCTTGATCCGGTCTCCGTCGGTGAGTGACCTGACGCGGGACTCGTCGAAGCGGTCTCCGGGCCTCAGTTCGGACCAGACGATGAGGCGTCCGCCATGCAGCTCGGCAAGATCGGCGGGGTGCCTTTCGAAAGGCCGGGCCACATGATCGCCGCAGGTGGACCGCCGGGCGGGCGGGTGTTTCATGAGCGACCACTCATGAAACACCCGCCACTCCCGCTTTTGACTCCGACGTGGACATCGCTGCGCCAGGCTTGAGACGCTTCACAAAATCTATAGACCGGTCTATTCTCGAGTCATGGGTGGAAACAAGGGGGCCAGGACCAGCTCGCGACTGGCGGAATCGATGCTGGAACTGATCCAACGGCACGGCTACAGCGGCACGGGACTCAACACGGTGGTGGAGCACGCGGGCGCCCCGAAAGGGTCGCTCTACTTCCACTTCCCCCACGCTCTACTTCCACTTCCCCCAGGGGAAGGAGGCCCTCGGAGAGAAGGCCGTCGAGCTGGCGGCCGCGCGATTTGGCTCTCTCGACGCCGACTCGGCGCGAGGGTCGGCCACGCCGGGTGAGGCGGTACGCCGTGTGATCGACGAACTGGCCGGGATACTCAACGACAGCGGCTTCCAGCTGGGATGCCCGGTCTCGGTGGTGACACTGGAGATGAGTGCGCAGAGCGAACGTCTGCGAGACGCCTGCGCCCATGCCTTCGAGTCATGGATCGCGCCGGTAAGTGACCTGCTCAGTGCGCACGGCCGCCCTCGACCCGTCGCCCGGGCCCTGGCGACAGCGGTGGTCAGCATGGTGGAAGGAGCGGTGATCGTCTCGCGTGCCCGGCGGTCCACCGAGCCGCTGCACTGCGCCGCCCAGGCGATCGCCGTGCTGCTGGAACAGAGCTCGGAGGCTTCGGCATGAGCCCGGAGGACCGGCATGCACTGGTGCTGGGTGCGAGCGGCCTCATCGGGCGCCACCTGGTACTCGCGCTCGGCCAGGCCGGCGTTCGAGTCAGCACGGCCAGCCGGAGCCATGAGTCCTACCAGCGGCTGAACTCGGTGGCTGGCCGGGCGCGGGTACGACCAGGTCCCGACCGACCTCCGGGTCGACTTCGCCAAGGCGTCACTGATCGACGGCGAGTGCGACGACATCACCGAGATCTACAACTGCGCCGGCGCCTACCGGTTCGGCATGTCGGTGGATGAGGCGCGTCGCGCCAACGTTGACAGCGTCCGCGCGGTCGTCGCGTTCGCGGCTCGGCTGCCGAACCTGCGCCGCCTGTTCAGGTCTCCGGATACCGAGTGGGCGGGCAGGACGCCGCCCCGTGGAGCGAGGAGTATCGACAGGAGACCTACCGGGCCCTGGGCTCCTACGAGGCGTCCAGGGCCGAGGCGGACGCCGTCTTCCAGGACCTGGCAGCGCAGTCGGGCGTTTCCTGGTCCATCGTCAACCCGGCCAGCGTAATCGGCGACAGCGCAGCCCACCGCTTCGGCGACGCCCCCGCAGGTGACAGACGATTCACCAAGCTGGGCGGGATACGGACTTTCGAGGTCGGCAAGGCAGGCGCACCCACGGTGGTGCTGCCCGGTCTGCCGGTCAACGCCGACACCTGGGCTCCGGTCGTCACGGCGGTCGGGCACGCGCGCGCCGTCGACCTGCCGGGGCTGGGCATGAGCGCCGGACGCCGCGAGGACTGGCAGTCCTGGCTGACCGCGCTGGTCACCGAGACCGGTGCCCGTCACCTGGTGGGTCACTCCATCGGCGCCGCGGCCGCCGTCGACGCCGCGACCGCTCACCACGATGCGGTGGATCAACTCACGCTGGTGTCACCGTTCTTCCTGCAGGGGCACCCGCCCCGCACCGCCAGGCGGCCGGCCCTGACCCGCTGGTACCTGAGGCGGAAACCCCCGAAGCGCTGGCCGAGCGGCTGACCGGCGCCACGGGCCACGCGGCCGCGCTCCGGTCGGCTGTCGCGGATCTTCGCCGCGGCACCGTTGGGGCCACCGCCGCCGGGCTTCTGGCCGCCACGGCGAACCCGCAGTGGCGTGCCGACCTCCAGGCCAAGCTGCAGCACTACCCAGGGCGTGTCCACATCGTCCTGGGCTCCAACGATCCGCTCACCGTTGAGGGACAGTCGCTGCTGGACACTCTCCCGCACGCCACCGCGACAGTGGTTGCCAGCGCGGGGCACCATCCTCAGCTGACGCACTCAGAGGGCGTTTGATCTAGGCAAATTGCCCTTTCTGCCCTAGTAGGTTCCTCGCCAGGTGGGGGTGGTCTCGTCCGTTATGCGCTTGGCGAGG
>NZ_JBIWKI010000094.1:0-9936 GCF_044765565.1 Streptomyces sp. NPDC102437 | reverse complement strand
TCCTGCCCACCTTCGACTCAAGGACCTTGGAGAACCCGACCCCGCGTCGGGCCCTCACCATGCCCACCGGCCGACACGGCCTGAAACAACCTCGCTCAGCCGCCCAGCAGACCCAACTGAAACGCCGAGGCTAACCCAAGTTCGTAGAAGATGGGTCCCATGTCGACAACCGAGAGCGCCTCCGAGCGTGCCTATGCGGCCATCCGTGACGGCATTCTCAATGGAAAACACAAGCCGGGCACCATGCTGGGAGAGGCCTCCCTTGCCGCCGACCTCGGAGTGAGCCGCACCCCGGTCCGTGCAGCCCTGCACCGCCTCCAGGACGAAGGGTGGATCACCATCTACCCCAAGCGAGGCGCTCTCGTACGGGGCATGAGCGAGAAGGTCACCGCCGACCTCGCTGAAGCCCGTCTGATCATGGAAGCCACTGCCGTACAGCGCGCCGAGCCCGAGCGCAGGCATGAACTCGCCCAGCGCCTGGAAGCAGACGTAGAGCAGCAGAAGCAGGCCCTCGCCGACGGCGAACTCCACCGCTTCATCGAGCTCACCATCGGCTTCCACCGCGCCTTCGTGGAGGTCGGTGACAACCTGGTCATGCTCGAACTCAACGACCGGCTTGGCGACCGGCAGCGTTTCCTCCTGTTCAGCTATGGAGGGACCCTGCTCGCCCGCTGTGAGGACATCATCGCCGAGCACGAGGCGCTCATCGGGCACCTGCGCAGCGACGACCCCGACGGGTTTACCGAGGCGCTTCGCCTGCATCTGAGCGAGACGTACGGCCGTGACCTTCGGCATCTGTGCTGACGTGTACGGCGCTGCCGGGACGTCCTGAGCTTCGATGCACCGGTCCGGTCCAGAGGGCAGCGGCAGACTTTGTGCCGCTGCGGGCCTGCTGGATCAGCTCGCCGACTGCAGGTGCGCGGTGCGGGAGGCGGCAAGAACACCTGAGAGGTGGGCCAGGTCAGCGCCGAGCGAGGAATCAGCGCTCCACACCGCCTCGAAGGAGATCTGCACCTCGCGGCCGTCGTCCATCAAGGGCCGGTGGGGCACAGTGGGCGAGGTGAGCTTGGAGCGGGGCACCAGAGCAGAGCCCAGGCCCAGCTTGGTCCACTCTTCCAGCACGCTGTAGCTCGCGGCTTCGCCTGCGTACGTGTTGAGCGGCATCTCACGCGACTCGAACAGCTGTGTCGTGAACGTTGTCAGGCCGCAGGTGTTCGGTACGAGGATGAACTGTTCCTTGCCTGCCTCCGAGAGCTCCAGCGGCTTGTCCTCACCGGGTTCGGCGTGGACGACGACGATGGGCTCGACATCGATGACACGGTGTTCGTAGTGCGGCATCGCAGCAACGGCCGGAATTAGGATGATGTCGAGCCGGCCGGCCAGCAGCCCTTCCCGCAGCTCCTGCATATTCGCCTCGCGCAGGACGAGATCGCGCGGCACAGGCAGATCACACACCGCGCTGAATGCCCGGGCGACCAGACGTGAGCTGATCAGAGGCGAAACCCCCATGCGGATCTTCTGCTCACCAGGCTCAGTCAGCCGCCTGGCCTCGGCCGATACCGCGTCGAGCGCCGCCAGAGCGCGCTCGACGAGAGGCAGGATCCGCTTGCCGAAATCGGTCTGGGCCACCCCGCGCGGAGACCGGTCGAAGAGCCGGTCGCCAAGGCGCTCCTCCAGCTTCGCAATGCCGTTGGACAAGGCGGGCTGACTCACGCCGTACGCCCGGGCGGCAGCACTGAACGACTTCGTCTCGGCGACCGCCTGCGCATACCGCAAGCCTTCCAGGTTCAGACGGTCCATCATAACCATGCCCTATCGGAGTATTCGCGGATGTCTTCTACCGAGAGTAATCCACTCTGCTTAGGGTCGAGAGCAAGTCAGCCCGTCATAAATGCTGGCTATACAGATCGTCGCGTAGCGGAATGGAAAGAGCAGTATGACTGACTCCGTTGTCACCATGGTCGTGACCGAACCCGAGGGGCCCCTGGTCGCGTCCGTGACCGAGCCCGCGCCGCCTGCCGACGGATGGGTTCGCGTATCCGTCACCGCAAGCGGGGTGTGCAACGCCGACATCGGCACGGCGGCAGCCGCAGGCAAGGGCATCGCCTTCCCCGTCACTCCCGGGCACGAGGTCGCCGGGACTATCGCCGCGGTCGGTACCGGCGTAGTCGGCTGGTCGGTCGGCGACCGTGTGGCCGTTGGCTGGTTCGGTGGCAGCTGCGGACACTGCGCCTTCTGCCGGGTCGGTGACGTCGTGCATTGCGCGGAGCGCAAGGTCCCCGGACTGTCCTATCCGGGCGGCTGGGCCGAAAGCATCACCGTGCCTGCCGACGCACTCGCCCGTATCCCGGACGGCCTGGACTTCTTCGACGCGGCACCGTTCGGCTGCGCAGGCGTCACCACCTTCAACGCCATCCGCCAGGCGAACACGCCCGCCGGAGGACGGGTCGCCGTGTTCGGGCTTGGCGGTCTTGGTCACCTCGCAGTCCAGTTCGCGCACAACCTCGGATACGAGACGATCGCCATCGCCCGAGGAGCCGACCGCGAGAAGCTCGCCAAGGACCTCGGAGCGCACCACTACATCGATAGCAACGCCCAGGCCCCGGGCGCTGCCCTCACGGCGCTCGGCGGTGCCGATCTCATCGTCTACACGGCTTCCTCGACCGAACCGGTGAACGAACTCCTCACCGGCCTAAACGTCCACGGGCAGCTCACCCTGGTCGGCGTCGATGCCGGCTCCCTGACGGTGCCCGCCGCCCAGCTCGTCATGAACGGACAGATCGTGACCGGCCACCTCACGGGCAGCGCGCGTGAGACCGAGGAGGCCATGGCCTTCGCTCTCACCACCGGAGTACGCCCCATGATCGAGCGCATGCCTCTGCGACAGGCAGGCGAGGCCGTCTCACGCCTGAAGGCCGGGGCACCCCGCTTCCGTATCGTGCTGGACGCTGCCACCGCACAGTGAGACCCACAGCTGTCGGCGCGGAAGATCCACGCCGACAGCTGACCTGACTCGGACGACGCGGGTGACGTCGATGAGGCCGGCGTCGTCGAGCCGGTGCAGCACGGCTTCGTGCAGGCGGCCCCAGACGCCGGCCCGGGACCAAATCAGGAGCGGGCGGTGGGCGGTTGACTTCGATATGCCGAAGCAGGGCGCGGGGTCGAGCAGAACCATTTCCCACGCGGACCCGTCGTCAGCCCTGGCTCTGGGCCCGCTGCACCGCGTTGAACTCCCTGCGTCAAACTATCTGCATCGTAGGGACAGACCGCTCACCCGAGCCCCGGACGACCAGTCGCGTGGACACGGTGCGGGTGCGGGAGCGGTCTCTGTCGAAGCGTGCCAGAGCGGTAGTCGCCGCCGTCCTGCCGATTTCCTCGGGGTTCTGGGCGACGACGGTCAAGGCGGGTTCGCGTGCCTCGGCGAGCGGCGCGTCGTCGAAGGCGACGACGGCGACGTCCTTCCGTGCGCTGCGGGCGAGTTCGGTGACGACTCCCAGCGTGACGATGTTGTTGCCGGCGAACAGGGCTGTGGGGGGATCCGTCAGACCCAGTAGCTGGCGCGTGGCGGCGGAGGCCCCGTGCTGGTCGTGGGCGTTGATGACCAGGGAGCGGTCGTAGGGGAGCTGTACCGGCTGCTGCACGCCGTCGGCTCCCGGCAGTTCCTCTACCAGGGCGAGGGACACATGGCGCAGAGCCATGAATGGCACACCCCGGCCTGGTCGAGGACCACCCTACGACCCGTGGGATGAGGCCGAGGCGCTCGCCCTCGGCGAGCGGAGCGAGAACACCGAATCGGCCGAGGCCGCGCGGTAATGGCTGCGCACTCGTCTGCAGGACTTCCGGGTGCAGCGCCCGCGCGGCGGAGCACGCACGATGGCCTGCTCCGTGTGGCTGCGACCGGCTTCCTTCCAGGGGCGCGGACCGACGCGGTCACCGCCGCGGCGTACGGCCGCTGCGGCCTGGTGAACACATCACGCTCGGCCGGTTCCACGTCCATCCGCAGCGCTACCAGCGGCGTGCGCATCTATTACCGGCTCGTCGGCAGCGGCGTCGCCCAACTGGTCACGCTGCTGCATAAGATCGCTGAGCGCCATCACGCCGCAGTCTCTGCCATCCGCGACGCTTACCTCCAGTGCGCGGGTCGCGCTGGCGGGAACAGGAACACGTGGGGGCCAGTCCGAACTGACTGACCGTACTCGTTAGCCCAGCGCATGCCGACCCGCATTACGGGCGCTCCCGCGGGCGAGCGAGACCATAGCGAGCGCGCCGAGGGCTGGCCCGGGTGCCAGTAGGAGGAAGGCGTACTGCCAGCCGCCGCTGCCGGCCAGCGCAGGAACGCTGTTGATGGACACCACGGTCAGCAGGAAGCCGATCGCCGTCTGAACCGTGAGGGCGGTGCCGGTGTACCTCTGGTCCGCGACCTCGCTGAGTACTGTGGAGAACACGGCAGAGTCCGCAACAGCTGCAGCCCCCCACAGAGGCAGGAACGCCATCATCACGGCCCAGGGTGCGGCGAAGATGAGGGGCGAAACGGCGCAGCACAGGCTACTGATGGCCAGAGCAGTGCCAGCGGCCTGTGGCCGGCCGTAGCGGTCGGCGGCCCAGCCGCCAAGAAGGCATCCGGCCGCGCCGGCGACCCCGATGGAGATGAAGGCCGCAATGCCCAGGACCAGCTGTGAAGGTGGTTGTGCTCCGTCGCGGCTGGTGCTTGCGGCTATGTATGCGGGGAGCCAGGTCCACCAGGCATACAGCTCCCACATGTGCCCGAAATAGCCGAGGTTGGCCAGAAGCGGTCTGCGGTGGCGGAACATCTCAAGGATGTAGCGAGGCCTTGGCCGCATGCCTGTGGCCAGATGGGGTCCAGGACGCACCAGGTCGATGGTCAGTACGGCAGCGGTCATGCCGAGGGCGCTGGAGGTGAGCAGCACGGCCTCCCAGGGAAGGCCTGGCAGACCGTTGATCAGCTGAGGCAGGGCTGAACCGAGCGTCAGGGAGGCGACGAGGACGCCGAGAGCGAGCCCACGGCCGGCGCTGGGAAACCAGGAAGCCATCAGCTTCATGCCGACTGGGTAGACGCCTGCGAGACAGACGCCGACCACCATTCGGCATATCACCGCCAGGAGGAGGCCGTGAGCGAATAGAGGCAGCACAAGGCTGGCTGCGGCAGCGCCGAGCGCTCCGGCCGCTGCCACGTAGTGAGGCGGGACCCGGTCGGGCGAGGTATTGTCAAATCCTGTGGACTGACCCGACAGCCCAATGGCCGGTCGATCAAGCAAGCGGCTTGCGGTAACGGACGTACTCGTTCCGCCGCCGGAACCCCACACTCTCGTAAAGGTCGTAGGACCGGTGTGGATTTGCCGTGCCCGTGAACAGCCGAGCGGTCGTTGCACCCTGCTCGCGAAGGCTCCGCAGCCCGTCCAGCAGCAGGACCCGGCCGATTCCGAGGCGTCGCTGGTCCGTCCGGACACTCAGCTCTTCCACCTCGCCCACGGTGTGGTCGTGACGGCGGATGGAGCACAGGGCGACGCCGACCATGTCCTGCCCGTTCCAGGCAGCCCTCCAGCATGCCGGGTCGGCGGTGTCGACGAAGTCCTGGAAAGGCCATCTCTGAGTGAAACCGCGGTCCGCGTACGAATCGACGACCGTCCTCCAGGCTGCACGGTAGTGGCTTGTCCCGATCGGCCCTGTCCGTATCCCGGCTGGCAGCTCGCTGCCCGGCTCGGGCACCTGCTGCAGATCGCCCAGCTCCAGCTCGACCAGGCTGAAGACATGTCGGTAGCCGGCTGCGCGCAGAAGTGCCGTGGCGTCCTGCTCGGAGGCCATGGCGTTCGCGCCGATCACTGCCGTCCGCGCCGTTCCATGCTGTTTGACGAGCTGGCGGATCCGCTCTTCGGCCCAGCTCAGCATGGCTGAGCCGATGCCCTGGCCGCGATGCTCGGGCAAGAGGTAGCCGCGGTGCAGGTACAGCCACGTATCGTCTCGCTCTTGCCACCACCGGATCGTCGCGTAGCCGACGACGCTCTCGTCGAGCACCACCAGGATCTGGTTCTTGGACGGCTCCTCCAACTTGGCAGAAGCTTCGGCGATCTCGGCCGCTGTCGGGAGCCCTTCCACTACCGAATGGACATCGACCCGGTCCCGTTCAACACACCCCAGCCGCACCGCGGCCATGGCGCCGTGGTCTTCGTCGCCGCGATACGGCCGGAACCCGAGGCCGACCGGAAGGTCCTGTCCTGCCGTGCCATCCAACATGACCGGATGTTCTCGAACTTCGAGGCAGGTCCGCCACCCCATTCACGCCGCGGTCGTCTGCGACCGTTCAGGAGCTGGCCGCGTTCAAAGCGGGCCCCAGCGCGGACGAGGGCAACGAGGTGGGGTGCATTCACGGCTCGCCAGCGGGCCTGGGCGGACTCGACGAGCTTGAAGACCATCGCCAGGGCGGCGGCCCGGGATCCGGCGCCCTTGGTGACCTTGGTCCGCAGACGGACGGTCGCGAAGGTCGACTCGATGGGGTTGGTTGTCCGCAGGTGGATCCAGTGCTCGGCGGGGAAGTCGTAGAACGCCAGCAGCTCATCCTCGTCATCGACGATCTTCTTGACGGCCTTGGGGAACTTCGCGCTGTACTGCTTGGCGAACGCCTTGACCGCGGCGGCCGCGTGCCCCTTGTCCTCGGCGTTGTAGATGTCCTGGATGGCCTTCTTTGCCGCGGGCTGAGCTGACTTCGGGAGGCTGTCGAGGCAGTTGGCCGTCTTGTGAACCCAGCACCTTTGGTGGCGGGCTTCGGGGAAGACCTCGTTCAACGCGTTCCAGAAACCCAGGGCTCCGTCGCCGACGGCGAGGACGGGAGCGCGCATGCCGCGCCGCTGGCAGTCCCGCAGCAGGCTCGCCCAGGACTCCGAGGATTCGCGGTAGCCGTCGGCCATCGCGATTAGCTCCTTGGTTCCGTCAGCGCGCACGCCCATGACGACCAGGACCGCGGCCTTCGCCTCCTCCAGCCGTATGCGCAGGTGGATACCGTCGGCCCAGACGTAGACGTAGTCCGTGGTGGACAGGTCGCGCTCGCTGAACGCCTTGTGGTCGGCCTGCCACTGGGCGGTCAGCCGGATGACGGTGGCCGGCGACAGGCCAGCCGAGGAGCCGAGGAACTGCTCGAGCGCGGGCACGAAGTCCCCGCTGGACAGGCCGTGGAGGTAGAGGAGCGGCAGCACCTCGCTGATCTTCGGGGACTTGCGGCACCACGGCGGCAGGATCACCGAGGAGAACCGCTTGCGCTCGCCGGTTGCCTCGTTGATGCGCTTGTCGTTGATGCGTGGGGCCTTCACCTCGATCACCCCGACCGCGGTCGCGACCTTCCTGGTCTGGTGATAGCCGTTGCGGACCACCAGGCGGCGCCCACTCTCGTCCCGCTGGTCGGCCAACTCGGCGATGTAGGAGTTGACTTCAGCCTCCAGAGCGGCGGCCAGCATCCGCCTCGCGCCCTCGCGGACGATGTCGTCGATCAGAGAGCCGGTCTCGGTCGTTCCATCGGCATTCACTACGCTCAGCACGGGCGTGCCTTCCCAACCGACGGTGCAACGTCGGCCTACTCGATGACCAGAAGTCGATCACTCGGGAAGGTACGCCCTTCGCGTCCAACCCGAGGCCGATCCACAGGTCATGAGCATTGCTCCGGTCGGGCAGGTTGACCGCAGCAGAGGCGACCGCGCCGACGACGAAGCCGACTTGGACGGAAGACGTCAGCCACACAGCCTGGCTATCGCTGATGTGCCACGCAGCGCGAAGTGCCGGGACGACGGCTGAGGCGGAGAACCACATGGCCATGCTCAGGACCTGCACTGCCGCGATCAGGGCGAGCTGGATGTGTCGACGATGCACGTAGATCAGCGCTCCTGGTTGCATCATGGGTCAGTGGAGACGCACACCAAAGCAGATGTCATCGCAGTGCCCGCACATCGAGGTCGGCTGGGCTCCGGCTCCTGTGCTCACCTGGCGTTCTGTAGGTGACTGCGCTCCCCTGCGGGGCCGAGGAAGGGGAGGACATCGGCAGGTGCGGTCGTCGGGTCTGACTGGTGGGGCTGACCGGCGTCGTACTCTGCGGCGTCACCCGGCGCGAGTACGAAGGTCCGGTTCCGCAAGGTGAGCCGCAGGCGCCCGGACACGACGTAGAGCCAGTCGACTCCGTCGTGCATCGTCAAAGGGGATCCGAGCGGGGGCCCTGTGGGCTGGATCAGAAACCGGTGAGGGCGGACTTGGGGGACCGGTGAGCCAGCGCCATGTAGCAATTCCATCGACAGCGACAGGTTGCTGCGGTACGCGCGGATCCGGTGTTGTTCGCTTTGCGACCAGGTCGTCCAGAGATACCTGGTACAGACGGGCCAGCGGGACCAAGAGCTTCAGAGTGGGCCTGCGCTTGCCGTGCTCAAGGCACAAGAGGGTGTGCGGCCGGACGCTTCACGGAGGGCCTGGGGGCGCAGACGCCGCTCTTACACGTGGTCGAGGACGAGGTAGCCGTCGATGCGGCAGACCGTGTCCGAGTCGGGGTCCGGCGGCAGAGCGTGGCCGAGGTTCTGGGCCCGCACCTCGCTGATCCACTGGTCATGCTGGTACTCGTGGTTGACGAGAGCCGTGAGCAGGTGGGCGGCAATGACGTTCATCTGCGAACCAGCTTGGACGCGCCCCGAGATGATGTCGCCCATACGGGCGTGGACGCGTTCGGCAACTGCTGATCGGAAGTCCTGCAGCCGCTGGACCGTGGGCAGGGCGCCTCGGAGGCGTTCCGGCTGTGCCGAGTCCAACAGCGCGTCCAGTTCCGGGTCCGGGCTCGGCTCCGCGGCGGTGAGATTGCGGACCATGAAGTGGGCGACGTGGGCCTGGTGCCCCAGGTGCCACCCGATCGCGCTGGAGTTCTCGTGCGGGCGCCAGACCACCTCGTCGGGGCCCAGATCGCGCCACAGATCGTCCGTGTAGGCGCGGGCCCGGTCGTACTCGCGCAACAGTGCTTCTACGTCGTGCATCGGCTCACCTGTTCATCATGGGTCGGCTCCGCGTGTCAGGACTCTGTCGGCTCGGCGGCTGATTGCGACGGCCGGCAGAGCGACCGGGGCGGCCGCTCGGTGTGCAGGCAGAGCGGCCGCCCCGCGGTTCAGGCTCAGACGGTGTCGTAGATCCGGATGTCGGGGGCGGCGTCCAAGAGCGGCTTCAGCGCGCCCACGACGTCCGCCGTGAAGAGGGCGGACGTCAGGTACGCCTGGGCCTGCTCGGTGGTATCGAACGTGTGCAGCACCTGGACATCTTCGTCCCGGATCAGCAGTTCCTTGCCGGAGGCGCCGGGAATGGAATCCAGGAACGGCTTTTTGTATCGCGTGTAGACGTCGGCAGCCGCCGGCCGGTTCGAATCCGAAACCTGAAGCGTGATCTCCAGATAGGCCATGGGTGCTTCTCCTCTGTGAGGGATCGTTGTGCAAGAGCCACCATAGGATTTGCTATAGGCGTCCGGTAGGGGATCATCGGTGATCCGGAGATAACCTGCGGTTATGCCTCGGGTGGCGTTCGAGCGGCTGGGGCAGGTCGACCCGCCCCGCCACTTCTCCCCTCTGCGGGCTGAGCAGCAGGCCGCAGAGGGGAGCAGGACACCACAGCTTCATCAGTGGAGCCGGCGCCGCTGCGGCCATCCCTACAGAAGGAGGAGTGATGCCTTAGCCTGCTGCTATGAAAGATGCTTCCATACCATCTGCCGGTGAAGCTCTCGGATTGCTGCTGGAAGGAAATCTGCGGTTCGTTTACGGTGCCGCAGAACACCCGAACCAAGATGCATCCCGGCGCAGTGAAATTGCCCCCGCTTAGCCTTGATCCACCGATGTGACGGCCGTGGATGGCTCTTCGGGAAACGAGGAAGTGCCTTGTGACCTGCGATGATGGGAGTTCTTGAGGCTTCCA
>NZ_JBIWKI010000093.1:0-10028 GCF_044765565.1 Streptomyces sp. NPDC102437 | reverse complement strand
TTCAGATCACCGCGCCACCCAGCCCCGTCCCACTGGGCTGACACCCTCACAACGAGTCATCAACTGACCTTGACAACCACATTGGGAATCAGTAGTGACGCGGCGATGAGGTTTCGTGTGCGCATGTGGTGGTCTCCCCCTGTGTGCCGTGCGGACTGAAAGGGCCGGGCGGCACATGTTCCTCGGGGTGCCGGGTGGCTCCCCGCAGAGCAACACTCGCATTCCCGCGAAGTGCGTGTCCTGGTCATTCGGGCCTGCCCGAAACGCCCTCGCCAATCGTTCGCCGGGCGCTGAGGTCCGGGGGTGATGGCGCCTGGCTCGGGGTGGTGTCGATGCGTCAGAAGGTCGCGTTCGAGGAAGGGCACGGCCGCTGCCGGTGCCTGGGAGGCCGTGCACGGCGGCGGGACCATGGCGGTAGCGGCTGGCAGCGTCGGCCTGGCCATTGCGGTATCCGGCCGGTCATCCGCCGTGGAGCAGGTGTCTGCCCAGGGGGCTGAGCGAGTGGAGAACCCGGTTGTCCACGCGTCGGGTAGCAGCGAGTCCGGCGGTCCGTAGGACTGCGACGTGTTCACTGGCCGAGGATGCGGAGACGGACAGGACGGCGGCCAGCTCGCCGGTGGTGACCGCGCCGTCGAGCGCGGCCAGGACGCAAGCACGGGTCCGCCCCAGCAGGGGCGCCAGCGCGCGCAGGTCACCGCCCGAAGCTGTCTCGGCAGGGGCCGCCGGGTAGACGAGCACCTGCGGCAGCGCCGGGTCGGCCAGGGCCACTGGCATCCGCCAGCAGAAGCGCGAGGGCACCAGACACAGGCCCCCTCCGTCGAGGTAGAGATCGCGGCGCTCCGGATAGGGGGCTTCCAGGACCGGTGGCTTCCACTGGATCAGCGGACTCAAGGACGTGAGCAGTCCCTCTGCTCCGCGGTCGCGCAGTGCCCGCAGCCGGATCGTCCGGTCGGCTTCCACGGCGGCCATGCTGCGGCTCCAGGCGGGCGCGACGACGGCACGGTGGACGCGCCCCATCGCCAGGGCGAGCCGGTTGAGGCGGTCGGCATGTCCGTCGGCCAGTTCATGGATCCAGCCGGGGACTTGATGATGGCGGGCGAACGCCGT
Source organism: Streptomyces sp. NPDC102437 (assembly GCF_044765565.1). Lineage (NCBI taxonomy): Bacteria > Bacillati > Actinomycetota > Actinomycetes > Kitasatosporales > Streptomycetaceae > Streptomyces > Streptomyces sp. NPDC102437. The sequence continues at coordinate 8,921 of NZ_JBIWKI010000093.1, read as the reverse complement.
AGTGATTTCGTCGGCCAGGCGCCGGTTCGGAGTGCGGCACAATTCGTCGAGACCGGCACGCATTCCGTCCCGCCCCGACGCGGGTGTGAGGAAGTCCGGAAAGTACCCCGCCCGTTCAGGCGCGAGCAGCCGCACCATGCGCACGTCGGCCGCCAACTGCGCGCCCGTGACGGCGGCCGCGGCGCGGCGCCGCCAGGCCGAGAACGCCGCCGCACCGCCCGCGCCGAGCTGGTGCACCGCAAGCACCGTGTCCCATAACGGATCCGCTGCCACGTGGACCTTCGCCAGGTCCCGGTCGGTGAAGTGAATACGCAGCATGCGTTCCCCCGTGCCCCCGTGGTCATTGAAAACACGCAGGGAAATACAAGGGCGGTTCCCCGCCCCGGTGCGTGTTCTCAGCTTCGTGAAAGAACCCGTGCAACGGGCCGGCCAACCACTAAAACGGTAGAAGGCGCGGTCTTCTTGGACCAGCGTGCACGGTGCTCAATATCGGGTGCGGGTTGTGCACAGTGCTCAGGAGGCCCGGGTGTTGGTGATGTGGAGTGCGTGGACGATGTCGTGGATGCCGGTGCCGGCGGTGAGTAGATCGAGGCCCAGGACGGACTCGGCCGTGCGCAGGTGTGTGCGGATCGTGTTGCGGCTGATGCCCAGGGCGTGGGCAGCGTGCTGGGCGTCGGTGTTGGCGTCGATCCACGCCTGGAGAGTGCGGCGGTGTCGGGCCTGAAGGGGACGGAGAGTGGCTGCGGCCCAGGCAGCGGCGCGTTCGGTGCGCAGTAGGTCGTCCAGGGTGGAGTACGGCTGGTCGTAGCCGGCTTCGGGGGCGGGGGAGGAACTGTTGAGGACGAGGGCCAGGTGGACGGCGGCGCGGCAGCGGATGTCGGTGAGGTCCAGGCCGAGGGATGCTTCGGCGCGTTTGAGGTGTGCGGTGATGGTGTTGCGGCTGAGGCCGAGGAGCTTGGCCACGGCGGAGCGGGGCATGGTCACGGCCAGGCGGGTGATGTCGGTGCTGGTTTTCATGGCTGTGTCCAGCGGCCGCAGGAGTGCGCGGGCCCATTCCTGGGCGGCCTGGCGGGGAAGGACGCCTTCTAGCGGGGTCCGGCCGTGGTAGGAGGCCACGCGGCCGGGTGCGGTGCGGGCGGTGGCCAGGGCGTGGGCGGCCTGGCTGTAGGCTTCGGCCGCCGAGTGAAGAGGATGGCCGCCGCAGACACCCATCGTGTAGCGCGGGTTTTCGCGTACCAGACGGTGCAGGGTCTCGGCGTGACCACGTAACTTGCCGCCGGCGCTGCCCGGTTCCCCGTCGTCCGCGAAGAGGCAGATGAGGTGGCCCTTGAAAACCGGGCAGTGCACCATCAGACCTGAGCCGTGGTAGCCGGAAGGGTCCTGATATGCCCGGACGATCCTGTCGCGGTCTGCCGGCGGGCACTGCAGCAGGTAGAGCCGCAGCCGGTCGGCGTCCAGCAGCGGCGGAACGGCGCCGGTGGTCATCCGCCGGGCCAGTAACGGCTCCCCCGACAAGAGTGCCGACAGCACAGCGAACCGTAACTGGCGTGTCGTGTGCTGGTAATCGTGCCAGATGCGATCACTGTGCCCTGCGCGGCGCAGGAGTGTGAGGACGCTACCGGTGTGCGAGATCAGCGCGATCGCCTCCCGTGTCGGCTTCGAGGGGCCGGCCACCACCAGGACCGGACGGGGCTCGTGTGGCCCGAGCGCCTCACATCGCACGTGCAGCGCACCGGATTGGGTCACGGCTGCAGCCAGCTGCCCGCCGGACATGCGCACCAGCAGCGGAGCGAGCGGTCCCAGCACCTCGTGGGGAAAGTCCGCGGTGGACGACTCCACCGTGCCCGCGCCGTCGGTGACCAGCGCGACGTGGACCCCGGTCTGCCGGTGCAGCCATTCGAGAACCTTCCGCACGTCAGGCCCGACGCCACGCGACGCCTGAAGCCCGACTTCCCGCAAAAGCCCTTCCAGGACTCCGACCTGCCACTGCGCTCCGGCGTCCCCCACAGTTCCGCGCTCCTCTGCCCGACTGTCCCGTTTCTCTCCGGCTCACCGCGTCCGGGGCATAACCCGCACATCGGGCACCCCTGGCATCCTGCGCTTACCTGCGCAAGCTTTCGCGCGGCCGTCAATGGACGCCCCGGGGCTCCGCTGCAGCTCCCCCTGTCCCACATCGTCCGCGTCAATGGCGTCCTGTCCGGGCTGAACGCGCTGAGCGCATACCGTCTGAGACGGTATGGACTCGCCGTGCGTTGCCCCTCGTTTCGCCATGGTTCGCACCGTACTGAGCGCCGGTCATTCCAGCCGGGCTTCGCAAGAACCAGCCAGGCAGGTGCCACTGATCGGCCACCACTTTGAGCACCATGGCCGAGTTCGGTATGCGCAGGTAAGAACGGACAGAGCGGGGTCGCTCGCTCGTACGCTGCTGCCCACGGCCACTTCCTTCCTCCGACCACCGCGATCTGGGAAGGGCATCCGATCAGGGTGTGGGCGAAGAACGCCCGGGCCGCGGCTCGTAGGGCAGGGGAGAACGAGGAGCTCTGGGCGGCCGACCGTTCAAACGCGCCGCGAAACTCCGCGAACAACGCCGCACCGACCTCTACCAGCTCGGCATGCGCTGGTAAATGGGGTGCCACCGCCCTCGCCCCGGTGAACGCTTTGAGCTGGTGTTTACCGCTGTCGGCGTGGCACCGGTTCCGAGGGTTCGTCGCGGGGGCGGGGCGCTGCCGGGCGGGAGCCGAGTACGCCTCGGGCTCATAGGTCGTCGAGGTCGGACAGGCGCTCTCCGGGAAGAGCGTCGAGCAGGTCGGCCTGGGCGGCACGGATGCTGGGCGCGGGAGCATGAAGGCCGGCGCCAAGAGCGCGGCGGACGGTCACGCCGGCAACCGATGGTCCACCGTCAAGACGCGTACACCTCCATATCGCTTCCCCAAACTAGGGGCCGGAGATCACCGTCCCCTGACGGCCCGCAGACCGCCAGATCAGCCAGTGACTTGAATCGGATCGACCTGCGCCGTTTCGGGCACGGCCGAAATTCCTGGCGCTGGTGCCCGGACAGTCGCAAGCATGACTACGCACGGACAAGAAGACGAGAACGGGGAAATTCGATGATCAAGCATCGTACGACTGCACGCCGTTTTCTCGCGGCGGGCGTCGCAGTACTTGCCCTGGCCGGTACGGCTGTCGGCACCGCGCAGGCGGACAGCTCCGGAGGTACTCCGGACGGCTCCACCTTCTCGTGGGGTGGATACGGGTCAGTCACCTGGCTCGACAACGGGGACAACTTCGCGCTGACCGACCGGCGGGGGGACGGGAAGTCCATCGAGTTGAAGGTCCTTCGGGGGGTTCCCAACCCTGGCACGGCGCATGCCTACGGCGGCGAGACCATCGTGCGGAACTTCGGCAACCTGAAGGACGGCCACAAGGTGTACTTCCAGTTGTGCGGCTCGGACAACGGCAAGCCTTCAGGGGGCTGCAGCACGGAGGTGTGGTGGGAGGAGTAGGGGGCTAGGCACCCGCCCTCCCCGGGAGGCGTCGTGGGACACGACCAGCCCCGTGTCGGATGACACGGGCGGAAGCTTCACCAGTTGAGTGTCTGCCACCCGGGCGGGGCGTTGGGTAGGCCCTCTGGACGGTTGGAGGAGATGTGTGGGGGGGGGGGGGGGGGGGGGGGGGGGGGGGGGGGGGGGGGGCGCCGCCCCCCCCCCCCCGGGGGGCGGGGGGGGGGGGGGGGGGGCGGGGGGGGGGGGGGGCGGGGCCCGGGGCGGGGGGGGGGGGGCCCGGCCCCCCCCCCCCCCCCCCCCCCCCCCCCCCCCCCCCCCCCCCCCCCACACATCTCCTCTGGCTTTGTCCACGACTCTCAGTTCTGGCTCCGGCCCGTGCGAGGCCCCGCAGACGCGCGCAAGGGACTGGCCGGCCGCCGATCCCCGAGGCGCTCCGCCCGCCCCGCCCCCACCCTCTCCATTTCGGTAGTCGGGCGGCAGGGGGTGCGCAGAGGGGATGTCAGCACCCCGACCACGGAGAGGCGGCAGGGGTGCGTGGAGGGCCCGGCGTCCACGAGAGGGGAGGGCAGGAGATGGTGCACGGCATCGGGCAGGGGACGCCGAAGAAGTTGCCGCAGGGGATCTCGGTGGTCGCGCTGCGAGTGCCACCCACCAGACGTATTGCGGGTGCGGCACCACTCGGATGTCGCACCATCACTGAAGAAGTGTCAAGCGGGCGGTGGGGCAGCTCCTCGGCGGCACAGCCACCGATCCCGAGGATCCGCTGCGGAGACATGCGCCGAGAGATGGTCCCGGGCCTGGAGATGTGCCGCCCCGCGCCGAAGTAGGAGTTCGTGCTGGGGCGCGGTGGTCAGTCAGCCTCGCCCTGGCTTTGTTCATGAGAACAGGTTCTGGCTCAAGTTCTGTGGTCCGTGACTGTGGGTCGCCGATTAGATCTCGAACAGGGCTTCCTCTTGTGGTGGGATCGGAGGGTCAAGGACGTCGCGGAGGCGGGTGATGTCCTGGCGCCACTTCGACCAGTTCGCAGCTTCGGCCCACAGCTCGGCGAGTTCAGACCGGTTGGAGACCACTTGGTCCAGGGCGTCGACGGCGAGCATTCGAAGGTCTGCAGGCAACTCCGGTAGCGGCTCTGATGGGCCATAGTTCGAACACGCCCGATCACCGTCAGGATGCTGGGCGACGACCAGGGCCGCCGCGCCCACGGCTCGCTCGCCGTCGTAGATACCCAGGAAGTCCACAGGCCCGACGGCACGCTTGAGCACGCCCCGGATCATGGCTTCGCGTTCTTCCAGTGCTGCCTCGTCGAGGTCACCGGCGAAGTCGGCGGCGGTGTCGTTGTCGAAGGGGCCGATGTCCCAGGTGCCCATATCTCTCTCCTCGCGTGGCCGTCTGGGGGATCCTCGCACTGGCCACCGACAGCGAGGTCAGGAGGCAAGCAGTACCCGCTTTCGCAGGAGCTTGAAGCCAGCGCGTCCGTAAATCTGGCGCTTGATCATTTTGATGCGGTTGACGTGGTCTTCCACGATGCCTGAGCTCCAGGGCAGGCTCAGGCCGGCGGTGACGGCTGCGAGGTCGCGTTCGAGGCCGTTGGCGAAGGTGTGCAAGATGGGTAGGTCGTCGGCTCGGACCGCCGCGATCCATTCGGGGAGCCGCTCTCCCCGGAGCTGGGTGAGCATCTGCCCGAAGGAGCGGACGTGCTCGGCGAGGGCGTCCAGTTCGGGGCATCCAGCCAGCACGGACTTGAGCTTCAGCCGCTCCTTCTCCGGAAGCGCGTCGGGGTGGGTCAGGATCCAGCTGGCAACAGTCCGGAGAGATGGCGGCCGACCCCCTGGCACCGCGTCCCGGAAGGGACGAAGGTATGCGCGGACCGCCCCGTATCCACCCGCGTATCCATGTGTCTGGATCTCCAGGGCGGTGTATTAGCGATCAGCAGGGAACCGACCACCACGCCCTGCAAAAACGACAGTCCCCCATCGGCATCCACTGTCAGAACCCAGCAACCCTCACCACCAGCCAGGCCCCCCCATCGATGGTGTAGCTAACTCCCGGGCCGATCGGGGGGCGCAGCGGATGGTCTGTGGTGCCCCGCGCGGCGAGAGTTGGGCCCATGAACACGCACAAGGTCCTGCTCGCCGCGCTGCTCGTCCCGCTCGGTGCCACCCTGGCCGTCGCCCCGGCCGTCTTCGCCACCACCCCGCCTGCTCCGGCCGCCGCATCGACCTCTGCCGACGCCGCCGCGTTCGGCTCCCCCGAGGCGGCCCTCGACCGGGTGGCCCACCCGCTGCGCACCACCGAGCCGCGCGGCAGCCTGGCCGACCTCCGCCCGTTGGGCCGGATGGTCGGCGACGCCCGGGTGGTGGGCCTGGGCGAGGCCACCCACAGCTCGCACGAGTTCTTCACCGTCAAGCACCGGGTCTTGCAGTACCTGGTCGAGGAGAAGGGCTTCCGGGCCTTCGCCCTCGAAGCCCCGTGGAGCACCGGACTGCGGCTCGACGCCTACCTCACGCGCGGCGAGGGCGACTTGAAGCAGATCATGGACGAGGAGTTCCAGGGCACCTACCGGTTCTGGAACAACGCCGAGTACCGCGATCTGCTCCAGTGGATGCGCGCGTACAACGTCAAGCACCCCAAGGACCCGGTCCGCTTCGTCGGCGACGACAACGGATTCGCCGGTGCCGAGCTGTACGACAAGGTGAACGCCTACGCGGCCGCGGCCCGCCCCGAACTCACCTCGCAGCTCACCGAGCTGTACCGGGGCCTGCGGCCCACCACCGACGCCGACACGTACGTCAACGACTACCTGGCCAAGCCACTGGCCGAACGCAAGGAACTCGCCGAGCGGACCGGCCGGGCGGTGGACCTGCTCAAGCAGCGGCCCGGCACGGGCGCCGACGCCGACGCGTATGCCTGGGCCCTCCAGCACACCACCGCGATCCACCAGATGGCCACGCTGTACGCCTTCGACCTGGACGACCCGCAGGCCATCCCCGACGCCATGCGCTACCGCGACCGCGTCATGGCCGAGAACGTCACCTGGTGGCAGCAGCAGACCGGCGACAAGATCCTGCTCGGCGCCCACAACAGCCACGTCGCCCTCAAGACCTACGCCCCCAGCAGCCATCCGCAGGTGCAGGGCGACTTCCTCCGCGAGCAGCTGGGGCGCGGCTACCTGAGCGTCGGCCTCACCTTCGACCAGGGCTCGTTCAACGCCCTCGGCCAGGACGGCGGCGTCCACCGCTTCACCGTCGGCCCGGCCGCGCCCGGCACCGCCGAGCACACCCTCGACCGGGTACGGTACCGCGACTTCGTGGTGGACCTGCGCAGCGCCCCGGAGCCGGCCCGCGACTGGCTCGCCGCACCGCACACCGTCAAGAACATCGGCGCCACCTACCCCGGGATCGCGGACGCCCCGCAGATCCGGCTCGCGGAGACGCACGACGTCGTGATCCACCTCCAGCGGGTGGAGGCGGCCCGTATGCTCAAGTAGCACCGGGCCCGCGCGGCCGACGGCGGCACGGTAGGTCACAAGCTCCGCTCCTACGGCGCGGCCCACCGCGAGGTCATGCCCTCGGTCGAGCACCGCTCCCACAAGGGCCTGAACAATCGGGCCGAGAACAGCCACCAACCCACGCGCCAGCGTGAACGCGCGAAGAAGGGCTTCCGTAGTACCGGTGGAGCCCAGCGGTTTCTCTCCGCGTTCAGCGGCATCTCGCCCCACTTCCGGCCCCGCCGACATCTGATGAACGCCCACGAATATCGAGCCGAGATGACCGTCCGCTTCGCGATCTGGGACCAGATTACTGGCGCTGCCGGCCAGCCCACCACGGCCTGAGCATAGGCCCGGACCGCAAGCCCACCATGCCCCGACGCACCGTCAGGCACTTACGCACCCAACAACGTGACAGCGCCGTTCGCCGTCCCCCGTCTCAGCACCGCCGCACCCCTTCCGGCCCGCGAATACGCTGGACGGCGGGTGGTGCGGCGGTGGCTGTGGGACTGCTTCCGGACTTCTTCGGGACTCGGTGATCAGCAGGCGTAGAACTCCGAGTTGCTGTACACGTCCAGCCAGGACCAGGTCGCGGGGCCGACGATGCCGTCCTGCTGGATGCCCACGCATGCCTGGAACTTCAGGACCGCGCTCTTGGTACGCGGGCCGAAGCTGCCGTCGATGTCCAGTGGGTAGCCGTTGTCGGGATGGATGGAGAGGTTGAGCTCACACTGCAGTTCCTGCACCGTCGAACCGGAGCTGCCCTGGCTGAGGTAGGGCTTGCTGGTGCTGTAGTTGGCACAGGGGCCGACGATCGAAGTGGCGGACGCGCCGGTCGCGGTGGCGATGCCGCCGACGCCCGCGAGCAGGGTCGCGGTGGCCAGCGTCACGGCCGCCTTCTTGGCGATGTTCATCTTCAGCCCCTTGTCGGTGGGAGTGCGGCCCGGCGACCGCCGAGGAGCCTTTGTGGCCCAGGTCAGCACGACACTTGACCGCCCGCGTCGCGCATCCGGCAGTCGGAGGGTCGCGAGGTGTCCCAGAGCATCAGGTCGCCGACTCCGATGGCGCACTCGTTCCGGTGCTGCGCCAGCGACGTGGCCCCCTTGAGCAGAAGGGCCAGCTGGTACTGCTCCGGGTCACCACGCCGGATCATCGCGGCCGTGCGCCGCGAGCGCAGAGGCGACATGGACGCCCTCGTCGCGCGGACGTCGCCCAGGTCCAGCATCGCGGCCTCGCCCTGGAATTCGGCGGGCCGATCGCCGCTGAGCGCCGCGGGCATCACCTCGCGCGAGACGATGTCGGAGTACCAGTCCAACCGCTCTTCCGGCAGAATTCCGTCCGTTGACATGAACGACCACATACCAGCCCCCTATGTGCTTGCCGTGGTCGGGAAGCGTGAAGATTCCCGGCAGCACAGCATGATCAACTAGCGTGCTCGGCTCTTTCAAGGAGCAGCCGGTTGTCGGGGTGTTGCGGCGCTATGGGGCCTCTGAAGTGCGGAGCGCGACTTGGCGGCGGAGGTCCTCGACCTGGTCCAGCAGCTCCTGGGCCTCTTCCATGTCCTCGTCGATCAGTGCGCCTGTTCCCCGGTTGGACGGGAGGTTGATCCGGTGCGTGAGCGGGGCGAGGAATTCGGCATGATGCTACTGGTGCCGTCGGCCGAACCAGCCGCGGCCACGGCCCAGTTCCTTGTCCTGAACGGCCCGCCCGCCTCTGCCTCCGATCCGGGGCCTCTTTCTCCCGGCCATCGCGGGGGAAAGACACCTCATGCAGTTACTGAGATTTAACTCGTGGTGTCGTCATGCAGATCTGATGGTCAGGCCGGTCTCGGTGAGGCAGCCGTCGATGAGGTTACTGCGGTACTGGATGTGGCGTAGGCCGCTTCGGATGGTGCGGATCAGGTGTTCTGGCGTGGAGAAGGCGACGTTGGA
>NZ_JBIWKI010000092.1:0-10080 GCF_044765565.1 Streptomyces sp. NPDC102437 | reverse complement strand
GCGCGCGGTTCGCTCCGCGAACACGACGCGCCGCCGCTACGCGGCGGAAGACGACAACGCACTCCGTGCGTTGTTCCCGGACTTCGTCCGGGGTTGCCGGTCCACTCCGTGGCCCGGGCAGTCAACTTCGTTGACTGCGGCCTGGATCGCTCCGCGATCCAGGCCAAGGGCCATGCTCCGCATGGCCCTTGGCCTGGCTGCTGGTTGAGGGTGGCCTTGCTGGGAGGTGCGGTGACGGGTCGTGAGGACCGGGGCTTCCTACCTGATCTCTGGTCCCTTGAGTCCCTGTCAGGAGTGTTCGGGGGTTGGCGGGGACGGCTACTGGGCAGATTACGGACTGTCGGTTCAGGAACACTTCTGTGGTCGGTGTGCGTCATTCTTGATGCCCAGCTAGATTAAGGAGTATGAGCCGACGTCCTGCCGCTGTCCGTGGGGTCGATTGTCTGTGTCTTGGTTGTCGCTGAAAAATGCATGTTGCTGCACAGGGATCCGGGTCTTTTCTGTCTTGGGAATATCTCTGAAGCGGTCGAAGAGAGGAAGTTTTGGTGACGCTGAAGGAGTTGTTCCCGCATCAGGTGGAGGCGGTCGACGCAGTTCTGAGGGTCTTGCAGACGCCTGCGAGCGGACACCTGCCGGCCGAGGGGCTGCGGACCCAGGTCATCGCCGCGACCGGCTCCGGGAAGACGCTGATCGCCGTCGCGGCCGCCGAGAAACTCGGCGCGCGGCATGTCCTGGTCCTGGTCCCGACACTGGGCCTGCTGACCCAGACCGCGGCCGCGTGGCGGGAAGGAGGCCGTACAGGGGCGATGGTCGGGGTCTGCTCGCTCCGGGCCGACGACTCCGACGGTGTGCCGTGCACAACCGATCCGGGCGAACTCGTCTCCTGGGTAAGGGGTCTGGAGCGGGTCACGGTGTTCGCCACATACGCCGCCGTCGGCCTCGGTATCCTCCAGCGCGCCCATAGTGCCGGGCTTGGTGCGTTTGACCTGATGGTCGTCGACGAGGCGCACCGCACCAGTGGGTACGCGGGTAAGCCGTGGGCCGCGGTGCACGACCAGACGAAGATGCCGGCGACCCGCCGTTTGTACATGACCGCCACGGCCCGGATCTGGGAAGCACCCGAACATGCCCGGAGTGGTGAGGGCGGGGAGCCGCGGCTGATCGCGAGCATGGACCCGGGGTCGCGGGTGTTCGGGCCGGTGGCGTACAAACTGACACTCTCACAGGCGGTGAGCCGAGGGTTGGTTGCGCCGTACCAGGTGGTGTGCGTCGACATCAACGACCCCGAGTTCCATCAGCTGCGCCAGGAAGCCGGGTACGGGTCGGACGCCGCACGCGGAGCACGGCTCGCCGCACTGCAGACCGGACTCGTGACCGCGGCCGCCGAGGAGAACCTGCGCAAGGTCCTGACATTCCACAGCCGCGTCAGCGAAGCCGAAGCCATGGCCACGGGCATCGTCGACGCAGCCCGGAAACTGTCGGAAGACAACCCCAGGCGCTACCCGGAGCCGGAGCGGGTATGGGCCGACTGGCTCTGTGGCGAACACCCGCCCGCCCACCGGCGTGCCGTCCTGGAAGAGTTCGCCTCCGACGTCATCGAGAACCAGGCGCAGCTGGTCGAGGGTAGTGCCGGGGGGCGCAGCAGGGGTGGGCGGCGTTCGGGGAAGGGGTTGGTGCCGGCGGCGTTGCGGGTGCTGAGCTCGGTGAAGGTGCTGGGCGAGGGCGTCGATACGGCGAATTGTGATTCCGTCGCGTTCTGCGATGCACGGGGGTCGATGATCGATATCGTGCAAATGGTCGGACGCGCCCTGCGAATCAGACCCGGTGAGGGAAAGATTGCTTCTCTGATTGTTCCGGTATTCCTCGCACCGGGCGAAACACCGGACGAAATGCTGACCTCGGACGCCTACGGAACCCTCGCGAAGGTCCTCGGGGCGCTGCGGGCACATGACACCGAGACGATCGAGCACCTCGCGGATCCCCGTATCCGGAGCGGGAGTTGGCAGGAGGAGACGGCCGAGGAAGGCGAGGCGGAGGCTGAGCGGGAGGTGTCGGAGGGTGAGCGGGGGCCGAGCACGCCTGCGCGGGAGCTGCTGAAGTTCAGCACACCCAGGGATCCGGCGTTGCTTGCGCGGTTCGTGAAGCTGCGGGTGATCGAGCCGGAGAACACGTTCTGGCGGCGCGGGATCCAGGCATGCGTGCGGTACGTGGAAGAGGCCGGGGCGCAGCAGTTGCGGGTGCCGTACGACTACACCACCCCCGAAGGGTGGGTTCCGGCCGGGTTCCCGCTGGGGACATGGCTCGCCGACCAGCGGAAATCCCACAAGGCCGGGCGTCTGGATACGGGTCGGGTGGAACAGCTGGCCGGGTTGGGGATGGTGTGGTCGCATCAGGATGTCGCGTTCGAGGAAGGCCTCGCAGCAGCCCGCGCCTGGGCGGCCGTGCACGGGCACCTGTTGCCGCCCGCGACCGCGGTCTGGGACGGATACCCCGTCGGTGCATGGACCAAGAACCAGCGATATGCCGCCCGGGCAGCGGATCAGATTGTGCAGCGGCGGCAGGCCGGCCTCCCCGTTGCTTCCAGCGCGGGCGCGCTGACCGAGGCACGGCGCGCAGCGCTGGAAGAGATCGACCCGGGATGGTGCCCCGTCTGGGACACCGGGTGGCAGCGCTGCTTCCGACTCGTCCAGAACCTCCTCCAGGACGGCGGGGACTTGCCGGTGGCGGCCGGCAAAGTGATCGTGCAAGGAGAAGACCTCGGACGCTGGGTTACGGCGCAGCGGCACGGGTGGGAACAGCTCCTGCCCGCACAGCAATGGCTGCTGGAAAACGTCCTCGGCATCGAACCCGCCGAAGAGGCAGAGCAGCCGGTGAAACGGACACAGGATGATATGTGGGCGGTCAACCTCGCGGCCGCGCGGCAGTTCCTCGCACGTGAAGGGCACCTGCGTGTGCCCCGCAAGCACATCGAGCAGGTGGAGACGGAAGCGGGCTTGGTCTGCCGTCAGGCAGGCGCTGGCGAGGTCGTGGGGGTCAAGCTCGGCACATGGCTCGACAACGTACGGAAACGGGCTGGGAGGCTCGCCGAGCAGCGACGGGCGGACCTCGACCAGCTCGGCATGCGCTGGTGAGGTCGCTCCCCTGGCCGGGACGGTGCCTGGGCCTGGTGATCCATCACAGGGGCCTGGTGAGCTTCGGGGAGGGCCGGTAGTGGGCGACTCCTGCGTAGGACATCCCCAAGGAGACAGTGAGGATCTTGGCATCGAGTTCTTCTGCGAGAGCGAGCAGACGTGTGGAGCGCAGGATGCGCGGCAGGAGGCCGACGGGAGCGAGGCTGTCGCGGATGTGGGCGGCGCCAGCCGGTCCGTGGTCTGTTCGGGTGAGCCGGGTGACAAGCCGGTGGGGGTTGTCCGTACCGAGTCGGCTCCGGTGCTCCTGGCAGCGTTGCAGCGCCGTCCAGGTCGCACTGTCCAACGGGAGGTGCACTGATCTGCCGGGGAACCGGACGCTGTGGCGGTCGGGGGCGATGTCGGCGTCGGTGAGCTGGCGCAGCTCGGTGATGGTTGCTGCGTGCAGGAGGGCGGCGAGGCCGATGAAGGCTTCGTGCGGGTGGATGTCGTAGTTGGTGGTCCACCGTTCGTACAGGGTGCGCTGCCTGCCTGTGGTGAGAGTGGGTCCGTGAAATCCCCTCTGCTGTACGGCAGTTATCGGCTCGGTGGGGTTGTGGAGGATGCTCTTGGAGCGGTGGGCGTAGGCGAAGAACTGGCGCAGCCCTGCGAGGTGGGAGGCGCGGCGGTCCGGGGCCAGGGTGAGGAAGGATTCCAGGTCGGTGGTGGTGATGCTCGCCCAGCTCGTATGTCCCTTGGGGTGGAGGTGGAGGGCCAGGTCTCGGATGGTGTCCAGGCGGATCTCGATGGTCTTCAGTTGATTGGGGTGTAGTCCGAGTTGGCGGGCTTGCTCGCGCTGGAGCAGCAGGAAGTCGGCGAAGGCGTCGGCCTGGGGTCGCAGTGGGGCGGGGATGGCCTCGATGCGGCGGGTACGGCGGGTTGCTGCGCGCCGGTCGGCGAGGTCTGGTGGCGGGGCGAGGTGGCCGTGGGTGCGGAAGAAGTCGGTGAGTGCCCCCACGAGTTCGGGGGCGTTGCTGTGGGCGTGGGCGAGCAGTGTGCCGGGATCGCCGGTCGTGGTCGCGATGATCAGGCGTGCGGTGGTGGCGACGACGTCGGCCGCGTAGATGGGGTGGCGGTGATCGGCGAGGTGTGCGGCGAAGTCGCTCCACCAGGGTGGTGCGGCGGGCATGCGCTCGGCCCAGCCGGTCGCGCGGGTGATGACGGTGTGCGGTGAGTGCTCGTAGCAGCGCTTGCACAGGCCCTTGGCCCACTGGCCGCTGGTGCCACAGCGTTCGCAGCATGCCGGGGGCGGTGTGGTGGTGGGATCGGTACAGGCCCGGCACCGCCGAGTCGCCGCGTCGAGGGTTCGTCGGCGCCCGCAGTGCTGGCACTGGCCCCGTGCCGGTCGGCCTGCCGAGCGGTGTCGGCATACCGCGCACAGGTCCTGGGAGGATCGTCGTGGAGCGCCGCACAGGGCGCAGGTTCGTGAGCACCAGGCGCAGTGGCCGGTGTCGGAGCACAGCCGGCGCAGGCGGTGGCAGACCGAGCAGGTGTCCTTGGCCGTCCGGGGCACTGCAGTGGCGGGCGCGGGTGGGATCGCGGCAGGCGGCGGGCAGCCCGGTGTGCAGGGACACCGCGGTCACGAGCGGGATCGCCGCGAGCGCCGGCCCGGCCACTACCTGAGTGTCCGGGGGCAGCAGGAATGCGAGCGCGGCCGCCGTCTCCCGGAGCAGCAGCGGGGCGGCTGCCAGTCGGTAGGGGTCGAAGTAGGAGTCGAGGGTGCGCCCGTCGGGGAACTGGTAGGGACCGGGCCGGAACGCGGCGCCGATCCGGTCCGCGAGCACGGCGGACGTCGTCGGGGCCGTCATCGCAGGCTTCCGGAGGTGAGAACGGCCAGGTCCTTCTCCAGCGCGGCAACGTCGGGGAGGTCGGCGAGGAACCCCAGCGGCCGGGTCGGGCCCTGCACCAGCCACTGCTCCGTGCGCAGGAAGGTGCCGAGGCGGCAGGCGGCCGGGCCCAGCAGCCGTACCGGGATGGGGCGGATCGTCGTCGCGTAGTACAGGGCGGCGGTCACCTCGTGCAGGGTGCCGACCCCGCCGCCCATGGCGAGCACCAGGTCCGCGTCGTCAAGGTAGGCGTGGAGCCGGTCTCCCATCGTCGGCGCGTATACGACGTCGGTGACGTGACGGTTGAACGGCCCCCACTCCGGGCGGTCGGCCAGCGTGATCGCGGTGACCGGTACCCCGTGGCGGGTGGCGCCCTGGGCGGCGGCTTCCATCAGGCCGTTGTAGCCGCCGTGCCGCAGCCCGTACCCGGCCGCGCCCAGGGCGTCCCCGGCGGCCAGGGCGAGGTGCTGTTCGCCGGGGCGGGCGACGACGCCGGCGAACAGCGCCGCGGTGCGCGCGGGATGGGTCGGCTCTTGGGCCACCTCGAAGGCGAAGCCCTCGGCTGCGGGCTCGAAATCCACCTCTATCTCCGCGAAATGTGGCGCGCAGTTCTGCTTCCGATGCAAGACACACACGCCACAGACCGGATACGGCGGGAACCGAGGCAGCGCTGACGTCATGCCGGAACGCTACCCCTGCCCGGCACCCCGCCTCCGCCATCGACCTTGGTGACAGAAAACCACGTCGATGCGGGCAGGTCCGGTGGTCGACGTCGTCTCGCAGCCGTTGAAGATCTCCTTCGGGACCTGCGGGAGGCGACGGTTCCACACTCCTGACCACCTCGCGGATCAAGGAGGCGGACCAGGAATCGTTTGCCGCGGCCGCCGAGGTCGCAGTCGTCTGCGGCCGGCACTACGCGGTGGCCGGCCGCCGGCGCGAGCACGCCTTCGCGGGCCTGGACGCGATGGCGTCGCGTCGTCGGCCGAGACCCGATCCGCTGGGTCTCGGGCCGTCCGACACCGGTGCAATCCCGCTTTTCCGAGAACTCGGTCAGCCGAGCAGAGCGGTGGCCGTGTTGATGAGTTCCGTGTCGGTTTCCTTTGTGCGGTGGGCGGCGATGCCGGACCGGAAGAGGGACGCTCCTTCGATCAGCACGGTGAAAACCCTTGCCCGTGCCTGGCAGACGGTGTCGGAGAGAGTTGGGTTGCGGGCGCGGAGAAACCCGGCGGCATGGTTCTGGTAATCGCTGTAGAACGTGCGCATGACCGCCGCGACGGCTTCGTCACGGCCCGCCAGAGCCCACAGCTCGGCGTAGACCCGGACGAGTCGCGGATCATCGTGCTCGGCCAGCAGTTGACGAATCAGCCCCTCCGTGTCCGGCGGCGTGTGCGCTGCCGCATCGACGAACAACGGAGTCAGCCTGTCGAGAGAACGGTCCAGGGTACGGCGCAGGACCGCGGCGATCAGCTCCGTGCGGGAGGGGAAGTAGTACTGCACGTGGCCCAGACGGGTCTGTGCCTCGGCCGCCACTGCCCGCATGGTCAACTCGCCGTATCCGGACTCGAAGAGGATCTTCTCGGCGGCGTCCAGGAGCGCGGCATGCCGCTGGGCGCCCTTGGTCGTGGCGGGCGTGCGCTTGTCCTGTTCCGGGGATCGTTCGCTCATGCCGCCCTGCCCTCCGCCTGTTCGTCGCGCACGGCCCTGCGCACAACCAGGTCGACACCCTGCGCGGCGAGGTCCGAGGGCACGCTCTGCGGACTCGGGAGCTGTTCGGGAAAGACCACGCCGCTCGGTGCGGGGGCACCATCTTCGCCGCGTACCCGACGCAGCCCCATCAGCGCGCCCAGAGCGGTCAGATGCGCCTGCCCGGCCCGGTCGGTCACGGTCGCGGAGAGGGTGTCATCCCCGTGAGTGACGTCGATGCGCAGCTGGGCCGTGCCTCCTTCGCCCGGTGCGTACAGCAGCCCACGGCGCGCACCGGTAAAGCGCTCGCCGCGGCCCCAGCGGAAGAACCCGAGCCGCTTGGCGGCCAGCAGGGCTGTCGTGGACGCGGGCGAGCTGAAGCCGATCCGGGTTGTCGCGGTCCGGGCCGCGAGGGTGAGAGGAAGGGTGAACTGCTCGGGTGTGTCGATCCGGGCGACCCGGGTGAGCGACTCCCCGATACGGATGCGGCGGACGTCGCTCAGCGGCATGACCGTGCGCCGCTGCCCGTCCCGCACCACCTCGTAGTCCAGTCCGAGGCGGTCCATGAACTCCACCGAGTCCGCGCCCGCCCGGTCGCCGAGGTCCCAGCGAATGGCCACATCGACCGTGTCCGCGCCGCCGAGCCTGTCGCCGAGAAAGGCGGCGACGAGGCTGGTCACACCACCCATCCACGCGGAGGACAGCAGTACCGGCGCGGTCGGGCCCGCCAGTGCCGCGACGGTGGCCGCGCGCTGCATCCGTGTGGTCCAGCGGGTG
Source organism: Streptomyces sp. NPDC102437 (assembly GCF_044765565.1). Taxonomy (NCBI): domain Bacteria; kingdom Bacillati; phylum Actinomycetota; class Actinomycetes; order Kitasatosporales; family Streptomycetaceae; genus Streptomyces; species Streptomyces sp. NPDC102437. The sequence continues at coordinate 2,627 of NZ_JBIWKI010000092.1, read as the reverse complement.
ACGTCCACGAACGGCACCCCGCCGCCGATCGCGGCGCGCAGGACGCGGTCGTCCGGATCGTTGACGACACCGACAACCGCGCTGACCCGCGCCCGGAACGGTGCCGGGTCCGTCAGGTCCCAGGTGCGCAGTTCCGCGCCGGTCTCGTCTGCCAGTTGCTGTCCGCGCCGCACGGTCCGCCCCGTGAGCACCAGCGGCCACGAGGGGGCGGCCATCCGTGCCAGTGCCGCGCCGACTGTGCCGTATCCGCCGACCAGGAGCACAGGTCCGTCGGCGTCGAAGGAGAGTTCGTCGTTCATGAGACCAAATATAGGTCAGGTGACCAAAAAATGCCGCGGAGGGGGTTCGTCTCCTGCCGCGGTCACTCCATTTCCCCCGAGGACTCGTGGTCGTCGGCCTCCTGGTCGACGTCGTCGGGCCCGCCGTGGACGGTGCAGACGCTGTCCGGTGACGGCCCAGTGGTGCTGGTGTGCGCGGTCGGCAGGTCGGCGATCGAGTGGATGGCCTGCCACGCCGGGGCGTCGCAGTCGTCGTCGTGCGGGCAGCGGACCAGCAGGGCGAATCCGTGGTCGCCCTCGCCGTCGTGGTCGGCGCGCGGGGCGAGACCAGGCGGTCCGGCCCGAGGCGGATCTCGCCGACGCGATCGCCGGCCGACGAGCGGCCATCGAACCGGATGCCCTTCACGGGGGCTGGACCGGGCTTCGTGGCCCGAGTCTCGATATACAGCTCATCCGGCCCGGGGGTTTCGGCGCATGGGGGCGCAGGCCCACAGTTCGGTCGGCTCGGTGGGGGGCGCCGTCGGCGTCTGCCCCGGTGGCGTAGGCGGCGCCACAAAGCGTTGGAAGATCCGAGGCCCCCGCACCGCCCCCGCGGCCTCGCCACCGGCCTCGTTGACGGGCAGCTTCGATTACGCCCCCGACGACCCGACGGTGTTCGTCCTGGACGTCGAGACCGAACGCCGTTCCTGGAAGCGGGACATGACCGTCGACGCCGTTGGGGTTCTGATCGTGGCGACGGCCGCCATGGTGGGGGTGGTCGCGCTGTGACCCGGGAGCCGGGCTATCGTCCCGCCATGGATCTACTCACGTTCGACTACGAGAACCTGCATCTACGCATGGACCGGGGGGTGTTCGAACTGTTCAGCATGGGGAGATCCGAGCTCCGGGTGCCGCTGCGATGGCTCGGGGCGCTGGTGCACTACAAGAAGCCCGACAAACCCGGCCAGTTGGTCATCGGCACCGTGCGCGATCCGAACGCCGCGCTCTACGGCACCGACCCGGCCGCCTTCTGGTACACCACCTCGCCCGCGTTCCGGGTGCCGCCCGGTGACGAGCCGTTGTTCCGCACGTACTTCACCGAGGTGGCCGTGGCCGCCGACCGGAGGGTGATCTGAAATGCCGACAAACGCTATCCCCGAAGATGAACGAAGCCACACGAGCAGCCCGTCACGTCGGCATCGCTTCCGATGCCGGCGCGACATGTGATGAAACCTCATGGAACAAGGACGATCCTCCCCTTCACTCGCCCGCTCCCGATGAGCCGGTGAGCCTCGGCCGCCCCCGGCCGGTCCGTAGTCGTCGCCCATCAAGACTGCCGAGCGCAGTGCGGCCAGGACCGAGTCCCGGTGCGCGCTGGACGCAGTGACCGCCCACCCCATCACCATCGATGTCGCCCGGTCCTCGTACCAGGTCACCCACACCCGCGACAGGGAACCTTCGGGCAGCACGACACGCAGCGGCGCGTGCTGGTGATCGGCCTCCCACACCTCGTTACGGCCCACCGCAGGCCGCCTGAACGCAGGGTCGTAGTCACGCGCCGCCGGGATACCCTCACGCAGCCCGGCCATGAACCCCGGGGTGAGATCCCGCCGGATCGCGTCATGCAGCGTGCTCAGGCCCGGAGGCCGCCGACCGGCCGCACGGGCCCGTCGGGCCAGTTCCTCGTGCGCCCGCTTCACATTGCCCAGGCAGTCCGCGAGGACCTCGCCGACTTCGTCGGTGATCTCGAGGCGGGCGCGCGGCACCGGTTCAGCTGAACCGGTCTGCTCGGCCCGCGCCAGCCACCGCCACACCGTCCGCACACTCACACCCAGCGACGACGCCACCAGACGGACATGCGCCGTCGTCAACTCACCCCCAGCACGCCGCTGCTGAAGCCCACGAACGGCTACCGCGCGCAGCAGCTCACGCCGGTCAGCCAGCGACGCTCCACCCGCACTATCCTCCTCGTCCGTCACAACCCCGGACGCTACGGAGCCAACTCGTCACCAGCCAAAACACAATAACGCTTCCCCACCCCGCGCTGATGAACCACCCCAAAAACCACTCCCCCATCACGGCCCGCCTGCTACACACCACCGCCGACTCAGGACGTATGGCCCCCATGACACCGACCCACACGGCCACCCGTCACCGTGAAACACGGACTCCTGTCACTACCCGCACCACCAAAAAAAAGGGGCCCTACCAGGCCCTCGACCATCAATGACACCAACCCGCATCAACCAGTGACACCCAACCCACACCTCACATTCGGGCCACCGTGAAGCCTTCGCGCACCAAGGCGGCATGGACCTTGCGGGCTCCGTAGACGCCGTAGTTGTCGGTGTGGATGCGGCGTATCTCCTC
>NZ_JBIWKI010000091.1:0-10731 GCF_044765565.1 Streptomyces sp. NPDC102437 | reverse complement strand
GTGAAGTTTCCAGGCATTTCAGGCTGTGCACGTTGGCGATGAATGCGGCAAAGCAGCTCGAAATACCCACCGCGAATCAACATCAAACGCCCACTCAGAGGGCGTTCAGGGATAGATTGCGGTGCTAAGTCGCTCCTGCGGTCAACAATCTGCGGGCCGATTCACACCTTGCATGCGTCTTCGCGACCTTTCGGATGTCGACTTGTACACCCGTTTCATCCGCTTCTCGGTGCTGGATTCCGTCTGGCTTATTAATGGGACAGAAGATCCCCATCAGTGTGAAGTTTCCAGGCATTTCAGGCTGTGCACGTTGGCGATGAATGCGGCAAAGCAGCTCGAAATACCCACCGCGAATCAACATCAAACGCCCACTCAGGACTGGTCCTGGGTGCGCAGGCGGCGCTGGAGCGTACCCTTGGCCCGGTCGGAACGCTGCTGGTCGTCGGTGGGCCGGGCCACGCCGCGGCGGCGCAGAACACCAGGCTGGTCGAGCACGTGCGCCGCCTGGCCGGTGTCGGCCGTCGGGTCGCGTCGGTGTGCACGGGCGCGAGTGTGCTGGCGGCGACCGGGCTGCTCGACGGACGGCGCGCCACGACCCACTGGGCGTTCGCGCACGACCTCGCGCAGCGCCACCCGGCGGTCCGCGTCGACGCCGCGCCGCTGTACCTCCGCGACGAGCACGTCTGCACGTCGGCCGGGGTCACCGGAGCACTCGACCTCACCCTCGCGTTCGTCGAGGAGGATCACGGCCCGGCCCTCGCCCGGACGCTGGCCCGGATGATGGTGACCTACCTCCAACGACCGGGCAACCAGGCCCAGATCAGTATGTTCGTCGAGGCGCCGGCCCCGCAGCACCGGACCGTGCAGCAGACCGTCGAACACATCACCGAACACCTCGACAGCGATCTTTCCGTCACCGCGCTCGCCGCATACGCGGGAGTCAGCGGACGTCATCTGTCCCGGCTGTTCCTCGACGAGCTCGGACAGACACCAGCCCAGTTCGTACGAACCGCCCGAGCCGAGGCGGCCTCACAACTCCTCGTCTCCACAGCACTGCCGCTGGCCTCGATCGCAAGGCGTTGCGGGTTCAGCTCCGCCGAGACGATGAGGCAGGTGTTCGTGGACCACTACGGAACAACACCCAGCCAGCACCGCACAGCCCACAACACTCCCCAGATCGCACCCAACGGGCGCAGCCCGATGCCCCCTGCGGGAGGGCCAGAACGCCACTCCGCCGTCGGCCAGCTCGAGGAGTAGGCCCCGAAAGCCATCGGTAGCTGACGTGGCGAAGTGCCTGAACAAACCAAACCCGTGGATACCATTCAGGCACGTTTCAGGAAAGTCGGACGTGCCTTATGTGCCTGAAGTCTCTGCCCCGAGGTGTCTCACGATCGAAGTGACGGTGTTCCAGGTACGCCATGCCCGTTCCCCGTGTACCCCTCGGTGGAAGGGGGAGTGGCCGTCACCGGCTCACCTCCAGCGGTCAGCTGCGGATGGGGACGTGGAACGCGCCCTGGTCGGAAGTATGGCCGACCTGACGGAACTCGGAGTTCCGTTTCTCTGCCTTTCCTGTTGCTCTCGCCGGCATGGCCTTGCCCGTGTGGTTCTGATGCGCCAGACCGCTGCCCAGCGGCGCATTCGCATGTCGGCATCCCAGCGGCGGCGGGTGTGGTGCGTCCACGCCGGGTTCGCGTGCCGCAGGCCGCTGATCCGGGAGATCTCTCCCGGATCAGCGGCCCTTTCGATGCTGCGGATCGCATTCACCGGACCGCACGCGGATGGCGTCGAGGTCTCTCCTAGGGAACCAGGGTTGGCGTCCCGCAGAAGCGTAGTGGTGATCCGTTGGCCGGCAACGCGGTCAGCCGGCTGAGGAGTCGACGGAGGCCATGGGGCTCTGGTCGGCTTCCCTGACGGTCGGGACCGTCATTCCGAAGCGGTCTGGCCCTGGTACCAGTCGTGGATCTGCTCGCCGGTGAGGAAGGTCGCCTCGGCGTGGCTGCGGATGTATTCCAGGGCCTGGTCCAGGTACTTCAGCCGGTGTGGCGCGGCCATGATGTAGGGGTGGACGACCAGTGCCATGACGCGCGCGGAGTCGTCTGCGCGGGCGTCGGCCAGGAGCTGGTCGAACTGGTCCACGGCACGGCGCCGGTACTCCTCGGCGGAGTGGTGCTGAATGAGCATCATCGCCACGTCGTTGCACTCCTGCGTATAGGGCACATTGACGATGGGAGTGGTGCGGGTGCGCAGTTGGGTCGGCTGGTCGTCCAGCACCCAGTCGCAGACGTACGCGTAGCCCTCCTCGACCAGCAGGTCGGGGGTCTCCCAGGTCTCGGTGAGACCTGGGCCGAGCCAGCCGCGGGGCGGCTTGCCCACGGCAGCGGTGATCGCGTCGCGGGTGCGCTGGATGTCGAGCCGCTCGTCGGGCACCTTCTGCATGTTCTTCTGTGTGAAGCCGTGGCCCATGAACTCCCACCGGCGCTGGAGAGCGGCCTCGGTGATCTGCGGGTAGGCGGAGATCGCGGAGCCGTTGACGGCGAGGACCGCGGGGATCTCGTGCCGGTCGATCACCCGCAGCATCCGCCAGAATCCGACGCGGTTGCCGTACTCGTGCCAGGCCCAGTTCGGTACGTCCGGCGAGGGCACCCCGCCGGCCGGCGGGGTGAGCACGGTGCGCGGCATCGGCTCGGAGTCCGACCACTCCTCAATGTTGACGATGAGCCAGACGGCGACCCGCGCCCCGCCCGGAAGCTGCAGGGTCCGGCGTCCCTCGATGGGGTTGTAGTCGATCCGTTCACTGGGCCGTATCCGGGCGTTACTCGGCATGGCGGTGGCTCCCGTTCTCGGTGATGGCAATGGACAGGGGTGCGAGGCCGCTGATCTCGACGTGGACGACGTCCCCTGGGGCAATCGCGCAGACGCCGGCGGGCGTGCCGGTGTAGATGAGGTCACCGGGGCGGAGCCGGTAGTCGGTGGAGAGGTGGGAGATGATCTCGGCAACGTTCCAGATCATTAGCGCGAGCTCGGTGCGCTGGCGGGTCTCGCCGTTGACATCGAGCCGCAGTTCGGCTGCGGCAAGATCGCCCACAGACGCGCGGGGGGTGATCGGGCCGCACGGCGCGGAGGCGTCGAAGGACTTCCCGGCCTCCCAGGAGATCTGCCGGTCCCGGCAGTCACGCTGGCGGTCGCGGCGGGTCAGGTCGATGCCGGCGGCGTAGCCGTACACCAGGTCCAGCGCCTGTGCCACCGGTACGTCCACGCCGTCGGCGCCGATCGCGACGACGAGTTCGCCCTCGAACTGGAAGTCGGAGGTGCGAGGCGGGTAGGGCACCTGGTTATCGCCGGGCACAACCGCGTCGGTCGGCTTCTGGAAGAAGAACGGATCGTCCCGCTCGTCACCCTCACGCATCTCCCGGACGTGGTCCACGTAGTTGCGGCCGACGCAGTAGACGCGGCGTACGGGAAAGCGCTCGGCGATTCCGGTGACGGGCACCGACACAGTCGGCGCGGTGAACAACAGAGTCATGAGAGCTCCGATCGGGTTGTGGTGCTGAACAGGGCCGGGCGCAGCAGGAGGGCGAGCAGCGCACCGGCCAGGAAGAAGCCGGCGATCTGCAGGAGTCCGGCGCCGGTCCATCCGAAGGCGGACACAAACTGGCTGAAGACCCAGCCGGATACGCCGGCGGCGATGTAGACGCAGGTGATGAACATGCCCGAGCCGTGTCCCGCGATGGCGGGTCGGACGGACTTCACCAGCAGGCCGGCGAGAGCTACGTATGTCCCACCACTGGCGAACAGGCCGAACAGGAACGAGAACGCGGCGTGCCAGGCCACATCGTGCGGGCCCAGGAACAGGGCGGCCGCCGACGCGGCCGCCATCGCGTTCATCGAGCCGATGCACACGCGCGGGTCGATCCGGTCGGTGAGCCAGCCGCCGAGGGGCGAGGCGAACGCGGCCAGTCCGGACAGCCCGATGGCGAGACCTGCCTGGCCCGAGGTGAAGCCGAGTTCGTCGCGCAGGTAGGTGGCGTAGAGGCCGATGTAGGCGAAGTCGGCGAGCCCGAACAGCACGGTGATGACGGCGAGCAGGATCGGGTTCCAGCTCAGGACGGACGGGGACCCGCCGATGGTGGGCTCCCGCGTCTGCGTACCGGTGGCCTCGGTGAACCGGCGCGGCACGAAGAGGGCGACCGCGAGGGTCACCAGCAGGCCCAGCCCGCCGAAGGCGAACATCGGCGCGTGCCAGGTGCCGTAGTGTTCCAGGAGGGCGGTCGCCGCCCAGGGACCGATGACCGATCCGGTGGCGAACGCCATGTTCACCGCCCCGATCGCCAGTCCTCGGTGGCGTGGGAAGGCTCCGGCGGCGACGGTCAGGATCGCGGCCAGCTGCAGTGCCTCACCGACACCAGAGGATATGCGCCACAGCAGCATGTCGGCGAAGCCGGCGCTGAAGACCGTCAGCACTGTCGCGATGGAGAAGATGCTGGTGCCGATGACGACGAGCGTCTTGCGGCCGAAGCGGGCGAGCGCGATTCCGGCAGGTATGCCGACGATCCCCATTCCCAGGGCGAAGATCGTGGACTGCAGGCCCGACTGGTCGAGGCTGAATCCGTACTCATGCCGGACCTCGGGGAGCAGGACGGGGAAGACCATCCGGTCCATCGCGTTCACCGAGTACGCCAGCAGGAGCAGGGCGTACATGGCGACGGCGGGGAAACCCACGATGGCGCGGGCCGCGGGTCGGATTGATGCCGTGCTGTTGGTCATCCGCACACCGCCCGGATCGTGATCGACGCAAGAGCTGTGGCCGCGCGGGAGACGCTGCCACGGGGCGGCCTCATCTCCAGTCACCGGCGGCACGGGCCCGCGCGACGAGCACGTCACGGCGGTCATCCGCACTGGAGATCGCGGTCTGCGCGGAGGGCTGGGTGAGCCGGCCGCGGTCGAGCAGCACCCGGCCGTCGACGACGACCGTGACGATGTCGGTGGCCCGGCCCTGCCTGACCAGTGCCTCGGCGGGGTCGCCCGACGGCAGGAGGTTGGGGGTGCGGGCATCGATCAACAGCAGGTCGGCCCGTTTGCCGGGAGTGATTGACCCGGTCACGTCGCCGAGGCCGAGGTCGTGCGCGCCGTCGAGCGTCGCCATCTGCAGCAGCCGGCGCGGGGTGACATCGGGTGATCCGGTGCGGGCGGCTTCGACGGCCTCCACGGTGCGCAGCGTCGTGAACACGTCGGGTGCGGTCGGCATGGCCAGGGTGTCCGTCGACAACGACACCGGGACCCCGGCCTTGAACAGCTCGCTGAACAGGGGGAATCCCATGGTGCGCAGCTCGGTGATCGGGCTGAGCGAGATGCGCGTGCCGGTGGCGGCCAGTGCGGCGATGTCGTCCGGGGAGGCGTGTACGGCGTGCACGATCTGCACGTCGGGTCCGAGCAGGTCCTCGTCGGCGAGCCGGGTGAGGCCGCAGGAACGACAGCCCTCCTCGCGCAGGCAGCGGTCGCAGTGCATGGTGATCGGGAGGCCCAGCTCACGGGCGGCTCCCCATTCGCTGCGGCAGACCCCGTTGGGGGTGCGGTAGGGGCCGCGCAGCGCCACACCGAAGTCCAGCAGGCCGTCGAGCCGCTCGGCGGGCCAGCGCGCGGAGAAGCGCCGGAGGTCGTCGAGGTCCATCGGCTCATCCGCCGGGGTGGAGTCGCGCGGTCCGTACGAGAACCGGCCGCGGACACCGGCGTCGAGCTGGGCTTTGACGTTGACGTCGGCGTCCTCGGGCGAGCGGACGTTGTGGTCCCAGTTGTGCACGGTGGTGATGCCCGCGGTGACCGCCTCGGCAAGGGCGAACCGGGCGGCCCAGTAGAAGTCCTCGAGGTCGTGGTGCGGGCCGAGCGCGCGCTTGACGGCGAAGTAGTCGCGGCCGGGCGCGTCGCTCACGGAACCGCGCAGCAGACTGTTCCACAGGTGCCAGTGCGTGTCGACGAAGCCGGGCAGCGCAATGAGTCCGCTTCCGTCGATCACCGTGGCGCCCGGTGGGATGGCCGCGTCCGCATCGGTGGTGACCGAGGTGATCACGCCGTCGGCCACGGTCACCGTCGCGTGCTCAAGGTCGCCCAGGCGCGGGTCCATCGTGACCGCGGTGACACCGCTGAGGACCAGGTTCTCGCGTTCGGGCAGGTCGGATTCAGGTTCAGGAAACATACAAGCTCACTTCCAGTGCTATGGCTACGCCCGCACCCCACACGGCGACACCCCGGCGCAGTGCCGATGGTGATATCCGCCGCGCGGCCGACACGCCCAGTCGGCCGCCGACGAGTCCGGTGACGGCCAGGAGCAGGGCAGGGCCCCAGGCCACCGAGGTGAGAGCGACAAATGCGAGAGCGGACACCGACCCGACGACGAGCGAGAGCACGCTCTTGAGGGCGTTGAGCCGATGTGTTGTGTCGGCCAAGAAGACGCCGAGCATCGCCAGCATGACGATGCCGAGCCCGGCAACGAAGAATCCGCCGTAGAAGGCCACCACGAACTGCGCGGACAGCAGTCCGATCCGGCTCGACCGGGCACCATGCCGTGCCGCCAGAGCGGCGACCCGGGGTTGCGCGGCGAGCATCACGGCGGACGCGAGAACCAGCCACGGCACGGCGGCGCGGAACACCTCGTCGCTCACCGCGAGCAGGGTGAGCGCCCCGCCGATCGCGCCGGGGATGCTGACCAGGGCGAATGTACGGACCTGCCGACCTTGGCCCTTCAGCTCGGCCCGGTAGCCGAGCGAGCCGCCGAGATAGCCCGGCAGGGCCGCGACGGAGTTGGTGACGTTCGCCGTGACCGGCGGGACGCCCATGGCCACCAGTACGGGGAAGGAGATCATCGAGCCCCCGCCTGCCACCGCGTTCACCGCTCCGGCCAGAAGGCCGACCACAGCCAAGAGCCCGGGCTCCCACAGATCGGTCGTCACGTAGCAACACCTCCCTTCACAAGAAGGACGGTATGCATTGCATGCAATGCATGTCAACGGTTGACGCGGAGCCTTTTGCATGCAATGCATACCCTGTATGCTCTTGGGCGTGGACCACATCGGATCGCTTTCCAACGCGGCGACGAGCAGCGCCGACATCGTGTATCTGACCTTGCGCCGGCGCTTCGCGGAGGGGGAGCTCGCGCCGGCCGAGCGACTCACCGAGGCCGCCTTGGCGCAGGAGCTCGGAGTGAGCCGCACGCCGGTGCGCGAGGCCCTGGGCCGCCTGCAGGCGGACGGCCTCGTCGTACCGATGGCGCGCGGGGTCGCGGTGGCAACGCTCAGCAGCGACGAGGTCGAGCAGCTCTACAATCTGCGCGCCGCGCTGGAGGGCCTGGCCGCGGCCCAGACGGCCCGCCTGCAAGCGGCCGGGCAGATCGCGCCCGCGCACCTCCGGGACATCGAGAAGGCCGCGGAAGAGGTGGAGCGAGCGGTCGCCGAGGGCGACGCGAAGCAGTCGGCGCGGGCCAACCTGGCCTTCCATCGGGCATTCGGCCAAGCTCCCGGCAACGCGTTCCTGACAGACGCGCTGCACCGGGTGTGGGACCGAATCGCGATCTCCACGGTGTCTAACCTCTCCGACACAGAGTGGGCGCTGACCGCGCTCACCCAGCACCAGGAAATATGCCGCGCCATGATCGCCGGAGACGAGGACGCCGCCCGCCGGGCGGCCGAGGAGCACATCCTGTCGGCGATGCGCGTCTACAGCGAAGCCCTCGACCGAGGGTGACCGGTCGTCAGCCCGGGCGCTGAACGGGGCCGACAGCCTTGGGCTGGTCAAGCCCGGCACCTGGCTCGACAACGTACGCAAACGGGCGCGCAAGCTCATCGAACAGCGTCGTGCGGACCTCGACAGCCTCGGCGTGCGCTGGTAGACGGGCGCCGGCAAGGGAACGCGCGAAGGGCGGGCACTTGGGGTGCCGCCCCTATCCTCTGCGCTCGGAAGCACGGTGCCAGGAATCGATTGAGAAGCACGTAACAGCCCCCATGAGTCGGGCGACGGGAACAGGGCACTCAGACAACGTCAGCCGCCGGTCTCGGCCCACGCCAAACCACTTTCGGGAGCCGTGCTGCACCCTGTGAGGCGTCGCTCCGCGGACTCTGACCCGGTCCATGCACTGGGGCCAGAGTCCGCGGCCAGCCCCCGAAAGCCCGGCCGCGCCTGACCGGTCTCCGTGGCGGCGGTCACTGCCTCGATCCGGTTTCGCCAGACCGAGTGGCTGCCACCTCTGTCCGATGGCAGCCGCTGCCCTTCAGAGAATCGCCCGCGCCACAGGGAGCACTGAGCTTCATTGCCTACGTGACGGTCAATCTGGACTCTTCGCACCACTGTGGCCTGACACCGAGTCCCGCGAGCGTGGCGGCCAGGGCCTCCACGTCCTCGTGCAGTTCCTCGGCGTACCGGGCCTTGATGGTCCAGCTTTCCCGGTGGCCGGCCGCCGCCTTCGTCAGGCGCGGATAGGCCCAGTCCGAGCGGAAGCCGGGCAGGTTCTCGTGGTGGAACAGCTCGAAGCTGACGTCGCGGTCGTGTCCCACGTGGTTGGCGGCGGACCCGACGATGACCTCCTTGAGCGGGGTGAAGGGCCCGCGGAGAACCCGCGAAGAAGACGGCCCTGATCAACAGCAGCAATCACGCGATCGTGATGACCTTCGGGACCGTTTACCGGGGCGTTGTCCAGTACTACCTGCTCGCCGGAGATGTCTTCCGGCTCCACCGGCTGCAATGAGGTCTTCTCAGCAACGTGACCGGTGCGGTGCGTGATGGCCGGCTCTTCGGCGGGATAGTGACCCGGCGTCAGGTAGACGTGAAGCTCCTGATTGGAACGGGTACTGCAGCCGCAGATCTTGGACCGGCGGATCGGAAACGGTCAACGTCGGTCGTCGGGACGGTTGCCGGACGACCGGCAGGCCGACGCGGCAGGCCGCGTAGCCACAGTGGACGGCCCGGCCGTGGCCAGAACGGTCAGAAGAAGGTGTTGGGGATGGCGTCCTTGCGCTCGGGGTCGAAGGGCCGGCTGGTGACTTCCGTGACAAGTGCGTCCAGCCATTGGGTGAAGGACAGGGCCGCCGGGGTGTTGGTCGTAGAGTTGACCCACTCGCCGGTGTCGACGTACTTGGCGAGGTCGCATTCGTAGTCGTTGTACTCGAGGAGGATGGGGAGTTCGCCTTCCTGACGGGCGACGTCGCCGTCGGTGCAGAAGGACCACCGTGACGCCTCGAGGTCGTACCCGGCGGTGGCGAAGGCAATCAGGAACGACGTCTGGATCTCACGGTCCCTGAGGGTGGTGCCGGCGTCGGTGAAGGAGTGTCCCTTGCATAGCTCGTCAGGCGAGAAGATGTTGACGGGCTCATAGACGGACCAGCTTCCGTCCTCCTCCTGCTCCTCGATACGAGCGTAGGAGCAGATCCGAAGAAATGCCCGGTAGCCCGCGGGGACGGCAAAATCGTCCGGCCGGTACGGTAGCGGGAGCTCCCACGGATACCGCTCGTCGATCTCGTACGGCAGCGCATCGATCCGGCTGTCACCGAGGGGCGGCCCCAGCACCAGCCGTATGCCCTTCTGGCGGGCGCACCACTCCTGGAGCTTGGCGAGGGAGTCGCTGACGGCAGTTGATTCGATCACGGCGTCACCGTATCCAAGGCTGGTGTTCGAACAACACATTGGCCGTGCTCATGCACGCCTTCCTGATCGCCACGATCGGCCCGTTGCGCGGGGCTGCTGCACGAGGCGAGCGGCGGGTGGGGCGTGCCCCTGGCGACGCTCCTCGCTGTGTGCGCGATCCAGGCATCCGCAGGTCTGGGCGCGGGGCGCGCCGGGCAGGTCCGGGGCGGGTCCGGTCCGAAAGCGGCCTGACACTTGGGGACGAGACCGGCACGCTGGAATCGGTCCATGTCAGGATCGCGGCCGAGACGGCCGGAGTGTCCCTACGCACGGCCTGGCGTTGGCTCGCGAGGGCCCGTAAGGACCAGACCGAGCCGGCCTACCGGCGTGGAGGGTTCCTGCTGGACGACACGCTGTGGGCCCGACTCGAAGAGCTGGACGGGAACGTCTCCGAGTTGCACCGGCAGTTGTCCCAAGCAGGTGACGACTCAGTCCTGCCCGGACCGCTGCCTTCGCTGGCGACCATGCACCGGGCGGTACGCGAGCAACGCCGGGCGGGCCGGGTCTTGCAGAGCACGCGCCCCGGGAAGGGGCATGTGGATCCCGACCGCTATGACCGGGCCCTGGCCGAGCTGGTGTTCGTACGGCCGCCCGGAGCCCCGCGACGACTCGACCGTTAACGGTCAGGACCGTGGCGAGTAGGCCCCTTAAAACACGGACCGGACCCCATCGGTCCGATAGCCATGTCCGTAAAGGAGCCGTCCGTCCAGGGCTGAGTGAAAGGGAGCGGCCCGGCACCGCAGGGTGCCGGGCCGGGAATGCCGTTGGGACCCCTGATTCCTGCACCACACGGGAGCGGGAGTTTCACAGGTCACCCCGTGTGCTGGAGGTGGGCTACCACTGGCAGTGGACGTGGGTAGCACTCCGAACAACATCAACTACGCTGGCCGAAGCCGCATAGCCCGTGTTCAGGATCAGGGGTCAAGGCCCGTCGGAGGCCGCATGGACACTGACACCTATCTGGCAGTTCCCGACCTTGCCCAGGAGCTGTATTTCAATAACTGCTCGATGGGCAAGCCTCGGTGTCAGGCTGGAGTATGACTTGCCCTCAGCTCTCCAACGCTT
>NZ_JBIWKI010000090.1:0-10992 GCF_044765565.1 Streptomyces sp. NPDC102437 | reverse complement strand
CGTGGGGGAAAGCCCACGGTGCGGGCACTGTCGGCGGTGGTGGTGCACTGGGAGCGGGCAGGGCAGGGCCGGCACTGGCTCTTGGTGAATCGGGCCACGATCAGCGGGGCCGCGGTGGGCGAGGAGGTCGGGTAGGGGCCGTGCCAGCCCGCGCTGACTTGTCCCTGGGGACAGGTGACCTGCTGGCGGTCGTAGTCGATGTGGAAGTCGTCCCGGGCGAAGCCCTCGGCCTGGCGGTGCTGGCGGGTGGGGTTACCCCGGAGTGGCCCGGAGACGGTGACCTGGTGTTCACGAGTGGCTTGTTCCAGGTGGGGCAGGGAGGTGTATCCGGCGTCGACCAGGTGCTCTGCGGGCAGCAGACCGCGGCGGGCCAGGCGGGTGTGGATGCCTGGCAGGACCTTGCTGTCGTGTGTGGTGGCTGCGGTGGTGGCGACATCCGTGATCACGTTGGGGCTGTCGGGAGCACAGGTCTCGGTCAGGTGAGCGGAGAACCCCTTCCAGCTGATGATGTGTCCGTGGCGTGCGTAGCGGGCCGAAATGTCGTAGGGAGAGACGACTGCCCGGGACGAGGGCGGCAGCCCGGGCCCGCCTTCCGTCTCGGCGGTGCGCCAGCGCAGGTGTCCTGCGGCGTCATAGTGGTAGTTCTGCACCATGATCTGGCGCAGGGCCTGGACGCGAGGGCCGGACGTGCGTTCCGCTCCGTGCCGGCAGAGGTGTTCCAGGAGGCGGACGGCGTCGTTGCCGGTGGCGAGGATCCTGGTCTTGGGCTTGGTGGGGTTCTTGCCCAGGCGGGCCGGTCGGCCGTAGCGGCGTCCCCAGTCCTCGTCGACCAGGTCGTCCAGCAGGTGAGGGGAGGTGCCGGCGACTTCTTCCAGTGCGGCGCGGACCGCCTCGGTGATCAGCTCCAGGCGGGTCAGGTCACGCACCAAGGCCAGGACGTGGGTGGAATCGGTGCGCTGCGTGGTGCGCTCGCGCACCAGTCCGGCTTCCTTGAGGCGGGCGAGCGCGAGGTCGAGGAGGCGGTCAGCACGGTCGTCTTCGGCGAGACGGTCGCGGAAGTCGGCCAGGACGCTGTGGTGGAAGCCGGGGTCGTCCAGCTCCATGGCCATCGCGTACTTGAAGTCGATACGGCAGCGCACCGCCTCGGCGGCCTGGCGGTCCGACAGGCCGAGCAGGAACTGCAGCACACAGACGGTGGCCAGTTGAGCGGGCGAGAGACCCGGACGTCCGTCACGTGGGTACCAGTCGGCGAAGTCCTCGTCGCACCACAGCCCGTCCAGCCGGTCGCGCACCCATATCGCCGTCGTACCACCCGGGTTGCTCGCCCGCGCGACCTGCGCGGTCAGAGGCGGGACTTGCTCACCGGAACGGGGGCGCAGGGACAACGGGCACCTCGACAGCTGTATCGGTCATCGGAACCACCCGAGCATGCCCGTTGACCATGCTGCCGCACCGGGAAACTCCAAGATCCCCGACAGAGTCAAGCTCAAGGGGCCCGGCCAAGATGGCGGCTCGGATCCTCGGTATCTCGCAGCGGACCGCGGAGCGGTACCTCAAGGAACTGACTTTTCCTTGATGTCGAACTGGCCTGAGTGAAGCTGCTGTTCAGGAATCCGGTCCCGGCAGTCTCGTCCGGCGGCGTAGCCTGACGGACACGCGCCGGTACGCCGTGCGTCGCGGTGAGCGCCGAAGGGGGAGTCGTGCAAGCAGGGGCTGTGCTGGTTAATTCGACCGGACCTCGCCGCAGGCCTCGGCAAGAGTCTTGTTTCTGCCTTCCTGAAAAAGCACGATCTTCCCTACCTTAGCTTGGGAGTGGAGCGCCAGCAGGGGGAGGAAGCGCGTGGCTACGTGTCCGAAGTGCGGTCGCGAAGAAGCAGCGTTCGGTGGATGGAAATGCGGGTATTGCTGGGGTCGGGCGGCAGGCGACGTCTACCACGCAGAAGGACCGGAAGCGGCCCAGAGGTGGGCCGCCCAGCAGAACGCCCCCGCGAGCAGAGGTGGGGGAAGCAGTTGCCTTCTCGTGCTCTTCTCCGGTGGGATGATCGCGTCGGCCATGGAAATGGCTCAACGCCTTACCTGAGAGCCTCCCCGAGCGGTGGCCTGGTACGGCTCTCTCGGAAAGCAAGCGAAAAGCGGGCGCCGGCCGGGGCGCGGCCCGGCATCGCTATTGGGTAGTGGGCTCCCCAGCACGAACCGCCGACCCGGTCCCCAAGGGCCGCTACTGGGGCGACGACGGCGCCCTCCAGCTCGGAGGGCGCCGTGGTGCGCGCGACGTGCGGCTCGGGTTCAGCCGGCTAGCCGGAGGGCGGGCCGGGCCTCGGGGGCGGGCGCGTCCTCACCGCCGTCGGGGTCCGGGTCGGGGTCGAAGTCGGTACCGGTGCGCCCGTCGCGCACACGCGGTGGGCGGATGTCGCCGACGGGGAAGTTGATGGGCCACACGTGCGTGTCCGGGGCCTCGAGGTGGTTGGTCATGTGGGCGAGCGACTCGTAGCCGGCCAGCAGCGGGTGGATGAGCAGCGTGCCCTTGCGCTGCCGTTCGCTGATGATGCCCTTGTCGCGTAGCTGCCCGATCGCGCGGGAGACCGCGGACTGCGACAGGCCCAGGCGCTCGGCAAGCTGCTGCTGACGGATGCGGACCAGGCCGCCGGGCTCCTGGCGCGCGGTGAGCACGTCGAAGATGTCGCGGGCCGTCGCCGACAGGCACGCATTGGGCAGGACCTCGGCCCTCAGGCTCCCGCGCACAGCATCCGCGCCGCCCAGGCCGACCTGCTCGACGCTCTCCCCGGAGAGCGCCTGTCCGACCTCGACGAACTACGCGCCCGAGGCGTGCTCGGCACGCGCCCGGCAGCGCCCCCGTCCCTGCGGCGAACCCTCGGAACTGGCGGCCGCGCCGACGAGGAACCGCCCCACCACCCCGCCTGACACTTCCTCAGTGATGGTGCGGCACCCCAGTGGTGACGCACCCGCGAAACGCCCGGTGGGCGGCACTCGCACGAGTGCCGCCCACCGGGCGTTGGTGGCGCAGGTGTCAGCCGACTTGGAGGGGGATCAGACGAAGGTGATGTCCCAATGGACGCCGCCGCTGCGGGGGATTTCGTAGACGTACTCGGCGGTGATGCCGTTGAGGGTGCCGTGCCAGCGGGCGTTCGTGCCTCGCGGGGCGCCCTTGCGCTGGGTGGTCTTGATCCAGTTGGTCACGCAGCGGCCCTCGTCACGGGTACGCAGGTCGAGCTTGTAACCGTTGGCGTGGGAGTGGTTGCCCCTGGTGCTGTGGCCGGACTCGGTGCCACCGGTGATGACGATGGTGCAGCCGCTGGCCTTCTTCAGAGCGATGACGCCCTGGATGGTGCGGGCACGGACACCTGCGAGAGAGGTCCGGCCGACCGGGGCCTTGATCCCGGCCGCGGCGAGCTGCGTGAGGGCCTGGCGCTGGGTCAGCCTGCCATTCGCCGGAGCAGGCTGGGTCGGGGCAGGCGTGGTTGTCTTGGTCCCGTTGACCAGCTTGTTCCACGTCTTCGGACCGATGACACCGTCCGCGGTCAGCCCGTGGGAACGCTGGAACGCCATGGCCGCGTTCCGGGTAGCCGGACCGAAAGCACCATCGACCACGATGCGATTGCCGAACCCGGCGAGCTGCGCCTGGGCGGCCTTGACCGCCGACCCGCTGGAACCGGTGCGCACGGTCTGGGTCAGCTTGTTCCAGGTGTTCGGGCCGATGATGCCGTCGGCGGTCAGGCCGTGGGCGCGCTGGAACCCGGCGGCCGCGGCCTGGGTGTTCGGACCGAAGGCGCCGTCTGCGGTGACGGACTGGCCGGCCGCGGCCAGCAGGTGCTGGGCGGTGGTGACGTTCACGCCGCGCGAACCGCTCTTCAGCAGCGGCCAGACGGCCGTGGACGGAGCAGGCGGCGTCGTTGTACCCGTTCCCGGAGGGGTGGGGGACTGGCCGGGGGCGAGGTGGGCGAGCGCGCGGAGCTGGGTCAGCGTGCCCTTGTAGACGTTGACGTCGGCCCTGCCTCGCAGGCCGGGTACCGATCCGTTTTCGGTGTACTGCCAGATCGACCAGTACCTGCCCCCGACCGGGGCGGGCTCACGCGTTCCGCTCTCGTAGCGGGGCTGCCACAGCGGGCTGTTGGCCAGAGCGCCGGTGTTGCCGCGCAGGCAGGTGTCGGCGAAGTCCTTCGAGGTGTAGACGATGGGGTTCACCCCGAACGCCTGACGGGCCCTGGCGAGGAACGCGGCGACCTGGGTGTTGTTCACCCCGGCCGGGCACCGGCCGCGGATCTTCTCCAGGTCGACCACCGGCGGGAGCTGCCCGGGCCGCTTGCCGTCGTAGCCGGCGGCCCTGGCCGTACGGATGAAGTGGTCGGCCTGGGCGGCGCCGGAACCGGAGTCGTAGAAGTGGTACGGCGCGACCATCAGCCCGGCCCGCGACGCCCCCGCGAAGTCACCCGCGAACTGCGGGTCGCGGTAGCCGGTGCCCTGACTCGCCTTCTGGAACACGAACGAGTACCCGGCACTCGCGGCCGCTGACCACTGGATCGGGTGGGAGTTGTGGTGACTGGTGTCGAACCCCTTCACGCTGTACGCGGCCGGACTGTTCGCCTGCGCCTCCTCGTCGCCGGAGAAGCTGATCAGGCCAAATCCAGCAGCCGCGACCGCCACCATGGCACCCGCCTGAAGACCCGTCTTCTTGCTGATGATGCGCACGACTTCACCCCTCGTCAGACCCACCGGCACACATCCGGAGGGCAGTTTCCGCGGCGCCTTTGCGGCGCCGACGAGATGAAGATTCGGGGTACCGCCGTCCCACCGGTAGCCTGATCGCCATTCCAGCCGTACCGCACCGTCCCGGCCGTTCCACAAGGCCCCTGACCTGCGAAAAGGAACGGCTCTGGAATGCGACGATCACCGACGATCACATCGGCATCAGGGGGAAGACCCGTGCGACCCGAACAAGGCGACATGCCACCCGCACAGCCACTGCCGGAAGTCACCGCACTGCTCCAGGCACTGCGACAGATCAAGGCATCCAAGAACCTCTCCCTGGACGCCTTCACCCACGACACCGGCTACTCCCGCTCCTCCTGGAACCGCGTCCTCAAAGGCGCCGCGTTCCCACCCCGGGCCGCGGTGGAACGGCTCTGCTCCCGCCGCGGCCTGGACAAGAACACCCTGCTTGGCCTTTGGGACACCGCCGACCAAGCCCGCCGCGCCGCGGACGCCCAGGAGGAGACACCGCCCGAAGCGCCGTCCGTTCCCGCGCCGGCAGACCCCGCACAAGGCGTACCGGACCCCACACCGCCGACGACGCCGGACCCCGTACCGACAGCAGCCCCGGACCCCTTGCCGACAGCAGACGCGGACCCTGCTCCCGGCGCCACAGCTCCGAAACCCGCAGCGGCCAGCCCGGACCCCGCACCATCCACGCCCGGCCCGGTCGAACCGGCAAAGCCGGCCGCTGCCCCCCGGAAACCGTCCACGTCCAGCCCTGCCGAACCAGCAAAGCCAGCAACTGCCTCCCGCAGCAGGGTCAAAACCCTCGCGCTGATCGCCGCAGCCCTCGCCGCGCTGCTGCTCGTCGGACGCTGGTACTCGGCCCACCAAACGAAAGACTCCGCCGTCTCCCAGCCCGAGACCGGCGGCGACAACCGTCCCGGCGACGACCAGCCAGTCGTCGACGAAACTCCCCTGCCCCCGAAGAACAGCACCGCACCGACCAAGACCCCGAAGGACAACGAGAAGAAGAAGGACAAGGAACAGGACACCCCGGGCGAGGAAGACACGAACACGACCTCACCGCGCCCCAGCAGTTCAGCCAAGGACGAGGCATCCTCCCCAGCCTCTGCTTCTGCCTCTCCCAGTACGGCCGCCTCGCCCGGCGCCGCCGGCCGCGCCAACTGCCCCTACAACTGGGACCGCACCCAGGTCATGGCCAAGGGCATGGTCGGCTCGAAGGTGAAGGAGATCCAGTGCCTGCTGAACTACAACTACGACTACACCCTCGCCCTCGACAGCAAGTTCGGAGAAAGCACCGACACCGCCGTCCGCGCCGTCCAACGCTGCAGCGGCCTCAAGCCCGACGGCCAGGTCGGACCCCAGACCTGGAAGTACCTCGACACCCCCATGTCCGGCTGCGGACACTGAAACGGGCGCCCCAGTCCCGCCCGTACCCCATGCCGCCCGCCGAGTAGGAAGCTGAGCCAGAGCCGCCACTGACACACAGCGGGGCCCCCACCCGTCGCAACGGATGAGGGCCCCACCAGCCGAAAAGCCCGATCAGCCCCCGGTGAACATGCTCCGCAAGCCACGCGTGGCATACGGACCCCACGTCTGGGTCACCACCCCGACATCGAGAGAAGGCTCGCTCAACAAGCCGGGCTTGCCCTGCGCAGAGACCTGCAGACGCAACTGGCCACCCTTCACGACGAACGTGAACGTGATGGTGCGCCCGGCCCCTTCCGGATGCCCCGGCAAGGCCAGGAAAGTGAACGAGTGCCCACCGACAGCCAAAACACGGATCGGAGCGGCCGCAACAGGCTCGCCCTTGCCCCCGAAGAGATCACAAGTGGCCCCGACCCTCAGAACCTGCCCACACCCCTTGAACGGGAAATAGGTCGAGAAGTGCGTAGTGGCCCGCGAGAAAACCGCGTCGAGCAACGCCTCACTGCTTTTGCCGGACACAGGGTAGACAGAGAAATCACACGTGTACGCGTAATTCGACGGCCGGTCGACGACAGTCCAGCAACTATTCGCAGCCGGCTGCACAGGCACAACCGCCGACCCCTTCGGCGCGCTCTGCAACGCCCCCCACGTACGCGGACCGACCACACCATCAACGACCAACCCCTTGGCCCGCTGAAAAGCCCGCGTCGCCTCCTCGGTTCGCGCCCCGAACACGCCATCCACACTCAACGCGTAACCGTGAGCATTCAACGCACTCTGCAGGCCCCGCACAGCCGCCCCGCGCGCACCGAGACGCAGAACGGGCTTCGCGACAGAAGACCGGGCCGCTCCAGCAGCACGACCAGCAGGCACCCGCGAAGGCTGCGAGCCCAGATCACCCCGAACAGCGGCCACCGCCGAATCGCCACGCTCCGCCCACGGATGATCTGCCGCACGGGCAGGATCCCCGCCCACGGACACCAGAACCGCCAACGTCCCCAACACCAGCACCAGGGAAGTCGAGACCAACCACCGGAACTGATCTCGCGAAACCCCGCTGCTCTTCAGGAGCTGCCTCGCAAAACTCATATCTCTTCCTCCTGCCAACGACCACACCCAGGTGGTCCGAGAGCCTCTGACAGCGGGAGAATCGCCGTTCCAGCGTTCCACCGGGAGAACCAGGCTGTTCCACCTGTTCCACTTGTCCCACTGCGGACAGGTCCTCGGTGTTGACAGGCTCCCGGTGGCCGGCCGTCGCCCGCGGCCCGCCTGGTCCTCGTTGCCGTCCCGCGCGCAGACGCTGCCGCGTGGGCGGCCCCACGGGCCAGACCAGGACCACGGCCCCGGCCGGCCCCGGCCAGGAGGGGGCCCGGGATCTCCTGCTTCATCCCTTGCGCGACCCCTTGCGGTACCTCCTGCGGTATCTGTTGCCCCCTTTCCCCACGGCTTCGGGCGTCTGCGCAGGTCACCATGCCTGTAGAGGCGTGGTCGGGGTGCTGACATCCCCTCTGCGCACCCCCCTGCCGCCCGAACTGCCGAAATGGAGAGGGTGGGGGCGGGGCGGGCGGGAGCGCTTCGGGGATCGGCGGCCGGCTAAGTTCCTCGCGCGCGTCGGCGGGGCCTCGCGCGGTGCCGAGATGTGGCGGCCCCGAAGTCGATGGCGGGTGCCGGGACGTCGCCTTGAGTGCCTGTCAGCCGCCCCGGGTCCCAACCCAGGGCGGCCTGCGTTCGGGGCTCAGAGGGGCACACAGGCGCGGTTGCGTGTGTCCGTGGACTGATCCTGGTCTGCCAGGTGTTCGCCCGGGGTGTTCGTCACCTGCCGCGGGTGGTACGCCGCTTCGTGACGCGGGTCTTCTGGCGGAGCTTGCGGGCGGGAGGGCGGGGCGGGGTGGTGTCGGCCGACCGCGCGGTCACCGCAGCGAGGGCGAGGGCGGCCAGGTCGATCCAGTTCTCAGGAAGCCCAAGAGCCAGGAGCGTCACCCCGATCGCCATCAGGACGATGCCCATGACGGGCTTGCTGCGGAAGAGAAGTGGGGCGCGGTCGTTCGAACGCATTCGCATGACAACTGCCTTCCAGCCAGATTCGCGGAACGGGTGGAAGACCAGAGTGGGTCGGTGATCTGATGTCCGTTTACGTCCGTTCACGTCCAGCCATGTCCGCGCAGGTCACAGCGCTGAAAAACGGCTGCATTCCATGGACACGAGGCGGATTCGACCCCTACGAAGGCAGTGCCTGTGCATGAAGAAGAGCGGCCGACCCATCGGCTGAAGGCCCGGCATAGCCCGCCAGAGGGGGACACACCACAGGCGGACGAGCTCGCGGAGTGGTTACGCGCCCGGCTAGCCGGGTGGACTCTGCGGCAACTGGAGGAACACTTTCCCTTCGGCCGCACGCAGTGGAGCGAGTTCCTCAAGGGCCGCAAGCTGATTCCCCTGTGGCTGCTGGACAGCGTCGTCACCAAGCTGGTCCCCCCATCGGAGCAGCAACTTCACCGAGGTCTCGGCCACGAACTGCTGAGAGCGGCCGAAGAGGCCGACGCGGCCCGCCTGGCAGCCAAATCCCCCGACATCCCCTCGGGCAGCACACCGCACGACTACGAGCTGCGCCTGGACGACGCCCGCCAAGGCCAGATCAAGGCGCAGGAAACGGTACAGAGTCTCACTCACCTCATCTACGTCTTCATCAGCGCGATGGCCGACCTGAACCAGCGCTGCAAAGACCTGGAGGCCGAACGGGACCAGGCACGCCTGCGGCTACAGGAAGCGGAAACGACGGCCAATCAGCAGCGCGCGGCCGAGAACAGGAAACGCGCGGCCGAGGACCAGCGGCTCATCGCCCAGACCGAGCAGCACCTGGCCGAGGCCGGGCGGCGGCACGCGGAGTTCGAGGAGAGGCTGACCCGCGCCCGCCGGGAGCAGCAGGAAGCCGAGGACTTGCGGATCGAGGCGTTCCAGCAGGCCGAACAGTACCGCCGCGCGTTCAGACAGCTCACTGGACGCGACACTCCCGCCGGCCCCGACGGCGAGGACCCCGGTTCCGTGCCCGCGCCCCAGCCGTGGGAATACGACCACTTCCTCGAGACCGCCGACGCCCAGCTTGACGCCTACAACGCCCGCCTGGACGCTGTTCGCGAGCAGATCGGCAGCCCCGTACCACCCGCCTCCCAGGCGGTGCGGACCATCCCGGGCCAGGTCGTCCGGTCCCCGTCCACGGACAGCGCGGACAACACCCCCACCAGCGGTGACCCCGTCCACGGCCCGTCCGCGGACACCCCGGACAACGACTCCGCTACCCGCACGGAAGGCCCCGCCGCCATGCCCGAGAACACTGGCCGCCCCGACCGCGGCGACGGCCCCGCGACGGGCGGAGCCGCACACAGGCCCGGCAGGAACCGCACCAGTCTGCGCGTCGCAGTGGCCGCCACTACCTGCCTCGCCCTCCTTGCCGGAGGTGGCTGGCTCGCCTGGAACCGCTACCGCTCAGACCAGGACTCCCTGGATTCCAAAGCCCCGAAGGACGCGTACGCCCTGCAGGACTCGCCCACGATCCAGCAGGCAAACAAAGACGGAGAAATCAAGATCGGAGTCAAAGACGACCAGTTCGGACTGAGTAATATCAAGGGAGACAGTGAAAATCCGGACGACTGGAAAGGGTTCGATATCGAGGTCGCCAGGAATATCGCGGAAAAACTAGGATTCAAAAAAGACAGGATCAAGTTCGTCAAGGTCACCACGAGGACGCGGGAACAGTGGCTGGAGGGCGGGTCCGTCGATCTCATCGTCGGCAGTTACAGCATCACCCCTAAACGCAAAGAAAGGGTGGATTTCGCCGGGCCCTACCTCACCACCGATCAGGGAATGATGATCTACACCGAGGGTGGGGAAAATGCCTGGGTCCAAGAGAACGGCCATCAGGCGGAAAAGAAGATCGAAGGTCCCGAAGATTTCCCTGACAACACAGATGTTTGCACAGTAGGAAGTTCCATCTCGGAAGCCGTCCTGAAGCAATTCCCGAAACCCAAGTTCCGAGTAAAGCTGAGATCTGAATACCAGGACTGCATTAACCTGCTTAACGAGGACATGGGCGTCCAGGTCGTAGTCACAGACCGGCCCATCCTCGCCGGGTTCCTCACGGCCAACCCCAACCTTGCGATGGTGCCAAACCCCCTGGACCACAGCACGACGAAATGGGGTGTCGGCATCCGGAAGAACGAGCCCGCCCTGCGCCACTTCATCTGTAAGTCCATCGCAGAACAGGTCGACAGCGGAACCTGGGATGCATTGTACAAGAAATACCTGAAAGACACCCTGAGTAAAGAAAACGTATACCCCCGCCCCCCGGGGGAAAAGGAACGATGCTGAAGGCCCGTCACAACCCGCTTTTTTGAGCGTCTGTCAGTCGTCCCGTGTCTTTCAACCGGGGCGACTTGCTTTCGCGGCATAGCGGCAGGGAGGGTTGTGTTGATTCCCAAAAGAGGGTCGGTTTTTGATGCAATTTCGGATTCGGAGTTCTCCGGCCTCACGACTTCCTATTCAGTTGCCTTTCAGGTGCTCCAGAGCTGTTATTTCTGATGGTGGGTGAGTTCGGGGAGTTAGTTTTTGAGGGTGTGTGAGGTGTCTCAGGGGTGCGTTCTGAGTCCCAATCTCATCTGGGGTCATGTTTTGACGCACCGTCTTGATGGTTGGAGAACTGGGGGTTTGGAGGGGCCGGCCTGTTCCTCACGTCCCGTTCCGACCGAGGCCACCCCTCCACCTAGCCAGCCGCCCGCGTAGCGGGCTCTGAGCAGCCACGGAGTGGATGCTCACGTGGTCGGTGCGAAGCTCCGACCA
>NZ_JBIWKI010000089.1:0-11261 GCF_044765565.1 Streptomyces sp. NPDC102437 | reverse complement strand
TTCAGATCACCGCGCCACCCAGCCCCGTCCCACTGGGCTGACACCCTCACAACGAGTCATCAACTGACCTTGACAACCACATTGGGAATCAGTAGCAGCAAGGAGAAGGGCGTTGTCACGTTGGTGAGGTGTTGATCGATTGAGGGCGCGTAGGGGGCAGGCGGGGCCTGGGTCACGCTGCGGTGGGCGGGGCGGTGGCGCTGGTGATCTGGTCCCAGATGGCGAAGCGGGTGGTCATCTCGGCGCGGTATTCGGTGGCGGTCATCAGGTGGCGGCGGGGCCGGAAGTGGGGTGAGATGCCGCTGAACGCGGCCAGGAACTGCTGGGCTCCGCCGACGCTGCGGAAGCCTTTCATGGCGCGTTCGCGCTGCCGGGTGGGCTGATGACTGTTCTCGGCCCGATTGTTCAGGCCCTTGTGGGAACGGTGCTCGACCCAGGGCATGACCTCGCGGTGGGCCGCGCCGTAGGAGCGCAGCTTGTCGGTGACGACCACCCGGGGCACTGTACGGGTCTTCTTCAGCAGCCTGCGGAAGAACCGCCTGGCCGCAGCGGTGTCCCGCCGGTTTTGTACGAGGATGTCCAGGACGGTGCCGTCGGCGTCGACGGCCCGCCACAGGTACTTCTGCTCTCCGTTGATCTTGATGAAGACCTCGTCCAGATGCCATTTGTCCCCGGGCCGGGGCTGCCGGTGGCGCAGCGCGCCGGCATAGGCCTGCCCGAACTTGGCGCACCAGCGGCGGACCGTCTCATAGGAGACGAACACGCCGCGCTCGAGCATCAGTTCCTCGACCTCGCGGAAGCTGAGCGGGAAGCGGTGGTACAGCCACACGCAGTGCGCGATGATCTCCACCGGGTACCGGTGCCCTTTGTACGACGGCGGCGCGCTGTCCACGGACGACCCCTCCCAGCATGACCAACCAGAAGATCATCCCACCCGGTCAGTCAACGTGACAGTGCCGTTCTAAGCTGGCGAGGTGATGAAACCGGAGGGGAGCCTGGTGCCGCGCCCGGGTGCGCGCGTGGTGTTGCTGGACGATGCCGGTCGGCTATTGCTGTTCTCTGCCCTGAACAAGGAGGACGGTTCCGTTCGGTGGTTCACCCCTGGAGGCGGGCTCAAGCCAGGCGAAAGCTACGAGCAGGCAGCCCTGCGGGAGTTGCAGGAAGAAACCGGGCTGACGAATCTCTCGCTGGGTCCGGAGATTTGGCGAGGGCGCCCGTGGACAGCGGTCCGGGGCGGCGTCGCTTATGAGGTTCACCAGCGCTACTACATGGCCCGGGTGCCTGCGTTCCAGGTCGATACCTCGGCTTTCGAGGAGATCGAGAAGGCCGCGATCACCGGGCATCGCTGGTGGACCACAGCGGAACTGGCCGCGACCTCAGATGTGCTGCGGCCGGCTGAGCTGCCGAAACTAGTGGCGTCCTTGCTGACCGACGGCCCACCGGACCGACCGATCCCTGTAGACGGCTGAGCACACGTTCTTAACCTCGCCGTTTCAGTTGAGGCTGGTGGCTGGCTGAGCGGGGTTGTTTGGAGTGGTGTCGGTTGGTGGGCATGGTGGGGGCCCGGCGCGGTGGGCCGGGTTCTCCGAGGTCCTTCGGGTCGCGGGGGATCAGGGGGTGGTCGCTCAGGTGGCGGGGCGAGGCAGGGCGGCCAGGCGGTGGAATGCGGCCGTGAGTTCATGTCTCCAGGGCCAGGTCGCCGATATCCGCAAGCGCAGGCGGCGGCTGCCGCGGGTGATCCGGGCGGCGACGTGCAGGATTCGATAGCGCAGTCTCTTGGGTTCGGCGGTGGCCAGATCGCCGTCCAGCAGGAGTACGCGGGTCCAGGCGAGGAGGTCGATCGCCGTGAGGCTGAGTTCGAGCCAGGCAGCGTTGACCGGGAAGTGGCGGGAGGGGAAGCGGCCGAAGCCGGTGGTCTTGCCGCACCTGATGTGGTCCTCGACGGTGGCGTGTCCGCGGTGGCGGACCTCCAGAAGCTGGGCGGAGCCCCCGCTGGCGATCGGTGTGTCGGTGAGGAAGACCTGGTGCCGCAGGCCCTCGTCCTGGTCGAACAGGGACAGTTGGGCTCCGGGGTGCGGTCGCTCGCGGCGCACGATGATGCGGGTGCCGTCCGGATAGCCGGCAAGGTCGACCATGCCGGTCAGCTCGGCGACCGAGGCGCCGGCGCGCAGTGTTCCGTCTTGGTCCAGGGCGGGGTGCCAGACCTGTTCGGGCAGGGCCCGGATCGCGCGGCGGACCGGTGCGGTGACCGCGTGTCCGACCGAGAAGAAGGTGGGGATTCCTCGTATCCGCACGTCTCGGACGTGGGCGAGGAAGGCTTTCGCTGATCCGGCGCTGTCGGTGCGGATGAGGATGTCGGTGCCGTGCCGGTGGGCGTCGGGGATCTGTGCGAGAGCGTCGTTCAGCACCGTGATGTGATCGGCGGCGGTGTTGGCTCCGGCGTTGCCGGGTCGCAGCCGCCCGGACATGCCCTCGCCGGTGGTGGCCAGGAAGCACACCAGAGGGTGGAATCCGAAGCCGCCCTTGTAGGTGGGTGCGGCTTGGTCCTTCTCGGAGTGGCAGGTGACGGTGTGGCGTCGATGTCCAGGACCGGGCCGGGCAGTTCCCGTCCGCCGGCCTTCACCGCTGGTATGCCGGAGCGGGTCTCGGTGGCCTGCAGCCAGGCGACCTCTCGTGCCTGGGCGCGGGCCGCTCGCAGCCGAGCGAGTCCGGCTTCGTCGATGTCGGCGAGCAGCCGCCGGGCAGTCGGGGTTGAGGCGACCGGGCCGAACACTTCGCCCTGGTCGCGCAGCACGGCCAGATCCGTGATGGTCTCGCCGCCGTCAGCCATCATCACCGCGAGATCGGTGGCGATCCGGCCCGGGTCATGACCAGTGCCACGTGGCCGAAGCGGTCTCAACGCGGTGGAGTATTCGCTGGTCAGCCCGGTGACATCGGCAAGATCAGCCAGTAGCCGTGTCCCGGCATGACTCACTACCCCCGCACCGTCAGCAGAGACATGAAGCTTGGGACGCGAACCGATACCCTGCACGCAGAAAGTGCCTTCCGCCTGGACCGACAGAACCCCTCGACAAGGTTCATCGTCCCAGTTCAGAAGGCACTTTCGCGTTGCCGCACAGAAATTGCCCCCACCCCAAGTGAAACGGCGAGGTTAAGCACACCGCCGACCAATAGCCGGCCGGACGCGAGGCCGGGCCCTTCCGAACCGCGCCTGTCAGGGGCACGGACCAGCAGGGCCCGGGACAACCAAACTGCGCGGCTACAACCTCAACGACCAGACCCGCTCCTTGAAGATCAACCGCAACGACTGCGGCTGAACCCCCAGGAGAACATGACGAGGAGAACGGGGCGTTCCACTGAGTCCCGAGGTAGAGCGCGGCGGATCTGCGGGAGCGCTGCCTGGGCTTCCTCTTCGGCTTCCCGAGCCTGCCCATCCAGCTGGACGGGGGTGACATGGCAGGCGACCTCTGAGCTGAGTGCGCCGAGCGAGACCGGCACCGGCTGCGCGAGGCCCGCCTGACGCACTGCCACGCCCCGCCGCCGCCCCCCCCGGTACGACTTCCCACCCGCCAGAGTGACCCCTGTCCGGCAGTAACGATTCTTCGCCGGTCGGGGGCCGGAGCATGTGGGGCATGATTCGTCATCTGCGCCGTACCGCGCTGTGCACGGCCGTTTCGGCTTTCGCCGGTCTCGCGCTCACCGCCGCTCCCACGACCGCCACCGCGGCAGCGGCCGCCCACTCCCACCACGCAGGCACCTACTCTCCGTGAACTGCCCGAGCCGCCGGATGCGGTCAAGGCCCGCGAGCTCCTGGCCGGCCTGGTCGTGGCCGACGAGAACGACGTCCCCGGCTACTCCCGGGCGAAGTTCCCGCACTGGATCACCCAGTACGGCACCTGCGACACCCGCGAAGTCACGCTTCAGCGCGACGGCCAGGGCGTCGTCCAGGACGACCAGTGCCGCGCCATCAGCGGCACCTGGTACTCCGAGTACGACGGGAAAACAGTCGAGTCCGCCTCCGGTATCGACATCGACCACATCGTCCCACTGAAGGAAGCATGGCGGTCCGGGGCGGCGCGGATCTGCACCAGGCACACGAGAAGCGGTGCGGAAGGGCCCTCCTCGATGATGGCCGGCCCGTCCTGTTGGCCACCGTTTCAAGCGTTGTCGGCGGTGGGTGCGATGATCCCCGAGGTGGGCAGGAGCACGCCGAAATCCTGATTCAGGGGTGGGGCTCGAATGGAAACGTGGCAGGAGCTTTCGACGCTGGTGCAGGACTGGTCGGGCGAATTGCTGAGACCAGGCCCGAGCCCCACCATCAGGAAGCGAGCGACAGTGCGGTCTCTCTTCTTCTGCTTGGCCCGGTTCAGGTTGTCAACGCTCCGAGGATGGAGAGTCGCCTCCGTAACTCGCTGACCGAGCTGGCATGCTGGATCTACTTCCATCCCGGGGCCGGCCCGCAGGACCTCGAAAGAGATCTCCACCCCAAAGGAAACCGGAGCAAACAAACGCGGGACTCGCAATCCTCCCGACTGAGGGAACCTGGACAAGAAGGGTGCGAAGCTGCTCTTCCAGATCTTCACAGAACGCGAGGAGTGCAAGGCGACCGCGGTGGCCACCAACTCCCCGTTCGCCGAGTGGGACAAGGCCTTCGGCGACCCCAGGCTCTGCGCGGCCATCGCCGACCGCATCACCTTCCGCTGCACGCTCATCAGACCGGCACCGACTCCTACCGCTTCCAGGCCACCGAAGCCCGCCGTCAAGCCACAACCACACGGTGATGCCCGCTCTCCTGCACCCCTGCCGTCCTGAGCAGCTTCGAAAGGGGGGCCAAGGGCCGTGGTGGACCGATGAAGGAAAGGCGCCAGAGTGACTGAGCACGACATGACGGTCGAGGGGCTGCTGGCAGCGGTGGAACAGGCGCCGCCAGTGGATTCCGTTGCAGTGGTTGCCCAGGCTCTTGCCGGGCAGATGGATGCCCGTGAGGTCCGCTTCTGGATCATCGACTTCACCGGCGACGTCTTGCTGTCTCTACCGGTGGCGAATGACACGGAAGGCGAAGGCGGGGACCAAGACCACATCGACCTTCGCGGCACCCTCCACGAGGAGGTGATCCGCTCCCAGCAGCTGCAGATCACCCAGACCCCCGAGCCGGCGAGCGGATACCGGGTGCTGGCACCGGTGACCACCCATGGAGATGCCATCGGCATCCTGGAGGTGACCACAACCGTCAAGCCCAGCCCACGTCACCATCACCAGATCACGCAGGCCGCCCAAGCCCTGGCCTACGTCGTCACCTCCAACCGGCGCTTCACCGACCTCTACGAATGGGGCCGGCGCAGCATCCCGCCCACCCTGGCCGCTGAAATCCAGCACAACCTTCTCCCACAGGCTCTGTCCTGTGAAGCCGGGCCAATCACTTTCGCCGGCGCCCTCCAGCCAACGCACGACATCTCCGGCGATACCTTCGACTACAGCCTGGACAGGCAGACTCTGCACGTCTCCATCACCGATGCCATGGGCCACCACACCTACGCCGCACTACTGGCCACGCTCATCGTCGGCTCCCTGCGCAACACCCGGCGAGCCCGGGCCTCTCTGGCCGAGCAGGCCCGGGCAGCACACCAGGCCGTCTTGGACTACGGCCAAGACGCCACCGTCACGGGCCAGCTCCTGAACATCAACCTGTCCACAGGCCACGCTCTGTTCGTCAACGCCGGCCACCCCTGGCCACTGCGACTGCGCAGCGGCCGGGTCAGCGAGATCCAACCGGAAGTGGACCTGCCCTTCGGCGCACCCTGGGACGGCCACTACCGCGTGCAAGACCTTCACCTGGCCCCCGGAGACCGACTGGTTCTGATCACCGACGGGATGACCGAACGCAACACCACCGCCCTGGACCTACCCGCCCGCATCGAAGCCGACGCCGACCTCCACCCCCGCGAAGCCGTTCGCTCCCTCATGCGCGCCCTCCACCAAGCCACCGAAGGAAACCTGCTGGACGACGCCACCGTCATCTGCCTGGACTGGCACGGGGGCCTTGACCCCGGATTGTGAACACGTCTATGCGGCTTGGGCCAGGGTAGTTGCTGCGGTTGGAGGCCGTTCTCGTAGGCGATCGGGGATCTTTGGCCGAGGCGGGAGTGCCTGCGTCGGGTGTTGTATCGGGTCAGCCAGCGGAAGGCGTCGATCCTGGCCTCGCGCTCGCTCGGCCAGGCCTCCGCCAGCAGGTCATTGGTCGCCGTCACGGCCAAGACGAACCGGTCCAAGGCCGATCGGGACCCGGCCGAATGGCTGCCGTCGGCCGCATCCGTGCAGTGCCCCTACGCCTCCGACTGGGTCGCCACCAAGCTCCGCTGGAAGCTCACCGCGGACAGCAAGGAACGTGCCGCACTGGAGAAGATCGCGTCCAACTGCTCCAGCACCGTCGTGAAGTACGAAGCCGCCCCTTGACCAAACGCGATGCCTCACTTCTGGAGCTGGGGCCATAGACCTCCCGACAAACGGTGTACCGCCCCACGACCCTGCCGCGAGCTGGGCGCAGAGATGCCCGATGTGCAGGCGGGCGAGGGCCAGCAGGGCCTGCCGGCCAGTGCCCAACCGGCGCCAGTGGCTGCCTTCGCACGACGTGCTCGCTCGGTGCAGGGCAACGGCATCGCGGTGCACGGCGAGCGTGCGGTGGCCCTCGCACGCGCTCTGCCTGGTCTTCACCGGACAGCCGCACCCCGCTGGCGCTGTGCCGCATCGTGACCGCATGCGCTATAGTTGATCTTGAAGGTTTGCCGCAACCTACGGTGGCTGACACTGCGTTGGTCGTCCAAGGAAAGACGCCCCGCTTCCTGCGGGGAAATGCAGGTGCAAGGCCTGCCCAGCGCTCGCTCACGAAGCCCTTCCCTCCACCAGGGAAGGGCTTCGTCACGTTCGCCTCGGGTGTTCAGCCGCAGTCGTTGCGGTTGATCTTCAGGGAGCGTGTCTGGTCGTTGAGGTTGTAGCTCCGCAGATCATGGATGGAGCCGCCGCTGCGGGTCACGCAGACCCAGCGGCCGGAGTGGTTCCGCTTTTCGTAGACGCGGGCGGTGCGGTCGGAATTGTTCCGGATGGAGCTGCCCCGGTCCCGGATCGCGGAGGGCAGGTCTTTGACGCTGCCGTCGACGGCTCGGCGGACCCAGGGCTGGCCGCCAAAGTTGATTTCGGGGTAGATGCACACGTAGTCGGGCGGGCACTCGATGCCGGCCCGTACCGTGCCGGTGCTGCCCGAGGCGGAGGCGGGAACGGCCAGCGAGGAGGAGGCCAGGGCGGCGACCGCCGCGGCACGCATCACGTTTTTGATCACGGCACTACACATACGGGCTGATCGGCGCAGGAAGAACGACTTGGCCTGCGTGGTCACCCTGACGGAGGAGCGCAGCGGGGGGTGCAACCGGCGTGAGCACGGTTGCGGAGACCGTCATTCTCTGTTCCGGATGCGAAAGCGGCCCGCATGGCCTGGTCTGGCCCACAAACATGCTCTTGCCGCAGTAGGTTTCAGAGGCGGCTGCCCGACCGAACGGCCATGGCCCGCTCTCCGATACGTCGCCCTTGATCAGCAGGAAGGTGCGTCGGCCGGTAGCAGGCAGGCGGGCACCAAGAGGGCTGATCAGCGATCACGTGTACCGGCGCGCTCCCGCGCCGCGAGGGATGTGGGCGCCCCCGGCGAGAACGCATCGAGAAGCCGTGGTGCCGCTGGGATTGCTCGCTCCCACCCGTACGGTCAACTCGCGGATCACGCAGCCGGCACGGGAGGGCGAACACACACCTCGGGGCCTCCGAAGTCGCGGGCGCCAACCGTCCCACCCGCGCAGATCACGAAGTCCACGGTTCCCGACACGGCCGCCACGAACGCTCGCATTTCCCAGATCTCCGACAGCTCAGGCACTCAGTCAGTCGGGGGGCCTGGGGGTACGGGTGTGGAGCTCGGCCTGCGCGGAGGCGATGGGCGTCTCTTCGGCGGGTGTGGGAGGAATCGCTGCGTGGTCCGCTTCCGCGGCCTTCGCCGCCGTGTACTCCTCGGCGCTGGTCGTGCGCCTGCGCCGGCCGGTCTGGTCGGTGAGCCGGTGACGGATCTCCGGTGCCTGGGAGGCAGCCCAGATCTGGACGAGGTGCTGCTCCAGGACGGTGTCGCCTTCGTCTGCGCAGATGTCACCGGCGGCGGACGCCGCGTCCCGTCCCCGGGCATGGATCCGGACCCTCCACCACTGGTACTCCTCTTCGTCCCCGAGGAGGGGGACTTCCACCAGGTCTTCGGAGAGAGGGTCACCCACGAGCGGTCCCTCGGCCGGGAAGTACATGCTGACCTCGACGACCTCGTCCCAGCCGTCGACGCTCAGCGGGGGCTCGGAGGCGGTCACGTCGAAGACGACATCGACGTCCCCGTAGGAGGTCCCGGTCAGGACGGTCGCGTAAGTGGACTCCGTGTTGAGGTAGACGAGTCCGTTGCCCGCGAGGGTGTCGTCGATGTCCTGGTCCGGTTCCTCGGCGTCCGTGTCCAGCAGAACGTACTGATGGTGCGACACCTGCACACGGGCAGGGCCCTGAAGCGTCATCGTCTTTCCCGTTTCTCTTTTCCCGGAACATCGTGCTGCGGCTCGTCCACCCCGGCAAGGTGAGCGAGCCGCAGCACAAGCTGTGCGTCGTGGGTCAGACCACGACCCAGAAGCCATCCTTGTTCACGAGGCGTTCCTGTTTGTAGAACCCGATGATCCGGCCGCCCTGCTTGTCCTGCTCCCCCTCCGGAACCATGGCGATACCGCGGCTGGCCGCCGGGAGCGCCGTGCCCCCTTCATGGGTCCTGGCGAACGGGTACTCGTCGCAGGACTTCCCGACCGGCGGCTTCGCCTTCCCGCATACGGCGCGCCGGTTCGCGGCGGCTTTCTTGTCATCGGTGAGGCGGTGCAACGGGTGCCCGGAGCCGGGCCGGCCGTAGTGACCGCCCTTCGACTGAATCCGGCGGATGTTCTTCGCGATCTCCGGCAGCGTGCTCATCGTCTTCAGGGTGGGCTTGAACTTCGGGAAGACGCACCCAGGACGCACCAGCCTGCGGGTGTTGGCCACGTTCCAGAACGTGTCGTCGCAGCGGAAGCCCAGGGAGGAGTACGAGAAGCCGCCCAGCGTGTAACCGGGCTTGGTGAACGAGAACGTGTACTTCGCCGCGCTGGAGTGCGTCTTGTTCTTCTTGACTCCGTCGGAGTAGTCGACCTTCCCCGAGAAGGCGGACCCCAGGGTGTGCCCCGGCACATGACTGGACGCCTTGCACGGACTGCCGCAGGAAACCGACACCCCCATCCGGATACCGCCGGCCTTGCCGACGATGTTCGCCTTGCTGACGCGCATGGTCTCCGACCACTTCAGCGACTTCTTGTTGAGGGTCATCTCGTGGCTGATCGTGAACGTCGCCGTGCCAACCACGACACGGTTATCGAGCACCCTCACCGTTCCCTGGACGGTCTCGCATTCCGTAGTGCGGTCGTAGATGATCTTGCCGACCTTGCACGTAGCGGCAGCGGCACCGATGCCTGTGACAGCCGTCATAGTCCGGGCCCGATCAACGCGGGCCTCCAGGCTGCCCGGGCCGGGCTGAGCCGCTGCTCCCAAGCATGTACCCGCGAGCGCTGCCGCTGCGGCCGCGCTCACGGCAGTACGCATCCATCGCGTTGACACAGTGCTTCCCCCTCGCTGCCGTATCACCCAGGCACCGTGTGCACCTGACATGCCGACAGCGCGACGAAGCTACGTCCGCAGCGGAGACCAGGCCCCTCCCCCTCCACCTAAACGACTCAATACCTGCCGCGAATGTCCTATTCCAGTCACCCGTAACAGAACGAGCTCATCACCACCGAACAAGGACATGACTAAAAGTGCCGTATCAGGCAATGTCCGTCCTGCCGTTCGCCGCGCGCTGACTGTTTTCTGCACTCAGCCCGTAGCGTCGAGGTGTGCACGGATGAGCATGTCGATTCGCTGCCATGCCGAGGACGCGGCGTTGACCGCGCCCTGGATGAGGGCAGGGATCTCAGAGGCTGCATCCAAATCGGGCAGTTCATCGGAGCCGTAGCGTTCTCGGGTCGCGTCGGCGATCCGGCGGGCAAGGTCGTCGATGCGGGGATCGCCGGCGTCGAGGTCGTGCGCGTGGTCGTAGTCGAGGAAGAGCTGCCGCAGCGCGGGGTCGGCCAGGATCTCGGCCTGCTCCTGAAACAGTGTGATCGCTTGGTCCGGGTGCGTGGCGAACACGAGGATCCACAGGTCGCGTTGCAGATCCACCCAACGCGGGGTGAATCCCCAGCCGTCCAGGTGCTGTAGATAGGTCGTGACCTCGGCGGGCAGCGGTGCCAGATGCCC
Source organism: Streptomyces sp. NPDC102437 (assembly GCF_044765565.1). NCBI lineage: Bacteria > Bacillati > Actinomycetota > Actinomycetes > Kitasatosporales > Streptomycetaceae > Streptomyces > Streptomyces sp. NPDC102437. Next base: position 887 of record NZ_JBIWKI010000089.1, on the reverse strand, counting down.
GGCGCCGAGCTGGCGCAAGCGCCCTTGCGTCGCCCGCAGGCCACCGATGCGGGCGGTGAGCCCGGCGTCGATCTCCCGCAGCGCCTGCTGAAACTCTGCGTCGGTCGCCGATCTCAGGTCCCTGATCCGGGCCAGGGGGACGCCGGCGTCAGCCAGGGTGCGGATCTTGATCAGATCAATGACGGCGTTCGCGCTGTAGCGCCTGTAGCCGGATGCATCGCGGTCGGGCTCGGGCAGCAGCCCCTTGTCGTGATAGACGCGGACGGTCTTGGTCGACACTCCGACGTACCTGGCCAGCTGCCCGATGGTGATCACCTGGCCATCGTCCCACTTGACCTTTCCCCAAGGGCAGGGTTGCAGCATGGCGTCATGGTGAACACGGACATCGATCTGGAGACCCTGCGCGAGCTGGCCGACGAGGGCAACGAAACCGCCTTGGACCGGCTGGCCAACCTCGCCGACGCAGCCGACAACCTTGAGGAGCTGAGCGATCTGCTGGACGAGGGATCCATGCAAGCCGGGTTCCTGCTCACTCGACGCGCGGCCGCGACCGGCAACCTGCGTGAGCTGCAACGGATCTGCGATGCCGGGTACGACGACGCCGGGAACGAGCTGAACCGACTACTGAAGGGGCCCGCCGACGAACAGAGGGACCAATAAAGATCTGGCTTCGTTCACGTGTGCGGGACGCTGACGGCTGGACGAGCTGAAGGGCCTCGAGGGGGCGTTGTCACGTTGGTGGGATGTTGATCGATTGAGGGCGCGTCAGTGCGTGTAGCGGTCTGGGCGGGAACCTGGGTCACGCTGTGGTGGGCGGGGTAGTGGCGCCGGTGATCTGGTCCCAGATCACGAAGCGGGTGGTCATCTCGGCGCGGTATTCGGTGGCG
>NZ_JBIWKI010000088.1:4321-11302 GCF_044765565.1 Streptomyces sp. NPDC102437 | reverse complement strand
GGGCGAGGGTGCCCCGGGCGAGCTGACCGGCGCGGAGCGTGAGGAACTGCGCCGGCTGCGCAGAGAGAACCGCGAACAGCAGCAGACGATCGAGATCCTGAAAAAGCAACGGACTGCACACCGTCCTGCGCCTGCATTTCTCCCAGGAAGAGGAGAACTACTTCTCCTTGGCCCCGTGAGACGAAGACGTCTGCGGGGACTGACCGCTCAGCCGGGCGGTCGGCAGGACTCACGGCCCATCCGGAGCCTGAGGACTCGGCAGGTGCGAGGGCGATGTTGCACCTTGGGCACTGCTCCATACACGCGCCCCTCCTGTACGCGGACGGATCTACCGCATAATCTCCGAAAAGGCAGATATCTGGGTGAATGCTTCCTTGTGTGCTCGTCGGAGGAGACCTCTGTGGATGTTGGGCTGATCAACGGCCTTCCCGGCCATCCCCTCTTCGTTCACGGCGCAGTGGTGCTGGTCCCACTGACGGCATTGGCGCTCGTGGTCTGTGCGCTGTGGACTTCGGCGGCGCGCAGGCTCGGCTGGGTGCTGCCGGTGATGGGGCTGATCACTCTTGTCCTGGTGGTGCTGACCACCGAATCCGGCGAGTGGCTGGAGGACCAGGTAGGGGGGAGCGCGCTGGTGGAGGAGCACACCGAGATGGGGTCCGGTCTCACTCCGTGGGCGATCGCCCTGTTCGTGCTGACGGTCGCCGTCTGGCTGCTCGGCCGCGCCGGCCTCAGCCGGAAACGAGACCGCAGCGGGGAGGCCGACAGTCCCACCGAGGGCGGGGCGTCCGCCGCGGCCCGGCTGGCTTCTTCTGTTGTGGTGCGCGTTGTGGCGCTGGTGATCGCCCTGGTCGTGGCCGTCGGCGCGGCCCTCCAGGTGTACCGGATCGGTGACTCGGGTGCGAAGGCGGCCTGGCAGGGCCGTTTCTCCACGAGCCGGTCCGGCGCCGGGCGGTGACACGGTAGCAGCGACGTCACAGGCAGTCCGGCCGACCTGGGTGAGGCGTCGGCCGGACTGCCTCGCGTGATGCGGGCGGCTGGTCTCCGGGTGCGGCCAGGGCGGTCAGCGCAGCTGGTCGAGTGCCTGCTGGAAGGCGGCGGCGTGCTTGGCCTCGTCGGCGGCGGTGTTGCGCCAGTAGCGGGCGGCGGCGGTATCGCCGACGGTGGTGGCGCGCTTGGCGAACCCCGGGTACACAGTGGTCGCCTCGTTGTGCTCCCCGGTGATGGCCCTGCGCAGGTTCTCCCTCGTCGTGCGGACCAGTCCGGCCAGGACCGCCTCGCCGGCAAAGTGCTCGTGCAGTTCGACCTTGGCCGTGCCCTCCCACAGGCGGGCCAGCGCGGCGTTACCGGTCTGCTGGGCGTGGGCGGCGAAGAGCATGTACTTGGCCTGGGCGAGCGCCTCGCCGTGCAGAGCGGTGTCCAGGTTGGCCTTGGTGCGGGCGGCCTTCACCTTCGGCAGCCCGGCGGGCACCGGCACCACGTCGGCCTTCGGCGGCGCCGGGATGGTGCCGTGGCCGGTGGTCACGGCCGTGAGGGCCGTGCGGAAGGCGTCGCGGTGACGGCCCTCGTCCGCGGCGATCTCGCTGAAGAGTTTCGCAGCCTGAAGGTCGCCGTCCGCGCGGGCCTGCTCGGCGAAGCCGCGATACATGACCTGGTGCTCGTAGGTCTCACCATCGATGGCCTGGCGCAGGTTGGCCGCGTTTGATCCGACAGTTCCGGCCAGGGTGGCCGCCTCGCGCAGGTGCTCGCTCAGCTCGGTCTGCGCCGTATTCCGGAAAAGCTTGCCGACGGCCGTCAGGCCTTGGCGGTCGGCCTCGGTTGCGTAGAGATTGTAGGAGGCGTAGGCGTACGCCTCACCCTTCATCGTAGTAGTCAGGTCGGCGAGTGTCTGTGCGTGGAGAGCCCGGTCGGCGGTGTGCGGCGCCAGGGGCGGCGCACCGCCGCCCGGGGTGGCCAGAGCCGGAGCCGCAGGCGCAGCCGCGACCAGCGCGCACAGACCCACTACGAACGTACGTGCCGAATGACGGAACACGATGTCCTCCTTCCGGAGCACACCCTTCCGGGTGCGCACGCCCCCTCCTCATGCCACCCGCGCACGCACACCACCGCTCCTTCACGCCACCCATCCGAGTGAATATGCACGGTAATCGCATGTCCGAGGGTGTCGACGAGTCGGCGCTGACCGCGAACGCGCTGCGGGAGGCGGTCACCGGCCAGCCTGGCCAGGGCCGGACCGAGTCGGTGCGGGGCATGGACCGCAGCGAGCACGCCGAGGCCCACCGCAAGGCTGAGAACGACGCCTACCACGGCGCCCTGCGCGAGCGCGCCGCGAAATCCAGGACGGAGCCGCCACCGACCATCAAGTCAAACGCCTACCCGGTTTCCTGGTCCGTTCCCAATCGGACCCCGTCCTCGTGACGGCGGCTACAGCGTGGGCTGAGTCGCCCCCTCCCTCCGGCACCCGCCGAGCCAAGACGGTTGCAGATGTCCCTACGCGGCCTGGACGACTACCAGGTCCGCCGCTACCCCGGCTGGCACCGCCACATCACCCTGGCCATGGCTGCCCACGCCTACCTCACCGTCCTGCGGGCCCGCCAGCTCGACACCGTGAAAGCAGAAACGGATCCTCCCAGCTCATCCACCTCAGCCTCGCCGAGATCAGACGCCTGATCCACCACCTCACCAACCGACGGCACGCACTCGTCGACCACATCCTGCACTGGTCGACCTGGCGCCGAAAACGACAACACCAAGCCCGAACCAGCCACTACAAACAACGAGGCCACGCCCCCACCGACTGACCATCCGTCACGGCAAACACCGTTGCAGTACTAGGCCGTGTCTGATAAATGATCAAGCTATGGGCGAGCGAAGTCGTCAGCTGCGTGGCCACAACGGCAGTCGCAGCCGCGAAAGGTCAGGCCTTTCAAACGGACGACATCGGCGCGTGAAAGGCTGAGCCGCATGACCAGTGAAGCCGATGAACCACGTCGAGACCTGTTCCTCCGAGACGGCCTGGAGGCAGCAGACGTGGTACGTGTTCACCGTGAGGCTCTTCGTGTCCTGCGAGACAGCATCGAGACGGCTCACGTCGATGCCTACAGCGATATCGCATGGCCACGGGAAGTGGTGCCCGCGTACGAGCAGGTGTTGTCGATGGCCGCCAACGAGGTAGCCGAGGGCGTCCGGTCTGCGAAAGGTGATCCTGGCATGGGGATTGACCTCGATGTCCGCGACGACACGCAGTTCGACGCGCTTCTGGCCTTGGCTCCCTACACGATTCATTCCGAGGCGTGGCGACAAGGTCGAGAGATCTTCAGCGCCAGCGACACGGGCACAGCCCTGTGGATCGCTGTCACATCAGAGCAAGAGGTTCGGCTCATGTCACGGCTCGATGCGCTGGGTGTCCCGCAAACGGCGTTCACGACTCAACCTCGCAGGCGGCGAAATCTGTTCGCCCGGTGGTCACGGCACCAGATCGCGTAGCCACAAGATGAGCGAACTCAGCTGCAGTCCCGCCTGGTAGCGGGTAGCGAGCTTGTCGAACCGTGTGGCGACGGCTCGGAACTGTTTGAGCCGGTTGAAGCAGCGTTCCACGACGTTTCGGTGCTTGTATGCCTCCCGATCGAAGGCGGGGCGGCGGCCGCCGGCGCTGCCCTTTCGACGCCGGTTGCCGACCTGGTCGGAGCGTTCGGGGATTGTGGCCTTGATGCCACGATGCCTGAGTGCGGCCCGGATAGCCCGGGAGGAGTACGCCTTGTCGGCCAGCACCCGGTCAGGTCGGCGTCGGGGCCTGCCCATCCCGGACCGGGGAACGTAAATGGCGTTCAGGACTGCGTCGAACATCGTGGAGTCGTTGACGTTGCCCGGTGTCAGGACGATGGACAGCGGCAAGCCTCGTCCGTCGACGGCCAGGTGGACCTTGGTGGTCAGCCCTCCCCGGGATCGGCCGAGAGCCTGCCGCGCCGCCGAGCGTTGAGGATCCTCCAATTTGTCCCCGCAGGGCTCCCCTTTTTGCGGGCGCCGGCGGCGTGCTGGTGGGCACGATTGATGGTGGAGTCCACCGACACGGTCCACTCGATGCGGCCCACCGCGTCATCGCGGACCTGCACGTGCTCAAGCAACCTGGCCCATGTGCCATCGACTTCCCAGCGGGCGAAGCGTTCGTAGGCGGTCTGCCACGGGCCGTACCGCTCGGGCAGATCTCGCCACGGAGCGCCGGTCCGCAGCCGCCACAGCACCCCGTCGATCACCTGCCGGTGATCCCGCCAGGGCCTACCCCGCCCATCCATCGCGGGAAGCAGCGGTCGTATTTGCTCCCACGCCGCATCCGTAAGTTCACCTCGACCAGCCACAAGATCAATTATCAGACACGCCCTAGCCCGGCCCGAGAAAGGGAGCTGAGATATGCGGGTTCTTACGGGACGAGGTACGGAGGTACCGGAGCCGCCCACCGGCATCAGCCACTTCTCCAGGCCTTTGAGCGTCATGGCTGGTACCACCCGAGATAAGTTCCACCCGGTGGCCCGAACCGAGCCAGATGCCTGGAGCTTCCCCCTTCTGAAGCGCGAAGAGAGAAAATGCGGGCGAGGCCGGTATGGAACGCCGGGCACGGCAGACACGAAACAGGGGGCGGGGATGTCCAGGTCGGGGCGGGGCCGGTCACGGGGCGAGCTGATCCGGCAGCGTGCGCAGGCACAGTTCGTCGGGCGCCGGGCACAGTTGTCGCTGTTCACAGAGAATTTATCGAAGGACCCGGAGTCGGAGGAGGACCCGGCGGAATTCCTGTTCCATGTGCGCGGGGTGGGTGGGGTGGGGAAGTCCACTCTGCTGCGGCAGTGGCAGGAAGCGGCCCGGCGGGCGGGTGCGGCAACGGCGGTGGTGGACGAGAACGACGTCCACGGTGTTCAACAGGCCCTGGCGGGTCTGGCCCAGGAACTGGCAGAGCAGACCGGCCCGTTCAAGGAGTTCGACAAGGCGCTGGAGCAGTTCCGAAAGGAGCAGGAAGCTCCCGCTGAGCCGGTGCCAGCAGAAGCAGAGGCCTCGGTGTCGAGCCGAATGGTGACGCAGGCCGCGCTGGGGGCGGTGTCACTGATTCCCGGGGCCGGCCTAGTGACGGCGATGGCCAACACGGATGCCGCGGCCCAGGGGCTGGACCGGCTGCGCTCCGGGGCCCGTGCCCGGGCGCAGCGACGGGGGCGTGGGGGTGATGAGGCCGGTTTGAGCCGGGCGTTCGTTGCGGAGCTGGAGCGTTTGTGCGGACGTCACCCATGGGTGGTGCTGTTCATCGACACGTGGGAGCAGACTGGCCGGTACCTGGACAGCTGGCTGCTCGGTCTGCTGGAGGAAGAGTTTGGTCCGGTGCCAGTAAACGTGATGGTGGTGCTGGCCGGGCGGGACGAGCTCGCGGAGCGGGAGTGGGCGCCGCTGCGGGCACAGGTGGCTGATGTGCCGTTGGAGGTCTTCACCGAGGCGGAGACACGGTCGCTACTGGCCGCCCGGGGCGTGAGCGAGCCGGGAGTGGTGGAGGCGGTGCTGCAGCTGTCGATGGGGTTGCCGCTGCTCGTAGAACTGCTTGCTCTGGCCCGTCCCAGTGCTGTGGAGGAGGTGGACGCGAGCGGGGACGTGGCGGACGTGGCGGTCGAGCGGTTCGTGCAGTGGATCACGGACCCGCACCAGCGCGAAGCGATCCGGGCGTGCGCCCTGCCGCTGCAGCTGAACGAGGATGTATTCGCTGCCGCGTCGCAGCCCGAATCAGCGGGGCTGTGGGAGTGGCTCTGCGGGCAGCCGTTCGTCAGTGGCCACGGTGACTTCAAGCACTACCACGCGGTGGTGCGCGCCAGCATGGTCCGCCAGCAGCGCGCCCACTCCCCTCAGCGCTGGGCCGCGGCACATGTCCGGCTCGCTGACGTCCACGCCGGCTGGCGCGCCGCGGTCGAGGAGGGCATTCCCCAGGCGAAACGCTGGGGAGATCCCGGATGGCGCCGGCATCGTCTGGACGAGACCTACCATCGCCTGTGTGCGCGCCCTGGGGTGTATCTGGCGTCTGCTCTCGAACAGGTTGTACAGGCTGCGGGCCAGGACACGGCGGTGCTGCGGCAATGGACTGAGGCCTTTGAGCAGGCCGCACGTGATACCGCTGACACGGCGCTGCTCAGTTGGTCCGGGCGGTTCCGGGATGCTATCGCCGATGCGGAGCCTGCCATCGTTTGTCTCACCGCCTTGCTGACTCATGGACGGCTGAGCGCTGGTGCCCGGGTTTGGGCCCACACCCACCGCGGGCGTCATCTTTTCTTCGCCGAGCGCGACGAAGAAGCCCTCACTGAGTTCGACCAGGCCATCGCCACCGAGCCTCACAACATCCTGGCCTTGGTTCACCGTGGGGAGACACACTACTGGCTAGGCCAAAATACCCAGGCCATCACAGACTTCACCGCCGCACTCGACCTCGACCCCACCAACGCCCGGGCTCTCGGCTCCCGGGGAGAAGCGCACCGCGCGGCGGGCCGATACGACCAGGCAGTGGCGGACCTCACCGCCGCACTCGACCTCGACCCCACCAACGCCTGGATCCTCACCCACCGGGGAGAAGCGCACCGGCAGGCGGGCCGATACGACCAAGCAGTGGCGGACCTCACCGCCGCACTCGACCTCGACCCCACCAACGCCTGGATCCTCACCCAGCGCGGAGTAACACATCAGCAGGCGGACCGATACGACCAGGCCATCACCGACTTCACCGCCGCACTCGACCTCGACCCCACCAACGCCCGGATCCTCACCCAGCGCGGAGTAACACATCAGCAGGCGGACCGATACGACCAAGCAGTGGCGGACCTCACCGCCGCACTCGACCTCGACCCCACCAACGCCCGGATCCTCACCCACCGCGGAGTAACACATCAGCAGGCGGACCGATACGACCAGGCCATCACCGACTTCACCGCCGCACTCGACCTCGACCCCACCAACGCCCGGATCCTC
>NZ_JBIWKI010000088.1:0-4223 GCF_044765565.1 Streptomyces sp. NPDC102437 | reverse complement strand
TCACCCACCGGGGAGAAGCGCACCGGCAGGCGGGCCGATACGACCAGGCCATCACCGACTTCACCGCCGCACTCGACCTCGACCCCACTGACGCCTGGGCTCTCGGCTTCCGGGGAGAAGCGCACCGGCAGGCGGGCCGATACGACCAGGCTGTGGCGGACTTCACCGCCGCACTCGACCTCGACCCCACTGACGCCTGGGCTCTCGGCTTCCGGGGAGAAGCGCACCGGCAGGCGGGCCGATACGACCAAGCAGTGGCAGACTTCACCGCCGCACTCGACCTCGACCCCACCAACGCCGGGGCTCTCGACTCCCGGGGCCAAGCGCACCGGCAGGCGGGCCGATACGACCAGGCCATCACCGACTTCACCGCCGCACTCGACCTCGACCCCACCAACGCCTGGATCCTCACCCACCGGGGAGAAGCGCACCGGCAGGCGGGCCGATACGACCAGGCCATCACCGACTTCACCGCCGCACTCGACATCGACCCCACCCTCGACTGGATCCTCACCCACCGGGGAGAAGCGCACCGGCAGGCGGGCCGATACGACCAAGCAGTGGCGGACTTCACCGCCGCACTCGACCTCGACCCCACCAACGCTTGGGCTCTCATCGCTCGCAGTCACGCGCACCGACAAGGTGGCCGATACGACCAAGCACGCGAGGATCTGGAACGCGTACTCCAGGCCGAACCTGACAACCTTGACCGCATGTTCGAGAGGGTCATGCTCGACACGGTGACGTCAGGGCTCGGAGCGTGTGTGGAGCAGTGGAGACATCTGCTCGCCTCGCCGATGGTCGTCACAGTGGATGCGGACCTCGTCGGGTTCTTTGACCTGTTGAAGGTGCTGGTCCTCGAACCTGAAGCGGATGCGGCGGAGGCAGTCGAGGTGTTTCTCGCCGGAGGGCAGAGCCCCGAAGTCATCAGTGACATGTCGGAGTACTTGGCTGAACTTTCGGCTGCGGGCGATGGACTGGCGGACCGCGCGAGCCTGTGCCGTCAGCTCATCGTGGAGCGCACCTGAGGAAGGCCGCGTTTTCGCGCAGGCATTTCGCTGCTCTGAAGGTCGCCCGCGGGGGCTCTGATCGCCTAGTGCCGCATCAGGCAACGTTCGCCCTGTCAACCACTTCACGTAGCCGTTCGTCGGCGGCGTGCTTGTTCCGCCAGATGATGTAGCGGCGGATCATGCTGCCCTGTTCCTTGTGGCTGGCATGGTCCGTGCCGTCCAGCGCGAAGTAGCGCAGGGCGGTGAACTGGGCCTCGATGCGGTTGAGCCAGGAGCTGTTGGTCGGCGTGTAGGCGAACTCGACGTTGTTGGCTGCGGCCCAGTCGCCGACCCGGGAGTCCCTCTTCGTGGTCAGGTGCGGGGAGAAGTTGTCGAGCACGATCGCGATCCGGACCTCGGGCGGGTGGAGGCCGCGCAGGTAGCGGCAGAACTCCAGGAACCTCGTGCGGTGCTTTCTCGGCTTGATGTGGCCGTAGAGCTGGTCCCTGCCCAGGTCGTAGGCGGCGAACAGGTGCCTGCCGGCCCGGGTGCGGCTGGAGGTTGAGCGGGCCGAACTCGTCAAGGCAGAACACGACTTCGGGCTCGCCTTCCTCGGGCATGACCTCGCCGTCGGCGATGGCGTAGAGGTGCTCGACGCGGGCCTTCTTGGCGGCATAGTCGGGGTCACGGGAGGTCTTCCAAGTCTTTATGCGTTGAAACGAGACGCCCTCCTCGCGGAGCAGGACCCGAAGGCCCTCGTGGCTGATGTCGTCGACCACCCCCTCGGCGACCAGGAAGTCGGCCAGCTTGGCCAGGCTCCAGGTCGAGAAGGGAAGGCCGTGCTCGGCCGGCTTGGACTTGGCGATCTTCTTGATCTCACGGCGTTCTGGGAGGGTGAACGTCTTGGGCCGGCCGCCCTTGTACTTCGGGTAGAGGGAGTCGAAGCCGTCGGCGTTGAAGTTGTGGATCACGTCCCGGACCCGGTCTGCGCTGGTGAACGTCACCTCGGCGATCTTCGCCACGGGCATGCCCTGCGCGGACAGCAGCACCATCTGGGCCCGCCGCCAGGTCACCACCGACCCGGTGCCCCTGCGGATGATCCGCAGCAGCCGCCGACCCTCGTCGTCATCGATCTCGCGGATACGTACTCGTTCGGCCACCCGCACAGCGTGCCGGACGCGCGCCGCCGGAGTGGAATCCGGACGGCGCGTCACCTCAGCACAGCACAAGGGTCACTGATGCGGCGCTAGCCGAGATTCAGAACCTCATCGTCCGCGTGCGTGCCGAACTCGGCGACGCGCACCTCCGCGATCTGCTCGTACCGGCTGATCCGGTCGGTCCACTCCGCGTCGACACCGAACGCCACCTGCGCGAAGCCCACCCGGCCGACGGCCTCGGCCAAGCCCGGATCGCCAGGGGCCAGCAGCCGCACCGGCGCGTCAAGCGCCACGGTGTGCGGCGGCACGAAGTACTCGTCCGGCAGAACGGTGCGCGCATGGACGAGCGCGCCGACAGCGACAACCGAGCCAGCCCCCAACCGTGCGCACTGCAGAACCGTCGCCGTGGTCGCCACATAGACGCACCTGCCGACCTCGCAGCCCAGCAGCGTGGCATGCGGCCCCACGAAGACGTGGTCGCCGACAAGCACCGGCTGATCGCCAGCGACCGCAGACCCGCGCAGCACCGCGTTCTCGCAGATCACCGCCGCCTCCCCGACCTCGATCCGAGACCCCTCGGCATCGAGCACCGCACCGTACATCACCCGCGCCCTCGGTCCCACGCGGACATCACCGACCAGCGTGGCCGTCGGGGCGACGTAGGCGGTGGGATGGACCTGCGGTTCATGCCCGCGATGCCGGATGCGGATTCCCTGCGTTTCAGCGATCATGAGCGGATTCTCGCCCGACCGACCGCGAGCATGCTGGCGGTTTTCAGACATCGCGTCCGTCGAGACCTGCGCCATCCGCGATCTGAGGCACTACAGGGCGAACGTTGGCTGATGCGGCACTAGGCCGGCCCCGCCGAGGACGCCGAGCTGCACACGGTGCTCGGCGCGGGCGGCAGTTCCTCGTCGGCTCGGCCACCGGTCCCGAGGGTCCGCCGCGGGGACGGGGGCGCGGCCGGGCGTGTACCGAGCACGCCTCGGGCACGCAATTCATCGAGGTCGGACAGGCGCTCTCCGGGGAGAGCATCGAGCAGGTCGGCCTGGGCGGCGCGGATGCTGAGCGCGGGAGCCTGGGGGCCTGCGCCAAGAGCACGGCGGACAGTCACGCCGGTCATCGTACGGGCGGGCGGCAGCAGAAGGTTTGTTGGCCCTGGCCTGCGGTGGTCGGGGCTGTGGTCGGTCTGCTTCGGCCCGTGGTCGGGCCCGACCACAGACCCGACCATGGGCCGTCTAGCCCACACCCGGCCAATGGCTTCGGGTCAGGTCCGCTTGCGGCTCGCGATCTCATCAGAGAGCTGCTGCACATGGGCGGGGTCCGCGTCCCGGGCAAGGGCGACGTAGTGGTCCATGACGGCCGGCCGGTAGCGCACGGGCAACGTCTGTCCTGGGGCGAGTCGGGTGAGCTCGGTGATCGTGAGGTTTTCGTCTGCGATACCGCGGAACGAGATGCCGTCGGCGGTCTCCACATCGAACATCAGGACCACGCGTGGATTGCTGTTGACCTCCCGCCAGTCGACGAGAACGCCGAGCGCAAGCGCCCCCGTACGCAGTTCCGCATTGCGCTTCCGTGCATCACCGCTCAGGACCGGGTTCGGGGCGACGCCCGGGAAGCCGGGCCCGACGCCGAGCGATTCCCGGCTCAGGTCGGGCCTGAGCTGCGCCATCAGATCGTTGAGCTTCTTCTTCGAGCCGAACATCCTGACCCCTCCCTCACACCGGTGCCGGAATCTCGGCCTGGCGCTTCGCCCTCGCCGCGATTGTACGTCGCGGCCACTCCCTGGCCCGGGCGTCCCGTCGGTTTCGGGATCATCCCTCGATCAACGACCACTGGGCATCCAAGAGCAACTGAAAACGCGACACGGGACCAGAGCTCCAGCCAGAACGCTCAACCTTTATCAGACACGCCCTAGCCTCAATACCGGTAACTTAGGGGTAATCCGGTCGTTGTTGTTGGTATGCCAAGAGCGGGTCAGCTGAAGTCATCTGGGGAGCACCTGTCGGACCGGGTCGCGGTCGGCGTGCTGACGCAGGCGTTTCCTCGGTCGCTTGTGGACGAGGTGTTGAAGGAG
>NZ_JBIWKI010000087.1:0-11538 GCF_044765565.1 Streptomyces sp. NPDC102437 | reverse complement strand
CGATCACCGATCGCCTTCGAGAACGCCCTCCAACACACACCAACTACGCTGGCACCAGCCGCATAACTCGTGTCCAGGATTCGGGGTCAAGGCCCAAGGCCGGGTAGTTAACGTTTTCGCAGGTCACACAAGCCCGTTGAAAAAATATTTTACGTGGAGCGACGGAGCTCGTTGGTACAGGCAGTCGTCCAAGACATCTTGTATCCGAGGAGCTCCGTTGCCGTTTCATCATGTCCTGTCGGCCCGGGTGGTGGCCATCACCCGTACGGTCACGGTGGCCGCGGGCCGGTTCGCGCCTGGTCATCTGGGGGAGCTGACAGCCGTTGTGCCGTTCGAGCTGGTCGACGCGGTCTTGTCGGAGACGCGGTCGGTGCAGCGGCGGCTGCGGGATCTCCCGTCGCGGGTGGGGGTCTACTTCCTGCTGGCGATGTGTCTGTTCCCCGAGGTCGGCTACCGGCTGGTCTGGGACAAGCTGACCGCTGGCCTGGCCGGGATGCCGGTGGTCTGTCCGACGCCGAAGGCTCTGCGTGATCTGCGCCGCCGGCTGGGATACGCGCCGGTCAGGGCGCTGTTCGAGGTACTCGCCGGGCCACTGGCCCAGCCGATGACGCCGGGGGTGCGGTTCGGTCCGTTTCGGACGGTGTCGTTCGACGGCTGCAGTTCGCAGAAGGTCGCCGACTCCGAGCGGAACAGGGTCTGGCTGGGGCGGACGTCTCATCACGGCTATCCGACAATGGAGTTGATGACGCTGGTCGAGACGGGGACCAGGGCGCTTATCGGCGCGGTGTTCGGACCGCCCGCCGGCGGCGAGACCGGTTACGCCTCACGGCTGTTGCATCTGCTGCGGCCGGACATGCTGGTCCTATGGGACAAGGGTTTCGACGGCAATGGCTTTCTCGCCGCCGTGAGGGCGACCGACGCCCAGGTACTGGGCCGGCTCCGCGCCAACCGTCGTGCCCCGGTCCTGACACGTCTGGCCGACGGTTCGTACCTGTCGGTGATCGGCACCGAGAAAGTACGTGTCATCGACGCGAACATCACGGTGACCTGCGCGGACGGCACCGTCTTCACCGGTTCCTACCGCCTGGTCACCACCCTGACCGACGCCCGGCGTTACCCGGCGGCCACGCTGGCCGGCCTCTACCACCAGCGGTGGGAGCACGAATCGGCGTACTACGCGCTCCGCCACACCATCATGGACGGGCGCGTCCTGCGCTCGGGCGACCCGGCCGGTGTCGAGCAGGAAATGTGGGCTCTGCTCACGCTCTACCAGGCCCTGCGGATTGTGATGGTCGAGGCCGCCGAGTCTCAGCCCGGCACCGACCCGGACCGCTGTTGCTTCACCGTCGCCGTCCAGACCGCCCGTGATCAGGTCGTCCAGGCCACCGGCGTCCTCCCCACCGACCCCGCGGCCGTCCATCGCGCCGGACTGATCGTGGACCGGATCCTGACCCGTCTCCTCCCACCCCGGCGGCAGCGGGTCAGCACCCGCAAGGTCAAGTCACCGATGTCCCGCTACAGCACCCGCCACGACGACGGCAGGCCCGATACCAGCCGCACCATCACCGGTCTCGACATCAGCGTCCTCGAGCCCTGCGAAACGCACCCCCAGCTCCCCGCCGTCTCGCGCGACGACCGGCACACCGCCCCCGCCGATCGCCGCCGCCACCGGATCCTGGCGCTGCTCGAAGAAGACCCCACCCGCCTCTGGCGCCCCCGCGACATCGCCTCCCACTTCGGCGACATCACCATGGAAACCATGTATCGACAGCTCTCCAGATGGGCCGAGACCGGCCTCATCCACAAGCTCGGCCCCGGGCTCTACGCCGCCACGACATGGTCACCAACGCCCCTTGCTTGACCTGCGAAAACGTTAACTACCCGGCCTTGGGTCAAGGCCCCCATGGTCGCCGCCCGCTGCTGCCCTGTCTCCAAGTCGTTCTACGAACGCAAGCGAGCCGAAGGCAAGACTCACAAGCAGGCCGTCATCGCCCTCGCGCGCCGCCGCCTGAACGTTCTCTGGGCCCTGATACGTGACGGCCGAACCTTTCAGATCACCGCGCCACCCAGCCCCGTCCCACTGGGCTGACACCCTCACAACGAGTCATCAACTGACCTTGACAACCACATTGGGAATCAGTAGGACGCTCCGAGTTCATGTTCGGCCCGCTGCCGCAGCTGCTTTTTGTCCGGCTTGCCGACATCGGTCAGGGGCAGCACGTGGAGGAAGTTGATGGCGGCCGGTTCGTACATCGCGCCACGCTGGTCGCGGACCAGGTTACGCAGCTGCTGTTCGTCGATTCCGCTGCCGGGAACCGGGACGACGGCGGCGTGCACTCGCTCCATGCGATCGGCGTCACGGACACCGAAGACGGCGCTTTGCAGGACGTGCGGGTGGGAGTTGAGGGTGTTCTCCAGCTCGGTGGTGTACACATGGCCGCCGACCACAACGATCATGTCCTTGAGCCGGTCGACGACCGTCAAGTAGCCTTCGGTGTCGAGGAATCCGATGTCGCCGGTATGCAGCCAGCCGTGCCGAAGCACCTCGGCGGTCAGCTCGGGCTGCTTCCAGTACTCCTTCATGAGTGTGGCGGAGCGAACGCAGATCTCGCCGTGTTCGCCCGTTGGCAGGTCACGCCCGGCCTCGTCACGGATCGCCACCTCGACCCCGGGCAGCACCTTTCCCGCCGAGCGCAGCCGGTCCGGTCGCTGCGGATCGTGGTCCTCGGGCGTGAGTGCGCTGATTCCACCCGCCTCGTTCTGGCCGTAGAACTGGAGCAGTACAGGGCCGAAGCGTCGTATGGCGTCGGCTATGCGGGCGGGCGAGGACGGGCAGCCCCCGTACGCGATGCTGCGCAGCGTGGAGGTGTCACGGACGTCCGAATCCGGGTGGTCCATCAGCTGGTAGAGCAGGGGCGGTAGGAGGAAGAGGTGACTGATGCGCTGTTTTTCGATGGCGCGGAGAACGTCAGCGGGGTCGAACTCGTCGAGCAGGACGACGCGGCCGCCGGCTCGGAGAACGGCGTCAGTGATCATTCCGGCGGTGTGGGCGAGGGTGGTGGACACCAGCAGTCGGGGCGGCTCCTCCGCGGGGTCGGCCGTGAACGGTCGCACCTGCTCATAAGTGGTGCAGATGCCCTTGGGGTGGCCGGTGGTGCCGCCCGTGTGGCGGATGGTGCACACATCGTGCGGCCGAGCCCGGCTCTGCAGCGGCTTGGGGGAGTGCTCGGCCGCCAGCTCCAGCAGGTCCGTTCCCACCTTCGTGGGGCCGAGCACGAGAACGGTCGGAACCGGGGTCGACTCGGCTATCTCCATGGCCCGTTGCAGGCAGCGGGGATCGACGATCAGGGCACGGGTCTCGACATCGCGGACTATGGCGGCCTGGGACTGGGCCGAGAGCTTGTTGTAAAGGTGATTGACCCGGCAGCCGATCAGGTTGGCCGCGTAGCGCGCCGCGACCGTCTCCGGCAGATTGCCGCACAGCAGCGTGACGGTGTCTGCGCGGTCGATGCCCTGGGCGCGCAGCGCCCGTGCCATCCGGTAGACGAGATCGCGGAACTCACCTGCGGTGACCCGGCGCTCCTGGTGCAAAAGGATTTCGCGCCCAGAGTCGCTCGCTAACGCGGCGAGGTTCTCCTCGACGTATGTGCGGAAGGTCTGGGTGGCTGTTGACATGCTCGATTCCTCCTGGCGGGCGACACGCGGTCCAGCGAGCCGCCGCGGCATGGATTTGGTTGTTAACCGACGGGTTGGCCGGTGGCCAGGTCCCACACCCGCCCCGTCTCTTCGTTGCTGCCGGTGACGGCGGCCGGGCGGTTGTTCGCCATCGCTGTTGCCACCGCGGCGTGGTGACCTTGGAAGTCCGCTACCGCCGGTGGGACGGTGTGGTTGAGTCGGCCCCTCTCGGGGCGGCGAGGATCCTTGGCCCCGCATCGGGCTGCACGGCGGGCGTTGGAGCCGAAGCGCGGTACCCCGATCGCCACCCGGTTCTTGGCGTTGCCGTGGAAGAGGCGGATGCGGGCCGGGTGAGGATCAGGGACCGAGCAGCGGAGGGCGTCGCCCTACGTCGGCAATCGTTGGGCACTACAGACCGAGCGCACTATCTCCGGTCTCGCGGCGTGCTGCTTCGCTGAGCATGTCTTGCTCACGTGCGCGTTGTGTGAGCAGCCACGGCGTCGATGATTGCGGGCCAGAGTTCTCGTGGTCGGTCGTGGCCCATGTCGGCGAGCAGGATCAGTTCCGCGCCGGGCACGAGTTCGGCTGTTCGCTTCCCTCCGCTCGGGTCGATGAGGGTGTCGTCGAGGCCGTGGATCACGAGGGTCGGGACGGTGAGGGAGGTCAGTGCTTCGGCGCGCGATCCTCCGAGGATCATCGCTCCGAGCTGACGGCCTGTGCCCGCTGGGTAGTACGCGCGGTCGTAGCTACGGGCGGCGAGTTCTCGGATGCCGTCGATATCGGTGTAACGCAGGGACGCCCAGATGGCTTCTTTCTCGGATGCGTTGATGTATCCGGCACGGTCTGCGGGCTTGGGGCTGAACAGCACCTGCTGGGCTGCGGGACTGGGTTGTCCGTATTCGGACTCGCCGGTGGAGGACATCATCGAGGTCAGGGTGAGGCACCGCTCAGGGTGGGTGATCGCCATGGTCTGAGCGATCATCCCGCCCATCGACGAACCGAAAATGTGGGCGCGAGTTATCCCCATGGCGGTGAGCAGGCCCAGGCCGTCGTCGGCCATGTCCTGCAGCGTGTAGGGGATCATCGCTTGAGCAGCGGGGATTTCGCCGGCGCTCACTGCCTCGATGAACCGCGTCATGTCGACCGCATGGGCGTCGAACTTGGTGGACAGGCCGCTGTCGCGGTTGTCGTAGCGGATCACGTAGCGCCCTCGCGCGGCGAGCATGTGACAGAAATCCTCGTGCCAGGAGATCATCTGGGCTCCGAAGCCCATGACCAGCAGGACGGGCGGATCGGCAGCCTCGCCGAAGGTGTCGTAGGCGATGGAAGCCCCGGAAGGGACGTCGGCGATGGGCATGGTCAGTCCTCGTGAACGTGGCGTTGGTCGCGGCGCCCCTGCGGATGGGGGCGTTTGATCTTTACGTCGTCCAAGCAGGTCGTGGTGGTTCTCAGATGCTTGAACGGGATCTTCTCGGATGTCAGATAGTCGATTGCCATGACTTCGGCCGCTACTGCGGCGAGGTCGTCGGCCTCGACAGCGGTGTCCGCGTCGGCTTCGATGCGACAGCGGAACGTGAATCTGGTCAGGGTCGGTGTATACGTGAAGGTTCCGCCCTCGGTGAAGGCCGCGAACTGCAGGTCATGTTCGTGCTGGTCGTCGAGCAGTCGTGTGCGGAGCGGCTGTTCGAGCTCGTCGAACCGGCCTGTCACCTGAGCTCTGTATGTTCTTACCGTCATGTATGCCATACCTCGGTGAGTTGCTGTGTGGCTGCATTGTTCGTTCTGCTGCCTGGTTGCGGGATGGAAGTGAACGGCGCGGACGCCTGCGCTGTGCGCTGATCTCCGGGTGTGTGATACGGCCTGCGTCCGTTCGCGGTGGCCGACAACCACCATCCCGTGTGTCCGGCGGAGCGTCTCGGTCACTGCCCTTGGCCGTTGAAGAACGGTGGCATCGTGAATCCCAACCCACTCCCAGCAGACCCAGGGCAGTTGCCATCGAGGCGATCTCCTGATGCTGTCGCCGGCCAGGTGCGTGAGTGCGAAGCCACCGGAGCCGGCCGTGGCCATCGCCTCGCCGAGGAACATCAGTCGGCGACCGAGTCGAAGCTGACGGTAGCCATCAAGATCTCCGACTGTGTCAGGCTCAGGCGGAGCGGGCCTCGGTCAGTTCCTTCGGCTGCGGCTGGCCGGAGGAGCCGGCCGGGGCGAGCGGCCGGGCGCGGCCGAGCAGCACGGCGACCAGGACGGCGGTGGCGGCGAGCGCGCCCGCGCCGCTTAGCACGGCGACGTGTATGCCGTCGAGGAAGGCGCCGTCCACCGCCGCCTGGACCGGCCCGGGCAGCGCGGGCACCGTACCGGCGGACCCGTAGGACGCGCCCGCCGGGGCGTCCGCGATCGAGCCGAGAGCCTCCGGCGGGACACCGAGGCCGCGCAGAGCGGAGGTCAGCGAGTCGCTCATCCGGTTGGTCAGGACGGCGCCGAGCACGGCGATCCCGAGTACGCCACCGAGCTCGCGCAGGGTGTTGATGGTTGCCGAGGCCATCCCCATCTGCGCCGGGGAGACCCGCTGCATCACTCCGATCGACACCGGAGTGAAGGTCATGCCCATCCCCAGGCCCATCGCGAACAGCGTCCACACGTAGGCCACGTAGTGGGCGTTGTCGCCGTACAGCGACAGGCCCCCGAGGCCCACCGCGCACAGTGCCAGGCCGAGCACCAGCGGCAGCCGCGGACCGTACACGGCGGTCAGCCGGCCGGCCAGTGGTGCGGCGATCACCAGCATCGCGGTCATCGGCAGCCCCGCGTAGCCCGCCGCGGCCGGGGACCAGCCGAGCACGCCCTGCATCATCAGCGGTAGGAAGAACGATGCGCCGAACATCCCGAAACTGACCATGAACCCGCTGAGCATCGCGCCGACGAGCGGGCCGTCACAGAACAGCCTCAGCTCCAGCATCGGCTCGGCGAGACGCAGTTCGAGCAGCAGGAAGGCGACCAGCAGCACAGCGGCCGCGGCTCCGCAGCCCAGCACCCAGGTGTCGGTCCAGCCCCGGGAGGGGCCCTCGATCAGCGCGTAGACCAGCAGGGCCAGGCCGGCGGCGGACAGCGCGAGGCCGGCCAGGTCGATCCGGCGCGGTCGCGCGGCGATGTCCGGCAGGACGCGGGCGGCCAGCAGCAGTCCGGCCACACCGATCGGCACGTTGATCCAGAACACACTGGCCCAGCCGAGGTGTTCGACCATCGGGCCGCCGACCACCGGGCCGACCGACAGACCGAGCGCGGAGACCCCGGACCAGGTGCCGATCGCCTTGGCGCGCTCGCGCTCGTCGGTGAAGACGTGCCGCAGCAGGGTGAGGCTGCCGGGGGTGAGCAGCGCGGCCCCGACGCCCTGGAGCATCCGGGCGCCGACCAGCACGCCGATCGACCCGGCCAGGGCGGCCACCGCGGAGCCGACCGTGAACAGGCCGAGGCCGAGCCGGAACACCCGGGTGCGTCCGTAGCGGTCGCCGAGCGCGCCACCAGTCAGCACGAGGGCGGCGTAGACCAGACTGTAACCCTCGACGACCCACTGCAGGTCACTGATCCCTGCGTCCAAGTCCTGCCCGATGCGGGGCAGGGCGTTGTTGACGATGACATTGTCCAGCATGGACATGAACATGGTGACGCAGAGCGTGAGCAACGCGAGCCGCTTGCGGCGTGCACTCAACTCCTCCATGGATTTCCTCCCGAGTCGAGGCCCCTAACGACGTTAGGGGCGGGTTCGGCAGTCACAGAGTGCACCGAACAGTGTTAGATTGCAAATGGGATTCCCGGTATCCCCCACGACACCGCTGGGAGGCGTCCACACAGCCATGCCGGAGAACGACACCACCGCACCGGCGAACAATGCCGAAACACCCGCCGTGACCAAGGAAGCCCTCGCCCAGGCGGCACTACGCGTACTGGAACGGGACGGCCTTGCCGGGCTGTCGATGCGCAAGGTTGCCGCCGAGGTCGGCGTCAAGGCGGCCTCGCTGTACTGGCACGTCCGCAACAAGGAGGAATTGCTCGACCTGCTCAGCGACGCCATCATGGCCTCGGCCGAGCCGCCGCCCCGCGAGGGCGACTGGCGGGCCCAGCTGAGCGGCTACTGCTGGCGCTACCGTCGGCTGCTGAACGACAACCGCGATGCCGTCAAGATCATCGCTGGCCGCTTCGCCCCGGGTCCGCACCAGTTCCAGCTGCTCGAGGACCAGCTGGACCGGCTGCGCGCAGCCGGATTCTCCGATGAGCACGCCGCCCTGGCCTCCTACCTGCTCAGCTCCTTCGTCCAGGGCTTCGTGCTGCAGGAGCAGTCGCCGATGTCGGCCGCGCACTCGGACGGCGCCAGCCGCCTGGACGTTGTCACCGAGGTCCGGGACCGCTTCCGCGCCCTGCCTGTCGGCGTCTTCCCCAACCTGGTCGAATTGGCCAGGGACCTTACCGAGCCGAACTTCGACGCCCGCTTCGAGTTCTGCGTCGAGCGCATCCTGGACGGCCTGGCGGCCCTACTGCCACAGGACCGGCACTGACGACTCTGACGGCGGGGAAGCTCGCCCGGCACCCGACCGCACGTTCCCAAAGGGGGCATCGATGCCGAGCCGCATCCCCGCAACGCGCCAGTCGGTGACGAGCGTTCTGCCAAGCATGAGTTCGCTCGACATGCCACCGCCGGGTGGGTCTGTCAAACGAACGGTGTAACTCAGGTTGTTGGAGTTACTGACGTGCTGCGGAAAGCCGGCCGTCGAAGGTGATGTCGAAGGCGTTCAGCGCGGTCTTCCAGCGCATGGTCCAGCGGGCCTGGCCCTTGCCGGTGGGGTCGAGCGACATGATCGCCATGTAGACGCACTTCAACGCGGCCTGCTCGTTGGGGAAGTGGCCGCGGGCCTTGACCGCCCGGCGAATCCTGGCGTTGACGGACTCGATCGCGTTGGTGGTGCAGACGATGCGGCGGATCTCGGTGTCGAAGCGGAGGAACGGGGTGAACTCCTCCCACGCGTTCTCCCAGAGCCGCACAATCGCTGGATACTTCCGGCCCCAGGCGTCGGCGAACTCGGCGAAGCGCTCCAGGGCGGCCTCCTCGGTCGCCGCGGTGTAGACGGGCTTGAGGACGCGGGCGATCTTGTCCCAGTCCTGGCGGGCGGCATAGCGGAAGGAGTTCCTCAGCAGGTGGACCACGCAGGTCTGGACGGTCGTGCGGGGCCAGACGGCCTCGACCGCGTCGGGCAGGCCCTTGAGCCCGTCGCAGACCAGCATGAGAACGTCGTTCACACCGCGGTTCTTGATCTCGGTGAGGATATGCATCCAGTGCTTGGCGCCCTCGCCACCGTCGCCGGCCCACAGCCCGAGGATGTCCCGCCGCCCCTCGGTCGTGACCGCAAGGGCCACGTAAGTGGGCCGGTTGGCAACCGCCCCGTCGCGGACCTTGGTTCCGTCGATGATCTTGTGATCCGGACGGTTGAGCGGTTCGTGCCGACCGTTCGCAATCATGCATCGCGTGCTCTCGTGATGTGCTCTTGGAGCTGTTTCCTTACCTGTCCGCGTTG
Organism: Streptomyces sp. NPDC102437; assembly: GCF_044765565.1. NCBI lineage: Bacteria > Bacillati > Actinomycetota > Actinomycetes > Kitasatosporales > Streptomycetaceae > Streptomyces > Streptomyces sp. NPDC102437. The sequence continues at coordinate 2,302 of NZ_JBIWKI010000087.1, read as the reverse complement.
CTCATCGAGGAGGTCGAGCGACGGCCGGACAAGGTGGTGTTGAGGACGCGGGTGCGGGCGGCGAGCGGGTCCTGTCGGTGCGGTCAAAGCTCCGCTCGGGTGCACGGCCGGTACGTACGCAAGCTGCGTGACGTCGCCGTGGGCGGGCTCGGCGTGGTGATCGAGTTACACATACGCCGGTTCCGCTGCGAGAACGCTGCCTGCACGGCAGTGACGTTCGCCGAACAGATCGTGGGACTGACGACCCCGCACAGTCGGCAGACCCCGCAATTGCGCGGGGTGCTGACGCGGATCGGACTGGCCCTGGCCGGCCGGGCAGGAGCCCGTCTGGCCTCCGCAGTCGGCATCACCGTGGGCAAGGACACGCTGCTGCGGCTGGTCAGAGCCCTGCCCGAACCGGAGGTCGGCGAGGTGGAGGTCCTCGGCGTTGACGACTTCGCCTTCCGCAAGGGCCGTCACTACGGCACGGTGCTGATCGACATGGCCACCCACCGTCCACTGCATCTCTACGAGGGGCGCGAGGGCGAAGACCTCGCCGCATGGCTCCGCGACCACCCCGAGGTAAAGGTGATCTGCCGGGACCGGTCCAGCGGTTACGCGGAGGGCGCACGCATCGGAGCGCCGCAGGCCGAGCAGGTCGCTGATCGCTATCATCTGTGGGCCAATCTCGGCCAGGCGGTCGAGAAGACAGTGAACGTTCATCGCTCTCGTCTGGCCGAACCGCCTCCACAACCCGCAGACACCCCCGACGAACCGCAGGTAGTCCGGCTGCCGACAGAGCTGAAAATCGTGACTCGGCTCCGTGAACAACATGCTGCCGCCCACGAGTTGTGGCAGCAGGGGATGTCGAAGGCGGGGATCGGCCGGAAACTCGGACTGCACCAGGCCACCGTCCGCAAACTGATTAACGCCCCCTCCGCGGACGACGTCGTCGCCAAAAGCCTGCAGCGGGCGCACGTCGTCGACCCGTATGTCGGCTACCTGCACCGGCGCTGGAACGATGGCGTCAGAAACGCCACCCAGCTTTACCGCGAAATTCAGGAACAGGGCTACCCTGGAGGCGAGTTGGCCGTCCAACGTCATCTGCGGCAGTACCGCACCGGGCGCGGACACGCACCCGATCCGGGGCCGAAGCCTCCGTCGGTCCGCGAGGTCACCTCATGGATCATGACTCACCCCGACCACCTGCGGGACGAGGTCGCCGGCAAGCTTCACCGGCTGCGTGAACGCGATCCCGAGCTGAACCGGCTCACTCTTCACGTCAGGAAGTTCGCCGTCATGATGACCGCACGCCACGGCGACCGCCTCGAGGACTGGATCACCGAGGTCGAACGAGACTCCCTCGCCCCACTCGCGGGCTTCGCCCGCAACCTCCGCCGCGACTTCGACGCCGTCCGCAACGGCCTGACTCTGCCCTACAGTTCTGGCGCCGTCGAAGGCAACATCAACCGGCTGAAGATGCTGAAGCGCCAGATGTTCGGCCGGGCCAGCCTCGACCTCCTTCGCAAACGCGTCCTGCTCGCACGATGAGCCCGGGCCACCTGGATCACAAGATCGTCGACAGAACCCGGACCTTCACGTGGATGGCGTCAATGAAGACCACCGGGTAGACGGCATCGAGGGGCCGGTTCTGCCATTCGGCCATGCCCTCGAGGACCTTGTCGGTGATCGTGGAGATCGTCTGGCGGGACACGTCGGCGCCGTAGACCTCGGCCAGGTGGGCCTGGACCTCGCCGGTCGTCAGGCCCTTCGCCGCGAGCGAGATCACCATCTCGTCCACGCCGGACAGACGCTTCTGCCGCTTCTTGACGATCCTCGGCTCGAAAGATCCGTCGCGGTCACGGGGCACGGATATCTTCACCGGGCCGACGTCTGTGAGCACGGTCTTGCCACGGGTGCCGTTGCGGGAGTTCCCTCCGTTCTTCCCGGCAGGACCGTGCTTGTCATAGCCGAGGTGGTCAGTGATCTCGCCCTCGAGAGCCGACTCCAGCAGCCGCTTGGTCAGCTGCTGGAGCAGCCCGCCCTCGCCGGTCAGCTGCAAGCCCTCGGCCTGAGCCCGGCCCACCAGCTCGTCAATCAGCCGGTCATCCACAGACTTCGACGGCACCGCCTCAGACGGCTCGACAGTCTCGACCTCGGTCACGTCGCTGGTCATCGATGCATCTTCCATGATCGGGAGTTACACCGAACGTTTTACAGTCCCGGAGCAGTTGGTGGCTGTCGGTTACGGCGTGGGGTGGCGGAGCTGTTCGATGATCGCTGCGTAGCTGTTGTTGCCGTGTCCCTTGTCCACTGCCCGTTC
>NZ_JBIWKI010000086.1:0-12049 GCF_044765565.1 Streptomyces sp. NPDC102437 | reverse complement strand
GAGTGTTGTTCCGAGGTGTGCTCTCCCGATCTCCTCGGGGGCGGTACCGTGGCGGGCTTCGCCCGCCGGACTCCGGTCCACTCCGTGGCCCTGAGTGAAGGTCAGCGCTCCGCGCTGACCTCTGAGCATCCACTCCGTGGCTGCTCAGAGCCCGCTACGCGGGCAGCTGGCTAGGTGGAGGGGTGGCCTCGGTCGGGACGGAATGTGACGGAATGTGAGGATCGGGCAGGACACTCGGAACTCTCCCCCACCATGCCCATCCAGACAGTGCGTCAAAACCTGACCCCAGATGAGATTGGGAATCAGCACGCACCACCTAGCCGCCTCACGCCCCCTCAAGAACCGTGCGTCAAAACATATCCCAGATGGATTCCGGAATCAGCACACACCACCACTCGCGCCTGGCTCTGCGTCGGAAACCCATCCGGGATGAATTCTGAATTCATCCCGGATGGCTGCTCGCTATACATCGCACAATGCACTGCGCCTGACGGGGCATCAAAATCTCGATGGAAGTAATCCAGTTATCCCATGGCGTCAGTGACACTAGTGCGGTATCTTATTCATGTCAGGGGATAGCGGCCCCAGACACCACGAAAAACACCAACAAGAAAGGAACCAGGAAATGGGAACCGAGATTCAGGTCGAAACGCGAGACCCGAAGTCGTTCGTTTCACCGGAGGTCTGGGCAAAGGAAATCGCCCTCCTCATGCGTGACTACCCCTTTGACATCGTCATGGCTGAGCGCATCTTCGGGCAGGCGGTCGCCTACCTGATCACCGCGATGGAGATGCGTGGGCGTGGCCTCGGCATGGGTCCGGGTCAGCTGGTGGATCACGGCGTTCACGTCTTCATCCTGGACACGAAGAACTACCGCGAGTTCTGCGCGGAGTACATGAACGGCGGCTTCCTCGACCACATCCCGGAGGTGGAGCGCAAGGGTGACGGCTCCGTCTTCAACACGGCCAAGATCATCGAGGCGAACGGCTTCAAGGTCGACTGGCCGCTGTGGGAGAAGGATGCGATGGAGTGCACGCCGTGCCGCCCCGGGGAGGACGGCCACTAAGCCGTAATCCGTCAGCACCGCAGTGAATGAACGCCCCCGGGCCGTCACCAAGAGTGGCGGCCCGGGGGTCGGTGTGTCCGGGGTGGGCGCTCCGCGCCCCTGCGCCGCATAACCCCCTGGCGCGGAGCGGCAGGCAAGGGGAATGGCAGCGCGGAGCGAGGTTGCCGGGGGCGCGGAGCGCACCCGGTGACCGGACTGCCATTCCCCGCAGCGCGTGAGGGCGCGGAGCGCCCGTCCAGGGCCGCGGAGCGGCCCTGGCACGCGGGGGGCCGGTGGGGCGGAGCGCAGCGGAGCCCCACCCGGCGGCGCAGGGGCGCGGAGCGCCCCACCCCGGACACACCGACCCCCGGAAAACCCAAGTCTGTGCTGCGCCCCATGCCTCGCCCCGTGCTGCGCCCCGTCCGTCCCCTCCCGCGCTCCCTGTCGCACTCGGATCTAGGCACGGCGTGCGGGTCAAGATCGCACTACGAACGGTGGGCTCTGCGCCCCTTGTTGCTGCCCAATGGCGATGCCCCGGACTTCGCGCCACTGGTGGGATGGCGTCCGGGGCATCGCAACTGACGTGGTGGCCGGTCCGCCGGCGTGCGGCGGAGGGTTAGCGGCCCACAGCCAACCACCACTGGCGTACGGTCCCACGCGGCAACACCGTGCCTTGGCCGTACACCGGTCTGATCTTAGCTTCGAGGATTCTCAGCGGGTCAGGGCGTAGCAGGCGTGATGGATGTCGAGTTCGGTTTCCTTGACGGCGGTCCAGCCGTCGCAAAGTTCTTCGATCTCTTCCGCTGAGATTCCGGTTCTTCTTCTTTCTGGGGGCAGGTTATCTGACAGGGGCGTCATTACGTAGAACACCCCGCCGGTCGGGAGATGCGTTTTGACGTTATTCAGGAATTGCGTTTTGTTTTGAATGAAGGCGTAGCTGAGGCGGCAGGAAATCAGGTCGTAGGTTGGAATTCCTGTCCATTGGCCTCCTTCCGCGTTCCAGCATTGGAAAGAGATGTCGGTGGTGTTTTGGCTCCGGGAGGTGGCCCGGGAGACGGCGGCTTCTGCGTAGTCGACTCCGAGTACCGAATAGCCGCGCTCTCGTAGGAATCTGGCGAACCCTCCGGTCCCGCATCCGATGTCGAGTGCCGTCAGGCCGATTCCCCGTCCGACGTTCTGGTCGAACGTCGTTTCTTCTTCGCACAGAACGGGTCGGAAGTCCCGGCCGGCGGCATAGTGGGCTTCCCACCTATCCGGGGCCGCGAGCGTGTGCATGGCTACGCCGCCTCCTCTGCGTGCTCGGCGACCGCTGCGCGCGCAGCGCGGCGGACCGCCGGCGGGTAGCCCAGCCGGTCCGCGGCCTGGTCGACGGAGAGCCTGGGGTCTGTCTTCATGAGCGCGGCGATCCGTTCACTGCGGAGCTGGGCCAGCACGCGTTGGGCCGTGGCGGGCGCGACCCCGACCGTTTCGCGGACGCCAGCGATCGTGACCGCCGGGTCGGCGTCGAGGAGGGCGGCCACCCGGGCTCGGAGCTCGCCGCGGGGCACCGCGTTGCTGCTGCCCTTCGGCCGGCCGGACGCACCTGCCTTCCCGGGACGGTCCTCACGGAAGGCCTGCACGATGCTGCGCGGCCAGTGCTCCACGCCATGGATGTCGACCGAGTGCGGCACGATGCGCGGGTCCGTCGCGTACCCGTCCCAGGTCCGGGGCGTCACGTCCAGTTCGGCGGCGGCCTCCTGGCGGTCCAAGAGCATGGCGGGGTCGTCAGCGGACGGCAGAACCGGCACGGGCTCACCAGCGAGGTGGGCGGCGGTCTGGCCGCCGTCCCACAACAGGGTGCGTGCGCCAGCAGAGCTGATGGGCTTCGGGAAACCGGCCGCAGCGTACGGCTTCTTGTTCCGGAACGTGCCCATGGCCATGCCCATGTCCCGAGCGAGCAACTCCCGGGTACGCGCCAGATGCTTCCGGCTTGGATGGATCACCGCTGATTGCTCCTTCGATGCTGGTTGGCTGACCCCGCTGGCGCATCCAGACGCCCGAGGTATGGGGAGAGGGCCGCAGCAAGAGGCACGCCGAACGCATGGCGCTCCGCTCACAGCGACCACTAAAAAGATACTGCACTCTCATCAAAATGGGAGCCTCCTCGAAGCGAAGCCAGTGCGGGGTACGGAGGAGACGGGCGTCGGCCAGGCGGACGGGTGGACGGGCCGCGCCGTCAGAACATCAAGCCTCTTCCTCCGGCTATCGCGGAGAAAGAGGTGTCGGCGAAGAGAATAGGCTTGCCCAGGTGGTCTGACCTGGGAAAACCTTCAAGATCACGAAAGGGGGGTTCACACCTCCGGTAGTACCTCCGGTGCAACTCTCGGTCCACCTGTCCAGGCAACTGTTCAGGCAACTGCCGGTACAACTCTCTGCCGTGTCCGCCGGGCAGGCCTTCCCGGTTCCCCTGGCTCTCGTGGCCCGCTGGGCGGCACTGAAAGAACGACGCGGCCTGGAACGTCCTTGCCCCCTGCCCGACGATGCCGACGGGCAGGGGCGCTGTCCCTCCCCGGCCGCGTCCCTGCGGGCCGTCCGCCCCCGCCCGGTCCGCAGGCCGAGCAAGCCGGTCCGGGGCTCGGCAAGCCGCCCTCCGTCCGCCCTGCGGGGGATGCGGCAACGGCTGCCGGGCCCGGGCGCGCCGACGGGCGGCCGGCCCGCGGGGGCAGCTCACCGATCCAGGAGATTGCCGGCCGTCAGGGTGCTCCTCATTTCTCGGTAACGGTCTGGCGCCCCGGCACGGGGCCGGGGCGCCAGGACGTCAGTCAGTGTGTCGGCCGCGCGTGAATCGGGATGTGGACTTCCCCGCCACCACAGTCGAAATCGGACCACTGGTGTTCGGGGTCGAGCATCCATCCGTTGTCCGTCGCAGCGCGCGCAGCCTCTCGGATCGCCTCGGTCCTGCTGGCGTAGTCCCCGAGAGCCACGGACGCGAGCGGCAATTCGAAGTTCGAGGTGGAGGTTTCCACCGAGGCACCCCATCCCCCGCACTCGGTGATCAGGAGGTGCGTCGCCACCAACCCGGCGCTGGCGGCGAGTTCGAGGTAGCGGGCCTGATCGGTCTGCATCACGAGTCCTTCGTACTCCGGGAAGTACTCGCGAAGGTCTCGGTGTGCCTCCTGGTCGCCTTCCTGTGCCTTCCGTAGTACGGCGACGGCGTCCGCGATTCGCTCGGGGGAAAGGGCGTAGTTGGGCTGGGTGGCTTCAGCCATCGGTGTTCTCCTTGGTCAGCTGGTCGACGGCATCTTCGATGGCGCCGCTCTCGTGGGCGTTCTCGGCGTCGGCGAGGCGCTGGAGCATGGCGCGGACGGTGACGTCATGGTCGAGCTTGGCGGCGTCCAGTAGCGGCTGGCTGAGCATCTGGTATCCGTCCGAGATGCCCTTGTGGTACCGGCAGAAGTCGTCCTCGGCCTCGCAGCACGCGCCGCAGAACTCCACGTCGGTCTCGTACGGCAGGACCTCCACCCGGTGCTCGGGGCCGGACGAGGCGATGGTGAGCGCGGCCTCGGGGCGGGTGACGCAGAGCTCCCGAGCCGACCAGTCCTCGGGCAGCGCCCGCAGCCGAAGGGCGATCGCGGCCGCTACGGCGGGCTGGTGCTCGACGAGCCTGCGCCACAGGTCGCCCGCGACCTCGAAGGGGTCCTGGGTCACCGTCCGGCCTCCGTTCCTGCCGTGATGAGCAGGCCGTTCGTACGGCGGGTGGAGCCGCAGATCGCGACAACGACGGGGAGACCGAGCTCCCGCTTCGCGGAGCCGAGCCTCCGCTCAAGGGTGGGTAACTGCTGGCGAGACATGGGTGACTTCCTTCCGGTGGGTGGGTTCGTGTTCGCGGTCCGGCCTACCCGGTTACTGCGACGCGCCGACGGGCGCAGGGTGTGCCGGTGTGGTGCCGCCGAGCGCACCACACTGGGGCGGGTTACTCAGTGGGGTTGGTCAGAACTGGTGATGCGTCCGGGTGGGGAACCGGTTCGTGCAGGGGGGCAGCGGAGACATCCCAGCACCAGGCGCCACCCGGCGGCCGCGCGGACGTAGGTGAGGTCAGTCATCCCTCAGCCGGTGCGCTCGGGCTGTACCGGCGGGGGCACCGCAGCACTCCGCGCCGCCTGGGGACGTGGCCGGGGACGGGGAGGTTAAGGCGGACCCGGCAGACCGGGCGGCCACGGCCGCAGACCATGCACTGCAGGTCGGTGGCGAAGTCGTTGTTCGTGTCGCACTCGGCGCACTTCCAGACCGGCCGCGTCGGGGCCGTTGGACGCGTCATGTCCGTTCCCTTCCGGTGAGTTGATCGGAGCCAGGCTGCGGTGTGATCAGGCCGGGACGGGGGCCGGGGTATCGAGTCCGGTACCGAGCAGCAGTCCGCGGACCATTCGCTCGTCGTGCATGAGCTGACCGGCGATCAGGCAGCGGGCGCGCAGACGGATTGCCTCGGCGGCCTCGGGGGGCGGCGTCGGCGACGGCCTGCTCGGTGGCGGTGACGGCGAGCCGGTCGGCGGTGGTCAGGCCGGCCTCGCGCCGGGAGTACTGCACCCGGCAGGGGCCCACCAGTCCAGGGCGTGGGTCTTGGTGATCCGCTGGGTCCAGGCGTCGTAGGTACGGCGGGTGCGCTCGGGGTCGGCGGCCCATTCCCCGGCCCACTGCCGGATGAGGGTGGGCAGCTCGGCGAGGGTGGCGAGGACCTGTGCGCCGCGGTGTCCGAAGGCGTGCCGCGGCTCGGCCTCCTCGATCACCCGCAGCCGGTGGCAGAGCACCCAGTACGAGTACCCGCCCCAGGTGCCGGTCTGCCCGAGCGGCTCGACGACCCACAGTCGCGCCGGCCACTCGACGCGTTTGAGGATCTCACCGGGCCGGGTGTAGGTCCGGAAGTAACTGAAAGGGCTCTCGTCGTATCAGGGCCTGCCGGGGGTGGGGTGGTCGACGGTTTCGCCGATGTGATCGGCGATGTTGACGGTCGGGATGAGGTCGGCCGCCTTGTTGGGGTACTCGTTGGCGTGGCCGGCGGTGGGCGGGACGGTGCCGTCGGGCCGGGTCGCGAGGTAGTACACCGCACCCGCCGGACCGCCCGACCTCTCGTGCTAGTCCGGCAAGCCTCCCAGCCAGTGGACTCCAGGCCGAGACCATCCTGCCGGTCGGCAGGCTCGGTCCTACTCCGCGGGATGGGACTTGGGTGCCCGCCAGCTGCCCCCGACAGAGCTAGTGGAACCCTCCAAGGCCGGCTAGACATCGTTGTGCCGGTCAAGATCACCGCGTTCATCGGCACGGCCGCAGACTTACAGGACGGGGTGGCCGAGACGGCCGCCGCGTCCTTGTCCGTGACGACACCTGGGGCACCACACCGTGAGCGAATGCGTCATTGCGCCCAAGAGCCGGGGCTTCCTGTTCCTCGACTCCCATCCTGGCGGCTGTCGACAGCTGGTGGACGAGATGTGGCAGGCCGTCCCTGCCCCGGTCACTGCCAAGGGCGAAGGGCCGGTAGCCCTGGTCATCGGCTCCTCCGCCGGGTATGGCCTGGCCGCTACGATCGCAGGCCTGGCCCATGTCGGTATCCGTGGCATCGGCGTGTGCTTCGAGAAGGCGCCCGCGCGGCGCACCGGCACGGCCGGCTGGTATCGCACCGCCGCCACCGCCCGGCTCGCCCAACAGCACGGGCGGGACATGGTCTTCCTCAATGGCGATGCGTTCAGCGACACGGTGAAGGAGCAGGTTGCCGACCTCCTTGCCGAGCGGTTCGGGGGACGACTCGACTTCTTGATCTACTCAGTGGCCGCGCCTCGCCGCACCGACCCGGACACCGGCACTATGTACGCCTCGGCCCTCAAGCCGATCGGCTCGCCGTACACCACCAAGACCCTCGTCTTCGACGAGCACGGTGCCCCGGAGGTGAAAGAGGTCACCACCGCGCCGGCCGAGGGCGACGACATCGAGCAGACCGTGGCGGTGATGGGCGGCACCGACTGGGAACGGTGGATCACGTTCCTGGCCGACCGGTCCTTGCTCGCCGACGGCTTCGCCACCGCCGCCCTGTCCTACATCGGCTCGCCCCTCACCGCGGCGATCTACCGGCAGGGCACCATCGGCGCCGCGAAGTCCCATCTGGAAGCCACCGCGCGCACCTTGGACGAGCGCCTCGGCAAGACCGTGGGTGGCCGGGCCGTGACCTCGGTCAACGCCGCTGCCGTCACGCAGTCCTCCACCGCCATCCCCGGCATCGCCCTGTACGTCGGGCTGCTGCGCGGCGTCCTCGGCGACGCCATGGTGGCCCCGATCGGCCAACTGGTGGAGCTGTGGGACCAGCTGACCGGCGCCCGCCCCCTCGACCTCGACGACGAGGGCCGGGTTCGCCTCGACACTTGGGAACTCGACCCCGTGGTGCAGAACGCCGTCGCCGAACGCTGGAGCAGCGCCACCAGCGACACCATCACCGAACTCGCCGACCTCGACTGGTTCAGCGACGAAGTCCGCCGCCTCTACGGCTTCTCTGTCCCCGGCGTCGACTACACCGCCGCCGTCGAAACCGACGTCCCCTGGCCCGCTCTCACCATCTGACCCGCGTCACGTACGCCCGCGATCGTGTCGTAAATCGCGTCGCCAACCGCGGCTACCTGCCTAGCCCGTGTGCCGCAACCTCAACTCAACACGCAGAACTTGACAGAGAAGGAGTCCGAGACCATCGCCCTGAATTGATCGAGCTCCAGGACCTGCGTGGACGGCCAGGTGCTCGCCCAGGTGCTCGCCCAGGTGCTCGCCCAGGTGCTCGCCCAGGTGCTCTTGCCGCTCCCCGCCGCGCCGATCAGGACGATCAGGGCCGGGTCGGGGATGGTCGTGTCGAGCGGCTGCATGGTGCCTTCGAAGGTGGTCTTCACGGGCGTTCTCCTTGCGGGTGGAGGGTGGAGGTGGCCAGGTGCAGGCGCATCCCGGCGGAGTCGAGGGTGAAGGCCGCGGCCTCCTCGATCGCGCAGGAGGCGGACTCGGAGTCCTCGCCGTCCAGCGGGGTGAGCGCGGCGACCCGGGAGGCCATCGTCAGCAGCTGGTTGAGCGAGCCGAGGACGCCGCCCTTGGGGTCGGCCTCGTCGAACAGCTCGCGCAGCGTCTCGGCGAGGAACTCGGCGTCGATCGGACCGCCCAGTTCGTCCTCGATCTGCTGAACGGCGAGCTTCACGATCCCGGCCGAAGCGCGGACGCGCTCCAGCCGGGTACGGGCGGCGGGGGTCACCGGCGGTCGCCCTTGCGCAGCGTGATCCAGGCGGTGACCAGGGCGGCGGCCACGCCGATCGCGCGGTGCGCCGCCTGGTCCAACTCCATCAGCGCGGTCCCGGGACCGGAGACCTCCTGGACGGCCTTGGGGTACTCGGTGCCCTCGCCGCCGGCCTTGCGGACCACGGTGGCGTGCTTGATGTAGCCGGACTTGCCGGCCTTCTCCGCGAGCCAGAGCAGCGGTTCGCGCCTGTCCAGGATTCCGTGGGTGATCGCGTTGATCGCGGCGCCGGTGAGCAGGGCGCTGGCGGGGACGCGGTACCCGACGGTGCGGGTGACGGCGAGGGTGGAAGCGAGCTGCACGGCCGAGTAGGAGGCGACGTGTCGGCTCACCGAGCGGCGGCCGTAGGCGCTGGCGGTGCAGGTGCGGCCTTCCTTGCCGTGCCGCCAGGGGTTCTCTTCCACCGGGGAGCCGTCGTTCTTGTAGACCAGGTGGGAGCCATGCATCCCCTTGGTCATCGCGTCGCGTTCCCGCTGCACGAACTGGTCCCCGAAGCTGTGGACTCCGTCGAAGACGGCGGTCAGGGCGGCAGCCAGGGCGAGGCCCTCGATGGCGCGGAGGCGATCGGTCATGCTGGGTGTGCTCCTCATCTCGGTGTTCGGGGTGGGGTGTGCGGGGCGGCCGGCCTCTTGCCGATGCTGCGGTCGCCCCGTGTGCCGCTGTCCCAGGCCGGAGTCCGGCCGGGGACAGCGGTGTTCAGAAGGGCGGCTCGTCCCATCCCGGGACGGGCAGGAGCCGGATGCGGATCTCTCGCCGGTCGGACCAGCAGCCGCACGCCTCCATCTCGGGAAAGGCACCGCCGGTCCACCAGCCGCCCTCGCCGCGGCAGGGCGGGCAGTCCGGCCGGGGCTGGGCGGTGATCTCGATGCGGTGCCGGTCCGCGTAGAGCTTGAGGTGGCTGGCCCTGAGCACGACGGCGGCCGTCGCCACGGTGAGCGGGACGGCGGCGGCGAGCAGCAGGGCAGCGCGCAGGTGGCGGGCGCTCACGTCAACGGGCCGCGGCGGCCGCGAGGATGTCGGCGTGGTCGAACGCGAGGTCGGGGAGCGCGTTCAAGGGCCACCAGCGGGCGGCGGTGGCGTCGTCCCCGGCCGTCGGCGGCACGGGCGCAGGCAGGGTGGCCGTGTAGGCGACGCTGATGTACCGGCCGCGCGGGTCACGGCCGGGGTCGTCGAAGGCACCGACCTGTCGCAGGCCGGCGAGGGGGACGGCGATGCCGGCCTCTTCCTCCAGCTCGCGCGCGGCGGCGGCCAGGCTGGTCTCTCCGCCTTCGACGTGACCTCCCGGCGAAGCAGGCGGGTTCGCTGATTTCTGGCCGGGGGTGTCGCACGAACCCACGCGTGAGTGGTTCAGCGACAACTATGAGTATGGCGGGTTCGCGGTCGAACAGACTCTGGATGGCCGTGGTGCTTCAAGGGGACGTAGCGGGAGTCACATAAGTTGGCTGCCATGATCAACAACAGTCAGTTGCGATGTCAGTCTGGAGCTGCTCATGGATGCGACCGAATCAGGGCATTCTGCGCGAGTGTCCGCGTATGCGGACGTGGGTGCACGGCTGTCCCTGATCAGTGACCGGCGGCTTGAAAATGCGGTGGCTGCTGCGGCGAGTCTCGGTTCTGGCATCGGCGGCAGGTCGGCGGAGATGCAGGTGGCGGGGAGGCGCGTCTTCGTCAAGCGGGTCCCGTTGACCGACATGGAGTTGCAGCCAGAGCACGTGCGGTCGACGGCTAACCTGTTCGATCTTCCCCTTTTCTATCAGTACGGGGTGGGGTCGGCGGGGTTCGGTGCCTGGCGAGAGTTGGCAGCGCACATCCTGGCAACAGGCTGGGTGCTGACAGACCAGTACGCGGGGTTCCCGCTGCTGTATCACTGGCGGGTCTTGCCGGACAGTCCTCCCACCGGCTTCGCCGACGAGTTCGGGGGCCTTGAAGGGGCCGTGGTGCATTGGGATGGGTCGCCGGCGGTCCGCCGCAGGCTGGAAGCCATCGGGCGGTCATCCTTCAGCCTGGTGCTCTTCCTGGAGCATGTGCCCCAGACACTGGGCGGGTGGCTCGGCGCGGCACGGAACGTGGCCTGGCAGGAGCGAGGAGGCCAGTCGCCCTACCTATGGGTAGAGGACGAGCTGCACCGGGGAACGGACTTCATGAGCGCGCGGGGGCTGGTCCACTTCGACGCGCACTTCTCCAACCTGCTGACCGATGGCCGGCAGGTGTACTTCACTGACTTCGGGCTGGCCCTGAGCCGGGACTTCGAACTCTCGGCGGAGGAGGACGCCTTCCTGGCCGATCACCTCGTGTACGACCGTTGTTACGCACCGGGCCACCTGCTTCGCCATCACCTTCCCGACAGCGTGCGTGGTGGCGCCGACCACGGGACCTTCCTGCGCGAATGGGTTGCAGGCCACCGACCCTCTGCCGTTCCGAACGACGTCGGCGCGATCATCGGCCGGCACGCGCGGCACGCGATCGTCTTGGACGACTTCCACCACCGCCTGGTCACACAAAGCAAGCGCACCCCCTTCCCCGCAGCCGAGGTTCAGCGAGCGCTGGGCGGCGATCATCGTTGAGAAGGTGAGGACCTGCCTCACCACTGTTCTGGCCTGGGCGTATTCGGCTTCTCCTCGCGTCCGGCCAGAGTCTGGAAGAGCAGTTCTGCCCCGCAGCCGTCAAGCTCCGTACAGCTTCCGCCGGGCCTTCTTCCGTCAGCGAGGGACGGGGCCGCCGCGGTGAGGATGAGCCGCGTGGATGTACTTCATGGCAGTGGTGACGGAGATTCCGAAGACACGGACGAGGTGGACCGGGTCCTCAGTCTCGCGGGCTTCGTCCAGGATTCTGTCTGCGCGAACAGCACGCATAGTCACACCGGTGGGTGTGAAGCGCTTGTAGATGTAGTCCGTGCAGACGGGGTCGGTGGTACTGGCTGTCTGCTGGGTGATGAGGAGGTAGGGGTTGGCGGTACGTGGCCAACGGCGGTGTCGGTGGCGGAGCCATGCGTGCAGTAGAGCGTTTGTGGTGTCGTCGAGGTGGACGACGTGACGGCCGTGGGGGCGGCGGATCAGAAGTTGCCGGCGGGCGAGCAGAACGTCGGAGAGGGTGAGGTCGCGCAGGTCCGGGCCGTTGGTTGCGTGGAGGGCAGTCAGCGCGAGGACCAGGCGGTTGGCGGGATTGGTGCTCGCGTCCAGGAGCCCGGCGAGCCGATCGGGGGCCAGGGTGGCGGGCAGCAGTTCGCGGCGGGTGACGTGCAGGCCGCGGGTGGGATCGGCGAAGACGAGCTTGGCGTGCTTCAGCGCGCGGAAGAGCGACCGGAGGGCCACCGCACGCTCGTGGGCGCGCGGGCCTTTGACCGCGGTGACGGCGGTGGTGACGTCGGTCTTGGTCACTTGACGCAGGCTGGTGTAGAGGCTGGTCCAGTCAGCCAGTGGTGTGGCCAGGTAGCTGAGGTAGCGGCGTATGGTGCCGTAGTCGGTGGCGAGGTGGTGGGAGCGGGTGGCTCCGCGCAGGACCCTGACCCAGGTACCGAGTTCGTCGCTGATTCGGGGTGGAAAGGCGGCGATGGTGCGCTGGACGGAGGCCTCGTTGCGGTTGCGGCGTGGGGGCGAGGCCTGGAGCTGTTCGCGTTGGTTCAGAAGCCGTTGTCTTTCCGGCTGTGATAGCTGGGTTTCCGCTGGTCAGGCGTGAAGGAGCTTCTTCCGCAGTAGAGATGACACGTCGTGTCTTCT
>NZ_JBIWKI010000085.1:0-12390 GCF_044765565.1 Streptomyces sp. NPDC102437 | reverse complement strand
ACGCACGCGGATGACGGGGGTGTGCCCGCGCCGGCCCCAGGTGCGGGCCCGGGGCGGCGTCATCGAGAAGCCGGCCTCGTCCTCGAAGACGATCCCCCGAGCAGGACCAGGACGCACGAGTGCGCCTGGCCGAGCCGGACCTTGGGGTGGACCCCGTCGGCCCACACGTAGACGTAGTCGCGGTCGGACAGGTCCCGGTCCTGGAAGGTGGCATGGTCGTCTTGCCACTGCTTCGTCAGCCGGGTCACCGTCGCCGGTGACAGCCCAGCCGCGCCGCCGAGGAACTGCTCCAACGCGGGCACGAAGTCCCCGGACGACAATCCGTGCGGGTAGAGCAGCGGCAGTACCTCCGAGACCTTTGGCGACTTGCGGCACCACGGCGCGAGGATCTTCGAGGAGAACCGCTTGCGCTCGCCGGTCTCGTCGTCGATGCGGCGGTCGTTCACGCGAGGCGCGGTGACCTCGACCGGGCCGGCAGCGGTAACCACGGTGCGGGACCGGTGGTGGCCGTTGCGGACCACCAGCCGATGCCCCCGCTCGTCGGTATCGGCCGCCAACTCGGCTACGTACTGGTTGACTTCCGCTTCCAGCGCGGCGGCCAGCATGCGGCGGGCGCCCTCGCGGACGATCTCGTCGATCAGGGAGCCGGACTGGGTGGAGCCGTCGTCGGTGACTACGCTGAGCACGGGCGTGCCTTCCCGGCCCGCGCTGCGAACGCGGGCCTACTCGGTGACCATCACAGGATCATTCGGGAAGGTACGCCCTCCGCGTCCCTCCCCGCACCGATCCACAAGTCCCGAGCATTGCTCCGCGACGGCCCCGACCAGATGTCACCGCCGCTGCAAGCTCCCGCCGCACCAACGCGCGCTCGTCGGCCTGGTGTACCTGCGCCAGCACGACACCCTGGCCCAGATAGCCGCCAGCTTCGGGATCTCGATCGGCACCGCCCACGCTTACACCACCGTGGTGATCGACCTCCTGGCCGTATGGTGACCCACTAGACCAGCGCATGAGGCAGGTCGAGTGCGGCCGGATAGGAGACCAACGAGGCACCTGCACCGCCGAGTTGAGACATCGACCACCTGCCTCAACGGCACGCGTGCCTCGTGCGTTGCGCCCTCGCCGCCGTCACCCATCGTTGGCCACTCTGAAAACGCTCACTGGCTGATAGCGCTTCAGCCGGGCGGCGGGCGTGATACGACTATTCGGTTTGTTGGTCTGTGGATACGGGGGACGCAGTTGTGGCTGTCACAGTGCCGGATTGGGCGGACACGCTGCTGGATCTGATTGGTGTCGCGTGGCCGAACGTTGATGAGGATGCCTATCGGGATATGGCCGACGCGCTGCGCGAGTTTGCCGAGGACCTCGAGGACGATGGTCAGCTCGCCAACAATCACGTCACGCGTCTGCTGTCGTCCGGGACCGGTGAGTCCATCACCGCACTGAACCATCACTGGAGCAAGGTCAAGGGCAAGCACATCAGGGACATCGCTGATGCGGCCCGGACGATTGCCGGTGCTTTGGATCTGGCGGCAGGTGCGGTCGAGGGTATGAAGCTCGCCGCTCTCGTGCAGCTCGGCTATCTGGCCTCGGAAGCCGGCATCGCGCTCTCTTTGATTCCTGTGACCGGTGGTCTGTCACTGCTCGTCGGCGCGGGGGCGATGCGGGCCACGCAGGAAGTCGTCAAGCGGTTGATCAAGGAGTGCGTCGAGGAAGCTGTCGGTTATGTGGTGAGTGCGATGACGGAGCCGGTGGTGGCCGCTCTTGAGGAGATGGCCGCAGACCTTGTCGTGCAGCTCGGCTCAGTGGCCATCGGCCTGCAGGACAATGTGGATCTCGGCCAGACCAAGGACGCCGGCACCGGCGGGTTCAAGGAGGGGGTGCAGTCGGGGAAGAACGCGATGCACCTCGCTTCTGCGGGCGGCTCGCCGGGAAGCGGTAGCGGGCTCAAGGATCTGCATATCGAGCACAGTGAGCATGATCGTGCCGCGACTCATCTCAATGGGGTCAGTGTCTCCATCCATGGCAAGACCGCAGGCAAGCTCACCAAAGCCAAGACTGCTCACGGCCGCACGCGTGGCCGGGACTCCATCGCCAGCGCCATCGATCCGGTCGCGGACAAGGCGCTGGAAGCCCTGGGCAAGGCGACCAAGGCGATGGGCGACCACGTAGGCACCACCCTTCCCAAGGCCGTCAAAGAGATCTCCACCGCCCACAAGGCGACGGACGACGACATCCGTGACCGTTTCGCGCGCCTCCGTCAGCGTGACAAAGAGCCCGACACCGCAGCGGGCGGAACAGGCCCGGGAGCCGATCACCGTAAGAAATCAGCCGATGCCAGGGCCAAACCGGAGCCGCTCGACAAGGCCAAAGCCGACCCGCGTCGCCACTCCATCCCCGGATCGAGCAAGACGTGCAAGAACGACCCGGTCGACGTCGCGACCGGCGAGATGATCCTGACGCACACCGACCTGTCGCTGTCCGGTACCCTGCCGCTGGTTCTGGACCGGACGCACCTGTCCAACTACCGCCACGGTCAATGGTTTGGACGGACCTGGGCGTCGACTCTCGACGAGCGTATCGAGGTCAATCACATTTCCCCTGGCGCCTTCTGGGCCCGCCAGGACGGTTCCCTGCTCATCTACCCTCGCGTTCCGCAGCCGGGCGGCGATCCTGTTCTGCCTGTCGAAGGTCCTCGTCTCTCACTCGCCTATGATCAGCAGTACGAGGACCAGACCACCTACGTCGTGGCCGACTCCCGCACCGGCACCACCCGCTACTTCACCGGCAGCCCCTATCAAACGTCGAGCGCGTACTGGCTCACCGGCATCGAAGACCGCAACGGCAACCGGATCACCATCACACGGCGCTCCGACGGCGCCCCGACCACGGTCAGTCACGATGGCGGCTACACCGTCCAGGTCACCACCAGCGGAGAGCGGATTACAGCACTGCACCTGCTCACGCCTGACGGTCCCTGCGAGGTACGGCGATTCGGCTTCGACAAAGGCGGCCACCTGACCGAGGTCATCAATTCCTCCGGGCTGCCACTACGCCTCACCTACGACCACGACGGCCGCGTCACCTCCTGGACCGACCGCAACGACTCATCCTTCCGCTATCTCTACGACGCCGCGGGCCGTGTCTGCGCCACAGAAGGACCAGACGGAATCCTTTCGTCGTCCTTCCACTACGGCGACGTGGAGAGTCAGGCCCAGCACCGCATCACCCGCTACACCGATTCCACTGGTGCCACCAGCGTCTTCCACATCAACGAAGCCTTCCAAGTCGTCGCGGAGACCGACCCCCTCGGCAACACGACTCTCTTCGAGTTCAATGCCCAGGACCAGCTCCTGACACAGACCGATGCCCTCGGCCGCACAACACGCTTTGAGCGCGACAACCGAGGCAACCTCACCGCCCTCCTCGCCCCCGACGGCGTGCGCACCACCGCTACCTACAACGACCTGGGCCAGCCCCTCACCATCACCGAGCGGGGCGGCATCACCCGCCGCTTCACCTACGACGAGTACGGCAACCGCACCAGCGTCACCGAACCCGACGGCGCCACTACCGGCTACGAGTTCGATCTCTGCGGTCACCTCACCGCCATCCACAGCCCCACCGGCGTGACCTCCCGGATCGTGAACGACAACGCAGGCCTTCCCCTGCAGATCACCGCGCCGGACGGCGCCCAGGCTCTCTGCGCGCGTGACCCGTTCGGCCGCCTCACCACCGTCACCGATGCCCTCAACAACACAGTGCGCATGGGATGGACCACCGAAGGCAGACTCTCCTGGCGAGAACTGCCCGACCTCACTCGTGAGGAGTGGACGTGGGACGGGGAGAACAACCTCGTCGCCCACACCGACCGCATGGGACGCACCAGCACCCACACGGCCACCCACTTCGACCGCCGGTCTTCCACCCACACCCCAGAAGGATCCGACTACAAGTTCACCCACGACACGGAACTACGCCTGACGAAGGTCACCAATTCCCAGGGCATGGACTGGAACTACACCTACGACGCAGCCGGCAGACTCGTCTCCGAATCAGACTTCGACGGCCGCACCCTCACCTACGAGCACGACGCGGTCGGTCGCCTGACACGCCGCACTAACGCAGCCGGACAGAGCCTCACCTACGAACGCGACGTCCTCGGCCGCGTCACCCGGCTCCTCCACGACGACGGCACCGCCTCCACCTTCGCCCACGGAGAGAGCGGACACGTCACCCGCCTCACCAACGCCCACACCGACATCACCCTCGACCACGACGCCACCGGCCGCATCATTACCGAGACCGTCAACGGACGGCCACTCTCCTTCGCATATGACTCAGTCGGCCGCCGCACTCACCGGCGCACCCCCTCAGGTGCTCAGAGCGCCCTCACATACACACCGCAAGGCCTTACTACCTACAGCGCCGGCAACCACACGTTCCACTTCACGCGCGATGCCCTCGGCCGCGAGACAGCTCGCACACTCGACTCCCACCTCACACTCCGGCAGGCCTGGGACAGCGTCGGTCGGCTCGACCGCCAGTCCCTCACCACACCGGCCACAGAGATCCTGGAACGGACCTTCACCTATCAGGCCGACGGCACGCCACTCACCGTCGACGACAGCAACACCGGAACCCGCACCTACACCCTCGACGCCGGCAGCCGCGTCACCGCCGTCCACGCCGACGGATGGACAGAGCAGTACGCCTATAACACCAACGGCGACCAAACCAGCGCCGTCCTCCCGCCCCAGGCACCCCACCAGGAAGACATCGGCACCCGCCGCTACAACGGAACCCGCCTCACCCACGCCGGCCGCACCAACTACACCTACGACG
Organism: Streptomyces sp. NPDC102437; assembly: GCF_044765565.1. Taxonomy (NCBI): domain Bacteria; kingdom Bacillati; phylum Actinomycetota; class Actinomycetes; order Kitasatosporales; family Streptomycetaceae; genus Streptomyces; species Streptomyces sp. NPDC102437. The sequence continues at coordinate 7,545 of NZ_JBIWKI010000085.1, read as the reverse complement.
CCCAAGGCCGCATGACCCGGCGTACCACCCGCACCCTCAGCGGGAAGACCCTCTCCTGGCACTTCACGTGGAACGCCGAGGACCGGCTCACCCAGGTCCTCACCCCGGACACCGACACCTGGCACTACCTCTACGACGCGCTCGGGCGCCGCACGGAAAAGCAGCGCACAAACGCCGACGGGACACTCACGGAACGGATCACCTACTGCTGGGACGGAGCCCAGCTCGCAGAGCAGAACAACGGCAGCACCACCATGGTCTGGGACTACGCCGGACTCCGACCCCTGGCGCAAAGAGAATCCAAACACTCACGAGACGAGACCGACCGGCGCTTCTTTGCCATCGTCACCGACCTGGCCGGTAGCCCCAGCGAACTCGTCGACCCCGAGGGCCACATCGCATGGAAGGCCCGCAGCACCGCCTGGGGAGCCACCCAGTGGAACCGCGGCAGCATCGCCTACACACCCCTGCGCTACCCAGGCCAGTACTTCGACGCCGAGACGGGCCTCCACTACAACGTCAACCGCTACTACGACGCTGGCCTCGGCCGCTACATCACCCCCGACCCCCTGGGCCTGGCGCCCGCCACCAATCACTACGCCTACGTACCCAACCCCTTTACGATGGCCGACCCTCTTGGCCTGGCCGGATGCACGGCCGACCCCACCTGGGGCGGAAGAGTCACCTTCACACGGGACGAACACGGTCGCCCCTACGAAATGAACGCGACGGTCACCCGGGACATGCTCGACGAGGGAACCGACGCCCGCCAGGCGCTTCATCCGCCAGGCTTCCTCGGCGGCATACACAACCAGGCCCGCGGACACATGCTGGCCAACCGGCTCGGCGGCTCAGGAGACACCCTGGACAACCTGTTCACCATTACACAAAACCCCACGAACACTCCCGACATGCGCGGCTACGAGGCAGTGGTCTACGACGCCGTGAACAAGGACGGAGTCGCCACCTATAACGTCTACCTCGAATACAGCGACGACCAGAAGGACTCCGTCCCCAAATACATACAGCTCGAGGCCTTCGATAAAAAGGGCAACCTCATCGTTGATGAAATCCTGGACAATCCCGCTCATGGCCAGCAGCAGAGACACCGCCGAGGACTAGTCCCATGACCCTTATCAGCAACCTCACCCAGCTCTCTCCGCCGCCTCCCACCACACCGCCCCCCAGCAACTGGCCGGAAGTGGAGGGCATCCTCGGAGTACGCCTGCCCTCCGACTACAAAGAGATCGCCGACACCTACGGACCCGGAACCTTCTGCGGCTACCTTCACCTCTACCACCCCGCAGGGGCAACAGAATGGGTCAGCCTCACCGGACCCATGCCCGCCACCATCCGCACCCAGCTCGAACAAACACGAGCCCAGGGCGACCCATCCGCCCCCTGTGACCCGCAGGACCTGTTCGCCATCGGCGTCACCGACAATGGCGAGTACCTCTTCTGGATCACCGACCCCACCAACGCGCCCGACACCTGGCACGTGGCCGTCAACGAAGCCCGCGGCCCACGCTGGTACACCCACGACGGCAACCTCACCGACTTCCTCACCACCGTGCTCAGCGGTCGAGCCACCATCCCCATGTTCCCCGAAGACCTCCTCGACCACGGCCCCGTCTTCACACCCGCCACGGCCGCCCCCCACCAACCCGCGGCCACGCAGCCGCACCACCCCGCCACCGAACCAAACACCACCCTCCACACCCAGGACGTCCGCACCTGGGCCCGCGATCACGGCTACAACGTTCCGGAACGCGGACGTGTCCCCGCAGACATCATCGACGCATGGAAGAAGTCGAACCCGCCAGAAGAAACGCGCTGATTGAGCGTTTTCAGAGTGACCAACGATGGGTGACGGCGGCGAGGGCGCAACGCACGAGGCACCTGCGCCGTTGAGGGAGGTGGTCGAAGTCTCAACTCGGCGGTACAGGTGCCTCGTTGGTCTTCTGTCCTGCCGCACTCGACCTGTCTCATGCGCTGGTCGAGTGGGGCACCATGCTCATCGTCACCCGCGAGGGTGACCGCCGCTGCAAGCTCCTGCCGCACCAACGCGCGCTCGTTGGCGAGGTGTACCTGCGCAAGCACGACACCCTGGCCCAGATAGCCGCTGGCTCCGGGATCTCGATCGGCACCGCCCACGCCTACACCATCGTGGTGATCGACCTCCTGGCCGCCCGGGCACCCGGCCTGCTGAAGGTCCTGCGCGAGCACGAACCGGAGTACGTACTGCTCGACGGGACGCTCGCCGAGTGCGACAGGGTGGGCGACGGCCGGTCGCGCGATCCAGCGGCAGCTCGGCATGACCAGCCGAACCGTCAAACGGTACGCGGACGCTGCCAGGCCAGAAGATCTTTTCACCGGTCAGTGGCAAGCAAGGCGCTCGGTTCTCGATGAGTACAAGCCCTATCTCGACGACCGCTGGAACGAGGGCGGAACGAACGCCTGGAAGCTGTGGGAGGAGATCGTTCCACTCGGCTACACGGGCAGCTACCAGCGGGTTCGCGCCTACCTCCACCAGAAACGCACTTCACCAGAGCCGGTCAGGCAGGCGGGCACCGGGTGGCTGATCAGCGATTACAAGAAGCGGCATGGTTCCGCGCATCGGCAAACGCGGGCGCCGAGAACTTGTCGAGCTTGCATCCGGTGCACGTCACCCAGTAATGACCCTCGTCGTCCTTCAGTACTCGCACCTTGCCGCGTCAGGGCGTCCAGTACGGCGCCCCCGCCTGACTGCGCTTGCTTCCCACGCTTACCCCATCCTCGTCGTCTGCGGCACATCTGCGCCCAGGTCCATGCGTCGTGGCTGGGGTGGGTAGTGACAGCGGCTTTAGAGATCGTGCCGTGCCATCAGCGGCATCTGGTGCTCGTAGTAAGACGGGAAGACGGTCGAGTCCGCCTCCGGCATCAACATCGACCACATCGTCCCCCTGAAAGAAGCCTGGCGGTCCGGGGCATCCGAGTGGTCGACGCCCGAACGCCGTGCCCTCGCGAACGGCCTGACCGACTCGCAGCTGATCGCGGTGTCGGCTGCCAGCAACCAGTCGAAGGGCGACAAGGACCCGGCGATACTGCACCTACAGCCGCGCCTGGATCAGCGTGAAAGCCATCTACCGCCTCACCGCCAACCCCGCCGAGGCCAACGCCCTGTCCGAGATGTCAGTGCCGCCCGGCATAGTGCCGGGCGTGATCAACGACTTGGAAAGCATCGACTGGGCAGCCCTGGAGCATGCCTACGGGCCGGGTAAGGACGTGCCGGGGTGGCTGCGGGGCATGGTCTCGCCCGACCCCGACGTGCGCAATGAAGCGTTCAGCAACTTCTATGGCAAGGCCCTTCACCAGGGAAGCGTGTACTCGAGCACGGCGGCCAGTCTGCCGTTTCTGTTCGCCAAGGCGGACGATCCGGCGACTCCTGATCGCGGGGCAATCGTCGCGCTGGTGCTCAGCATCGGGCGGGAGGTGATCGAAGCCGAGGAGATCTACGCCGTCATCTGCGGCCCCGACGGGGAGGAATCCACGATCTACCCGGACACCGCGAACCTGATGCGCGAGCACGCCGACGCCTTCGTCTCCTACGCCAGTGATCCCGACGCGCGGGTGCGCAGGGCGGCGATTGAGGGCCTGGGGCTCTTCCTGGACGACGCCGAACGGGCGGTGGCACTGCTGCAGGCCCGCCTTGAGGAAGAGGGCGGTGCCGCCGAGCGTGGGTTGGTGGTGCGGACGATGGCGGACCTGGTACTCCGTCTGCCTGCGGCCGCTGGGCCGGTGCGGCCATGGTTCAACGCGCTGGTCGACAACGGCGCCCTTGATCCGGATACCCGCCTGGCAGCTCTTATCCATCGAACCCGCTGCGCTCCCGAGTCCATCGACGACCGGACAGTACCGAAAGCGATCCTGCTGCTCCGCGAGGTCACGCCTTCGCCCCAGACTGAAGAGGACCGGGCTTCCACAGGTCCGTGTACGTGTGAGGCCGAGCCTGAACCCGACTCGGATGTCCCCGGGCACATCGCCGCCGCTTTCGATGATCTCGAACGCCACGGGCGCGTCCACGCCCCCACCACCTCCTTGCTCGTGGCCTTTCACGAGGCCCTCGGCGCACGCTTCGACGACCGGGCAGCCCTTCTCACCGAGCAACTGCGCAGCCCGGACCCGGGCACCCGGTACGACGCCATCGACATGGCCCGCTGTGTGATCACCTCCTGGCGGGGTGATCACACCCATCTCGTCCAGCTCATCGGCGACTGCCTGAAGCCGCACGACTCCTACACCTCGGCGGCGGCCGCCGAGGCCCTCGGGAAGCTGGGCGCCCTCGCAGAACCGGCCCGGGAAGCCCTCGCCGCCTACATCGCCGTCCTCCTTGCCGAGCACCGGCCTGATGCGTGGGCAAGCCCTCATCGTGTTCAGCGCCGTGCTCACCAGCAGGCCGTCGTGGCGCTGGCCAGCCTCGGAGACGAACGTGCCTTGCCCAGCCTCCTGATCGCGCTGGACACCGACACCGACACCTGGCGCGCGGTGAACACGGTAGGCCACCTGCCCCAAGCCGCCGCCGAACTCACCCCCCGACTCATACGCCGCCTCGCCGACGTCGACCACTCCCGGGAATGGCCCGATGCCAGCCCTACGGCTCTCGCCTCCGCCCTCGCCGCTCTCGGAGACCCGGCGGCCGTGCCCGCCCTCACCGATGCCCTCCAGGCCGCCATCCGGCACAAGCAATGGCGCACCGCGGAGCCCCTCCTGAAGGCGCTCGCGTCGTTCGGGCCCCGCGCCGCCTCCGCCCTGGACATCGTCCACCCCCTCACCGACACGGGCAGCACTGACGTCCGTACAGCCGCGGCGGCCGCCGTCTGGGAACTCGAACGCCGCCCCGGACGCGTGGTGCCCCTGCTCGAACGACTCCTCGACCACCACCGAAACTTCGACGCGATCGGCCTCGCCGGCCGGATCGGCCCTCCCGCCGCTCCCGTACTGCCGCGCCTGCGACAGATATTGAACGAACAGGTGGAGGAGAACGCCCGGAACGAATCGAACGACGCGGCCGTCCTGAACACGGGGAACGCGTGGACTCTCGTCCATACCGCGTCAGCCCTGTGGGACATAGCCGGAGACAGTGAGGCCGACACCGTTGTGTCGGCGCTGCTGAACGCCTGGAAGGACAACGACTCCACCGCGCGCGATGTACTCGCCTGCCTCAACCGCATGGGCCAGGCCGCACGTCCAGCCTTGCCATGGATCCACGCAGCGCTCGCACAGCCTCACCGCGGCGACGACCGTTGGAGTGGTGCAGTCGCCTTCGACCTTGAAATCGAGCGCATCTGCCGTTCCCTCGTGACGCGCCTGCAAGACCTCCCGGAAGCTGCGCCGACCGGGGAACAGTAGGCATCGCCTCGTCGGTGTGCGGGGCCTCGCACACCGACGAGGGCTACGGGGCGGGGGTGTAGTGGACCACAGTGGTCTCGCACGCCTCCGCGTACACCTTCAGCGCGTCCACCTCGGCCTGGTCCGCGGCCTCAGTGGGAGCACGGCGTTGCTGCACCGCGGAGGGTGCGGCCTGTACAGCGCCCAGTTCGGTTTCATCAGCCGCGAGGACGCGATGACCGCGCTGGGAGAGCCGGACATCGAGCCGTGCCAGATCTGCAATCCGCAGACGGGACTGCAGCCGCAGTAGGACGCGTCAGGTGAGGTCGTCGGGCGCGAGGTCGGGGCGCAGCCGGTGCCATGAAGGGTGTCGCAGCAATCCTGCCCAGGTTCTGGTCGCGTAGCGGACCTCGCCGACCAGGCGGGGCAGGACCCACCGTGCGCCGGTCACGCTCGACGCCGTGTCGAAGGGGCAGTCGTCGATCGCGGCGGCTTCGAGCAGGCTGGCGAGCGTGATGCGTTCGCTGTCGCTCCATCCGGTGCCGACACTGCCCACGTACCGAAGACGGCCTGCGCGCTCCTCACCCACCAGCAGGGCTCCGGGCAGGCCGGTGAGCCGGCCGCGGCCGGGGACCCACCCGCCCACGATCACATCAATGGTCCGGACGTGCCGGATCTTGATCCACGAGCGGGACCTGACCCCGGGTTCGTACACAGACGCAAGCCGCTTCGCGATGACACCCTCCAGCCCGGCGGTCCGGGTCATCTCCAGGGCTTGCGCCCCGTGGCCGACGACCGCTGCGGGTGTCGACCAGTGCTCCCCGTCGAGCCCCAGGCCCTCGAGGAGGGCGGCGCTCACTATCTGCTCCAGGTCTGGCCGAAGCACGCGTGAGCACGGGACTTGCCGGGCCTGAGCCCCGTCCTCGCCGTTCCAGCGCACGACCAGCTCCCGCACTTCGTCTGGCCCGCTCTGGGCCGCCCGGAACAGCTCGACCCGGCCCACCAGGCTCCAGCCGCGCTCCGGCCGGAACGGGTGGGTGCTGATGTTCAGCCGCAGTCGTTGTTGTTGATCTTCAGGGAGCGGGTCTGGTCGTTGAGGTTGTAGCCGCGAAGGTCGTGGATGGAGCCGCCGCTGCGGGTCACGCAGACCCAGCGACCGCTGTAGTTCCGCTTCTCGTAGACGCGGGCGGTGCGGTCGGAGTTGTTGCGGACCGAGCTGCCGCGGTCCCGGATCGCGGAGGGCAGGTCCTTCACGCCGCCGTCCGCGGCACGTCGTACCCATGGCTGCCCGCCGAAGTTGATCTCGGGGTAGATACACACGTAGCCGGGCGGGCACTCGATCTCGGCCCGTACCGTGCCGGCGCTGCCAGAGGCGGAGGCGGAGGCGGGAACGGCCAGCGAGGAGAGAGCCAGGACGGCGACCGCCGCAGCACGCATCACGTTATTGATCACGACACCAGAGATACAGGCTGCGCTGCGCAGGAAGAATGACGTGGCCTGCGTGTTCACTCCGGCGGAGGAGCCAGACGGCCTCTGCGTGCACAAGCAGGGCTCGGCACCGGGGCCTTGACCCCAGATATTGAACACGTCTATGCGGCTTGGGCCAGGGTAGTTGATGGTGGTTGGAGGGCGTTCTCGTAGGCGATCGGAGATCGCTGGCCGAGGCGGGAGTGGCGGCGTCGGGTGTTGTTCGGCCCCACCCGGGAGGGCGAGACCTCGTACGCCACCAGGCTGTTGCACCATCTGGGCCCCGGGATGCTGGTGCTGTGGGACCGGGGCTTCGACGGCAACGACTTCCTCGCCGCCGTTCACACCACCGGCGCACGGGTCCTGGGCCGCATCCGCCAGCGCCGCCGCCCACCGGTCCTCCAGACCCTCGCGGACTCCACCTACCTCTCGGTCATCGGCGGCGTCCCGGTACGCATCATCGAAGCCCGGGTGAGCGTCACCTGCACGGATGGCAGCCATTTCGACGGCTCCTACCGTCTGGCGACCACGCTCCTGGACACCCACCGTCACCCCGCAGACCGTCTCGTGCACCTCTATCACGAGCGCTGGGAGCACGAGAGCGCCTACTACGCCTTGCGCCACACCATCCTGCACGGACGTGTCCTGCGCTCGCACGACCCGGTCGGCGTCGAGCAGGAGATGTGGTCCCTGCTCACCCTCTACCATCTC
>NZ_JBIWKI010000084.1:0-12644 GCF_044765565.1 Streptomyces sp. NPDC102437 | reverse complement strand
CAGGGCGACGCCCGTCGGCGGCCCGGATCCAGTTCCGCAGTGTCTCGGTGTTCACCCCGAGATCACCGGCGACGGACTTGATCGTCGCTCCCGGCCTCGACCGGTACAACGTGACCGCGTCCGCCTTGAACTCGGCGGGGTAGTGCTTCATCCCCACAGGGACTCCGTTCTCCTGGACCATCAAGATCCAAGTGTCTCCGGTGTCCAAAATCCGGGGTCAGGGCCCAACCGTCACTCCCCGACGACAACACGAAAACCTCAGTAGTGCGTCAACGGCTTCTCGGTGGCTCTGCTCGTGCTCGCTCAGCCACTGGCGTCGCAGGCTGACGAGGAGAGCAGCAGCCCCGCCAGTGCCAGCACCGACGGTGAGCGCGGTCTTGATCGCATCGAGACGTGCCTGGGCTTTGGCTTCACCTCGCAAGCCGTGGGTCTGAGCCAGTAGCGCCCACATGGAAATGGAGATGGCCGCGGTCACCACCGCGGCCCCGAGAACTGTCCACCACCAGGAGATTGGTTTGACTGTCCGGTGGGAGGCACTCATTGGGCCGCCTCCCCAGCGCCGTCCGACATCCTCTGTCTGTCTGCCCGTCTCCCCCTGCTGCTCATGACTCAGTAGGCTACTTGTCGCTAACGGTGCTACTCGACGTGCGGTTTCTCGGTCGGGTCAGCACGACATCTGGCGCTGAATCAGCGAGATATCTGACGACTGGTGATCACCGGGGGGTGCAGATCCTGGCAAGGCAGTGGCCGCGGTGGCGAAGGAGGCGACCCGTGGCAGTGATGTCCGCCATCGCTGGCAGAATGCCGGGCATGGTGAGATCACTGCGCATCGAGGGCTTCTCCGTGGCCGGCAAGCCGGTCGCCACGCCGGCCACCAAGTTCGGCGGCCAGCCCGTGTGGCTGACAGGCCCGCAGTGGCCGATGAGCGCGGCATGGGACCGGCCGATGCGGTTCGTCGCCCAGATCGAGTTGGGCCCGGTACTCGGAGCGGCCGGCCAGGGGAAGATGGCCTACGTCTTCGTGACCCACGCCGATCACGACGAGGCCGACTTCTTCGACCCCGACGTCATCGACCCCGACGGCGGCGAGAACGCTGTCATCGTGCAGCCGGGCGGGGACTACACCGGCCCGGTGCGCCCACTGGCGACCGGACCCGGACTCTACGGCCGCGACGGGTCGGCGGTGGAGTTCACCGTCGACCTCTGCCCGGTCGACGAGCCCGATTCCATGACGGATGCGGAACTCGAAGCCCTGCCCTCTGCCGACCGGGACGGCTACGTCGAGCGGATCGACGGCGACAAGATCGGCGGAACACCGCTGTTCTTCCAAGGCGACGATTGGCCGGACGGCGGCCCCTGGCGGCTGCTGCTGCAGTTGGACTCGAACTGGGTGCCGTTCCACCTCAACCTCGGCGCGTCGCCGAGGGTGTTCGCCTTCGTGTCCGAGGACGGCGCCCAGGGCAGGCTGCTCGTCCAGGACTCCTGAGCACAGGGCCGCCAGCCATCGGGGCGAGGATTCTTGGGAACCCACACCTATCTGCCGCCCTCGACGCCGGCTCCGACAAGCGCGTCTGGGGCGACAGATGACGTGCTGACACGACAGTTGGCGTGCTGAGTCACAGCAGGTCGTGTGATCACTTTGGCCGTACCCGCCAACCACCGTGCAAAGCCGCCAACTATCGCGCAACGTCACAACCACCACCGCCGACGTCGGCCTGGCGCAGGCCCTTTGCCTGTCTTTTCAGTAGTTCGGCCAGTGGGTGTGGTCCTGTCGTGACTTCTTGCGGAGCCAGCGGTCGACCGTGCGCCCTATCCGCCCGCGGGGAGCCGGCGGCGCGGTGGTCTCCACCGGGCGGTCCTCGGTGACGAGCGGAAGCAAGCCCCTGGTGACCACGGGGCGGCTGAGGGGGATCTCCTGGGGCAGCAGCGTGATGTGCCGGGCCGTACGGGAGCCGGGCGGTACCCGCGGCTGGGGCGTGAGGGCGTAGCGGCGTGGTGTTCTGATGGGCAGGCCGGAGCGGGTGGTGCCGGCCGGGGGGCACGGGCGCTGGGGGCCTTGGAGTACGCCGGATCCGGCGGGGAGGACGGTCTCCAGGAGGATCTGGCCGCGGAGGAAGTCGAGGTCTGTGGTGCTGATGCCGGGTGGGGTGGATGGTCCGTGGGGTTCTTCGGCCGGCGGGGCGTCCACCACTTTGATCGTGAGGGACACGGACGGTCTTCGGGGGGTGCTGTCCGCGAGGCGGTCCCACACCTTCTGCCAGCGCCGCACGTTGTTCGGGGAGACGTTCAGGGCTTCCATGAACGCGGTGAGGTGGGCGCGGGAGGGAACGGCCTCGCCCCTGAGGATGACGCTGAGGCTGCTCTTGGGCAGCCGGTGCCGCTTGCCGTCGGGAGTTCGTCCCGCCGCTGTCTGCAGGTCGCTCAGGGAGGGCTGGCCTTCCCTGGCCCGCATTTCGACCATGACGTCGTGCAGCTTGGCGAAGCTGTCGATGAGGTCGGGGTGGGTCATCACCGAGCGGAGCGAGACGGCCAGGTCCCGGAACTCCGGAGAGATTCCCGCGCGGCGCCGACGTTCTTCTCCGGCCCTGCGCGCGGCCTTCCATAACCGTATTGCTTCCCTGGTGTCCGCCCCGCACGCGGTCGCGTAGGCGAGCACCAGGCGGCGGGAGGGCACCTTGCCGCCGGCGCCGCGCGACAGCGCCGAAGCGGTGAACTCGTGATCGGTCAGTTTGGCCATTGCCGCGTAGGTGAGACCTTGGCGCTCGCGCTGGGCGCGTAGCCACAGCGCGAGCGCTTCGGACTGCCGGGTGTCGGCGGCAACGGCGTTCTCACGCCGTCCCATGGGACCGTCAGACGGCCTCGAGCGGCGGCGCGCCCGCCGCGCGCATGGCCCTGACGGACCGGACGGCGACGTAGAGGGCACCGGTGATGAACTCGAGGGCGCCGAACACTGGCATCCCGAGGGCCGCGAGGGCCCCCGCCACCACGACGACCACGATCACGAGGACCAGTTCCTTCGTCGTCAGGGCTCCCTGCGAAGGGCTGCCGGGTGCCGACTGGGCCGGCTGAGGGGAGAGTGAACGCATGCCTGATACCTGCCTGATGTCGTATCACGCCCCTTGTGGGCGGGATGAGTTGGCTGCACCTTGAACTGTCGGCGGCGACTTCCAGGTCGGACCGCCGACGGCGTTGATCCTCTCACCAGTGACCCGACCATCACAATGCGTTGCCATCCGGGCGGAGGGGTTGATGCCCGCGCGTCCAGGGGTTCACCGCCGGGGGATGGCGAATGGGTGGCCGAATATCACCCCGGCGCCCCGGAAACCGCAGGTCAGGGAAATGAAACCGCGTTTTTCATTCATTTTCGTCCAGACGCCATTGCCGAAGCGGGGCACCAGGTGCCATCGTCCCTACAACGCCGCCCCGGCACTGGCTGCCGAGGCCCCCCTGGCGTCGTGGCTGCACCATGAAACAGGGACCGGGCTCACCGCGTTCCAGCGCGGCGCCCACGAGAGGGGCGCATCCCCGCCGGACGCGCCCCTCTCCACAACACCAAGCCGCCTTCTCGGTGTTCTGCGGGGTGGCCTCGGTCGACGACCCGTCGGTGTCGTGGGCCTGTTGAGCGCCACCGTGACCGAGCTCGGCATGGTCGGGCTGTTCTTCATCCCGGCCGCCGCCTCCCGCCGGCTGCCGGACGTCATCCGCCGTGGTTCCCGCCGTACGGGCACCGCCCCGGGGGAGGCGGAGGCCGCAGTAGACCAGGCCGTCGATTGCCCGGAGCGCCGCGCGGCGGGCATGCTGCGCGTTTCCGGAGGAGAAGAGGAGAACGTGTCCGAACACGACGACGCAAGCGCGGCGGAAGCGGCGCTCAGGAAGGCCGTGGAGCAGCTGAGCGGCAACGGGACGAGCGACGGCGACAAGGCCGCCGAAGAGGCCGTCCAGGCGCTCGCGGACGGCTCTGGGCAGGCATGGACACCCGGGCAAGAGGCGCAGATCCGGGCCATGGTGGACCAGATCCGCAAGCTGCAGGACCTGAACCGGCCGGGCGGGGGCTGGTGGCGTCGGCGCCGCGAGTGGCGGGCCCGGGAACGGCTGGTCGACCTCATGATGGCCGGCGGCCCGGAGCTGCTGAACGAGGCGGAACTGCGGCACTGGAAGAGCCACGCCATGGTGGAGCTGCTGCTCAGGTTCATCGACAGCCCGATGAAGCAGGACGACACGGTGGAGACGCTCGCCCGGATCGAGGCGCTGCACGCCGTGACGTACGAGGAGTACCAGCAGGCCAGAAAGAAGCTGGCAGACGAGAAGGCCGCCGCCGGCTGACCCGTCGGCAGGTATGCCTAAAACCCCGAACCGGCGCGCGTGTGACTGAGTGCTTCAGCTGGCCATTCTGAGCGTCACAGGTGGCCGCGCTGCCTTGTCCGCACGAGACAGCCCTCATCGCACGCCCTGTGTGCAGCCGCAGCAGAGTTCCTCCGGCGGCTCCCGGGTAACCGCGAGGAGGTGGTGCTGTGCACCAAGCGGTTCAGCGATACGCCCTGCCGCGCACGTAGGCAATGACGAGGGTGATTGCGGTGATGGCGCACACCAGCATGCCGATGGTCAGGAAGGCGATGCCGGCCTCGCTGATGCCCGGTTCGGTGCTCACTATGGTCATGCCCTGACCGGAGTAGGTCCGGTGTTCCTTGTCCGGGTGGTCCGCGATGTAGAAGATCATCGCGGGGATCGCTGCCGCGCAGCCCGCAGCCCCTGCCAGCGGCCAACTGCCCGCCCGGCCGTACCAGGGGACCCGCGGTTTCAGAGCGACGTGCGGGCACTGTGTCAGCAGGGCGCGTCCCAGGTCGCCGGCGCGTTCGGTGAGCCCGTCAGCCCGCAGCCGGGTGCCGTCGTCGAGTTCGATCTCAATGCGGTAGCCGTTGCCGAGTCGGGTCGCGAGGCCGTTCACCGCGTCGCCGTCGACGTGAAGCGAGGTGACGCGGTTCCAGGGCCAGCCCGCAGCGCCCCGCTGGGATCCATGAACCAGGCCGCCCTGGCGAACCTCGAAATACTCGCCGCGCTCCCCGCGCAGGGCCCGCGCGATCTGGGTCGCCGCGATCGCAATGGCGCCCAGCCCAAGGCCGAGCAGCAGACCGATCGCCTTGTTGCTGCCGGCCGACCCCTCGCCGGTTGCCGACCAGCCCCACACGCCCAGCCAGCCGGACGGGATGGCTATAAGCAGTGCGCAGCCTGCGTTCACCCATCGCTTCCGGTGGTCCACCGCGTGCCGGCTGACCACCGGGCCGAGGTCGCCGAACGTGTCTGCTCCTTTAGCCATGGGGGAAGTCAAGCAGCCGGTCTGCCGACTCCACAAGATCGGCTGTCGGGCCGGTACTTGGGGCTGGGACCGAAGCAAGATCAAGGCACGGCGGCACTGGGGAATGCGGCAGCCGGAAACGCGAGGGAACGAAGACAAGCCGACCTCAACAGGCCGCTGAGCATGGAGCGGCCAACTGAGATGCTCACTGGCCAGCCGGAGCGCTCAACGCGACAGGGGAAGGCCTTCATGCCGATGGGACGCGTTTCAACGCCGGGCCAGCACTGCGACCTCATGGCCAAAGGCTACGGCCAGCCGACCGTCCGACGTCATGTCAACCGCCACGACGCCCAGAGGGGTAACCGCATCTGACCGGATCTGCTGCATGGTGCCCAGGTCCCACACCCTCACCGTCCCGACCGGTTCAGCATCGATGCCTGTCCAACTGACGAAGCCCAGGTCGGTAAAGCTGGTGAGGCCGCTGCCGGTGACGGCGACCGCGCGACCATCCACCACCGCCGTCGCCACCGCCCGCACCGGGTGGGTGTGGCCGGTCAGGGCCTCACTGACCTGTTCACGGGTAGTCAGGTCCCACACCCGCACTGTCCCGTCCCGGCCGCCGGTGACAGCGACGGAGCGGCCGTCCACCACCGCCGTCGCCACCGCCTCCACCCCGTCGCTGTGACCGGTGAGGGGTTCTCCAAGCTGCTTACAGACCGTCAGGTCCCATATTCGCACCGTCGCATCCCGGCTGCCGGTGACAGCGACCGGGCGGCCGTCCACCACCGCCGTCGCCACCGCCTCCACCCCGTAGGTGTGCCCGGTCAGGGCCTCGCAGACCTGTTCGCGGGTAGTCAGGTCCCACACCCGCACCTTGGCATCACGACCGCCGGTCACGATATGGGGGCGGCCGTCGATCACCACAGCCGCTACCGCGCGCATATCCACAACCCAGTTGGGAAGATCGGCGAATTCCGACTCAGGCCAACTTATGGAGAGTGGCACCGCCGGCTTCGGATCCCTGCGATTGATGATGGGTTCGCCGATCTCCCGGCCGACGGTCAGATCCCAAACGCGCATTTCTATGCGGTGCTGGCCGCTGCTGGTGACAGCAACCGGACGATCGTCCAGCACGGTGGTCGCCACCGCCCACACCGGGCCGGTGTGGCCGGTCAGGGGATCGCCGACCTGTCGGCCGGTGTCCAAGTCCCATATCCGCACGGTCTTGTCCCCCCCGCCGGTAACGACGACCGAGCGTCCGTCCAGCACGGCGGTCGCCATCGCGTACACGTTGTCGGTGTGGCCGACGGCAGGCGTACCAACCTGCCGGTCGCTGCTCAAGTCCCACACTCTTATCGTCCCCGTGAAGTCGACGGTGATGGCATGAGGGCGGCCATGAACCACCGTCGTAGCCATCGCACACACCCTGGGGACATGCTCGATCGCGAGCCTGTCGACCTGTCGGCGGCTGGCCAGGTCCCACACCCGCACCATGGGACTCGCGCCACCGGTAAGGATGAGGTCCCGCCCGTCCACCGACACAATCCCCACCGCGACCGTCGTATCAGACAGATCGTCCAGCGGCTCGCCAACCTGCTTGCGGGTGGTCAAATCCCATACGCGGGCTGTCCCGTCCATGCTGCCGGTCACGATATGAGGGCGGCCCTCAATCACCGTGTTCACTATCCGATGAACCTCGTGGCGATGGCCGATCAGAGGCTCGCCGACCTGCTGTCCGGTGGCCAGGTCCCACACCCACATCATCCCGTCCCCGCTGCCGGCGACTGCAACCGGACGGCCCTCCACCACCCCGGTCGCCACCGCGAACATCGAGGCATCATGGCCGATCAGGGGATCGCCGACCTGCTCGCCGGTGGCCAGGTCCCACACCCGCACCGTCCCGTCCAAACCGCCGGTGATGGCGACGGAGCGGCCGTCCACCACCGCCGTCGCCACCGCCTCCACCCCGTCGCTGTGACCGGTGAGGGGTTCTCCAAGCTGCTTACAGGTCGTCAGGTCCCATATGCGTACCTTCCCATCTGCGCTGCCGGTGACCGCAACCGGACGGCCTTCCACCGCTCCGGTCGCCACAGCTTCTATCACTTCGTCGTGGACGGTGAGGGCGTTGCGGAGCCGGGGCTCGACCTGCGAGCCGGTGGCCCACTCCACACTCCACGCGGCGTCGGCCTCACCCTTCACATCGACCGCAGCAAGGCGCGCGGCCAGCCCCCGATCCCCGTAGCGCGCCGCGTCCAACGCCAGAACCTGCCGCCGCGCCCCCGCACCAGAATCACGGTGCAGGTGCGCGGACTCCCGGTACACCGCGGCCGCCAGCGTCTCCTCCCGCTCCGACGCACCGTCCAGCGCCACCAGGACCCGATCCGGGTCGGTGTTCACCAACCACCCCGGATCGGTCAACCCAGCCCCACCCTTCTCGTACGAACCACCAGCTTGAACGCGCCCCGCCTCGGCCGACGCGCTCACGTGCTCACTCATCCTCGGATTCCTTCGTCTTCATCAGATTCGCCTGCTTGAACGGCCCGGGGACGGCAGCGTGCTGCATCCCTGATATCGCCGAGTAGTTGTCAATTTCCGTGGAACAGGAAGAACCTTGGGGTGGCCGACCCTGGAAGTCCTTCAGGTTTGACGTACCGGGGCCAAGATCATTTCTTGGTGGGGTTCGTCGTTCGCCTGACAGCTGGGCGGCCTTTGCGTGATCGTGTCTCCTCGCTGAAGTCGACAGTCGATCAACCCAAAGGCCGTGATGGACAGTCTGCAAGACGACGCTGCGCGCGTCGAGGCCCTGACCGGGTTGTCCCGGTTCCGCCGCGAGTTCTACGAGTGCCTGACCCTGCGAGGGGATGCCCTGTTCGAGCTGACGGACGCGGTGCTGTGCGCCGACGGGCCGGTGGTCTCGCTGCCGGAGCTGACGCTGGAGGCGGTGCACCGGCGCGGGCACGGGGCGATGTACGACGCACTGGCCCAAGGCCGCATCAACGTGTCCCGCCTCCGCGTGGCGCTGGCGGGCTTGGAGCTGCCGCGCGGGGCGGACCGGCAGCTGTCCATCGCACTGGACGTCACGCCCTGGCCCCGACCGGACGCCGAGTGCTCGCCCGAACGCCTGCACTGCCACCGCCCGTGCCGTTGCGACGGCGTGCGCCAGACCATCCCCGGCTGGCCCTACCAGATGGCCGCCGCCCTCGGTGGTGGCCGCTCCTCGTGGACCGGCCCGCTCGACGTGGTGCGACTGGGCCCCGGGGACGACCCCACCGAAGTCACCGCGACCCAGATCCGTGAGCTGCACGCCCGCCTGGAACGGGCCGGGCAATGGCAACCGGGCGACCCGCCGGTCCTGTTCGTCATGGACTCCGGATACGACCTCGTGCGTCTGACCTGGCTACTGCGCGAGGAGCCGGTACGGCTGCTGGGACGGATCCGCGCGGACCGGGTGATGTACGCACCGGCCGGCAAGCGCCGCGGAACCAACCCCGGACGCCCGCCCCGCCACGGAGCGGAGTTCCGCCTCGCCGGCCCCGCCACCCATCCCGCCCCGGTCCAGGAGTCGACCGGCACCCACGACCGCTTCGGCGAGGTCCTCGCCCGCTGCTGGGGCCGGATGCACCCCAAGCCGGACCGCCGTGGTTCCTGGGCCAGCCACGAGGGCGAATTACCTCTTGTCGAGGGAACGTTGGTCCACCTGGCCGTCGAGCGCCTGCCCGGCAACCGCGACCCCAAACCGCTGTGGCTGTGGCACAGCGACCCAGACGCCACCGCCCACGACGTCGACCGCCTCTGGCGGATCTTCCTCAGAAGATTCGACATCGAACACACATTCCGCTTCTTCAAGCAGACCCTCGGCCTGACCCGCCCCCGCCAGATGGTGTACGAGTTGCTGTTCTTCGCCATGAGCCACATGTAATACCACTGGTCGTCGCGTAGCGTCCTCGGACTGTTCTCTGCGGTATTCCGGATGATTTCCCAAACCCCACCGGCCCCGGCCGCGCCGATGAGAGGAAGCGCCGCTGTCATGGCTGGCCCATAGACTGCGACAAGCACGGCTCCTACAGTTCCAATAACTGCGCCAGTGACCGATATTGCGCGCTTTCTGCGGGCAATATTCATTTGTGACTGAACGCGTCTGATCTCGTCTTCCAGCTGATTCCCGATCTTGCGAAGTTCGTGCTCCATGTGGTCACTCTGAACGGCTCCATCGAGATCTGCGATGCTTTGCTGCAAGAATCTTTTGGCCGCACGGTAGGAGCCGAATTGCTCGACCGTGATGCGACTAGCGATAGCCATCGGAACGCCGTCGATGAATGGAAGGTCCATCTGGAGAATAGGGCGCACCACGCGGCTCTTTACCGGTCCACTGCCAGAGCCTTCCACCTCCTCGATGCCTCTTCCGTCTCGTACTAAGAAGTCGAGTGCCGTCCGAACGAGGCTGGCTTGACTGTCGGTGCGACTTACATCTCCTGGGGTTGCGTGAATAACGCTACGCTCGCTTTGGATCGAGTATTTGGGTAGATACCAAACGAGTCCAGATCTGAGCAGGGGCTCGGAATTGGTGAGCCACTGCCCTAAAGTGAAAATATTGTCGCACACCAGAGCGAGTCTATCTGGCCATTCGGTTACAGTAATTCCAGCCTGAGGGTCAAAGGAAGTGCTTCTCCTGGGCGCAAAAATGCGTTCGATGGGATCAATTCTCGGGGGAATTTGAACGAGCTCGTGCACACTCCCTGGTCCATGATGCGCTAACAATAGGGTGTCGGATACGAGCAGGCTTCGTTTGGCGAGGCGTTCAAATCCGCCTTCACTCACTCCCAGGCCAACATAAAACGGGGAGTGAGATAGTTTCTTGTCATCGACCAGCTCCCGGCGCCGCTCATGGAACAAGTGCCGCGCATATGCCTTCGCCATCAGGCTGGGATCTTTCCTCTCGTGTGCCGTCACCCCCTTGAAGAATCTATTCATGTGTTTCGCGACGATCGGATTTTGAATTGCTTTCCGGTGACTGCGCATAATGGCATGCTACCCCCTGAGGATTTACGGCGTCGCGTGATCTCGTTCTCCTTCCCAGGGTCATTGAGCGTTCTCAGAGCGGCCACCGATCGGGGGACAGCGGGAAGGCCGCAACGCACGAGGCACCCATGCCGTTGAGCGAGATGTTCGACGTCTCAACTCATCAGCGCAGGCGCCTCGTTGGTTCCATATCCTGCCGCACTCGACCTGTCTCACGCACTGGTCGAGTGGGTCACCATGCTCATCGTGACCCGCGAGGGTGACCGCCGCTGCAAGCTCCCGCCCGCACCATCGCTCCGCCCTCCTGGAGCTCTGGGAGCTGCCTCGCGCAGGCAGGTGGGGCCGGGGTGGTGATGGTGCGTACGGTGGACGGTGGACGGAGTGCTGTCCTGATCACCGGTCGATCATCGGCCAGCGGCCGGAGGCCGAGCGGGCCGTTGCTCAGGATCACCGGAACATGTACAGCGACCGCTCCCGAATTCCGGCCCCGGTGGTGAGCGGGAGTAATTGTCAATTCCTGTGGATCGGTGGTGCGCTTCAGCCTTCCTCAGGCTTCTGACCGTTGGCTTCGAGGAGGCGGCGGAGACGTCGGATCTCGGCGATCAGGCGGGGAATGTCCTGGCGGGCGTTGGCGATGAAGTTGGCGTTCTCGTCCCAGCGTTCGTCTGCGACGTCGACATATCGTGGCTGCTGAACCAGGGTGGCGGCCACGATCTGCCGGTGGTCGAAGTCTGGCCAGCGTTCGTCGGCTCCGGTGTCGGGGACAGTACTGATGGCGACGAGGCTCATGGCAAAGTCGTCGTCCAGTTGGCGCACGTGCCAGGGGCCGGGAGTCGCAGCACCGGCAAGCTCCTCGATCACGGCGAGTTCCTCGTCGGTCAGCGGATTGGGGGTGCCCATCAGGCTGCCCGCTCCTCGCGCTCAACGAGCTGACCACGTTTGAAGCGGGCTCCGGCCCGGACAAGGGCAACGAGTTGGGGCGCGTTCACGGCTCGCCAGCGGGCCTGAGCGGACTCGATTAGCTTGAAGACCATGGCCAGTCCGGCCGCGCGGGAGCCGGCGCCCCTGGTGACCTTGGTCCGCAGACGCACGGTGGCGAAGGTCGACTCGATCGGGTTGGTGGTCCGCAGATGGATCCAGTGCTCGGCGGGAAAGTCGAATAACGCCAGGAGTTCGTCCTCGTCGTCCGTGATCCGCTTGACGACCTTGGGGTACTTGGCCCCGTAGGCCCGTTCGAAGTCGCGCACGGCCCGGGCCGCGTGCTCCTTGTCCTCGGCGTTGTAGATCTCCTGGATCGCACGCTTGGCCGCGGGCTGGGCTGACTTCGGCAGCGCGTCCAAAACGTTGGCGGTTTTGTGAACCCAGCACCTTTGATGGCGGGTGTCGGGGAAGACCTCGCTCAGCGCGTTCCAGAAGCCGAGAGCGCCGTCGCCGACGGCCAGGACCGGGGCCCGCATGCCACGGCGGGCGCAGTCCCGCAGCAGGCCCGCCCATGCCTCCGACGACTCGCGGTATCCGTCGGTCATCGCGATCAGCTCCTTCGTGCCGTCCGCGCGTACCCCCATCAGCACCAGGACCGCGGCCTTCGCCTCCTCCAGGCGGATGCGCAGGTGAACGCCGTCCGCCCAGACGTATACGTAGTCCGTGGCGGACAGCTCCCGGTCCATGAATGCCGTGTGGTAGGCCTGCCATTGAGCAGTCAGCCGCGTCACGGTGGCGGGCGAGAGGCCGGCCGAGGATCCGAGAAACTGCTCCAGCGCGGGCACGAAGTCGCCGGAGGACAGGCCGTGCAGGTAGAGCAGCGGCAGCACCTCACTGATCTTTGGGGACTTGCGGCACCAGGGCGGCAGGATCGCCGAGGAGAACCGCTTGCGCTCACCCGTCGTGTCATCGACGCGCTTATCGTTCACGCGCGGGGCCCGCACCTCGACCGTCCCGGCGGCCGTGGTCACCTCCCAGGCTCTCGGATGCCTTCCGGTGACCTGGGAGACCGAGGCGTGTATTGCCCTTAAAGGTGGTTCAGGGGTTGACGGCGTGTTCGGTGAACTGGCCACAGGAGCGGAATCCCAGGCGGCGGTAGACGGGCTCGCCGTCGGCTGATGCCTGCAGGACCGCGATGCGGTGGTCCCGGTCGCGGGCCGTACGGAGGGCCGCGAGTGTGATGGCGCCGCCGTAGCCGCGCCGGCGGTGGGCGGCCAGGGTGGAGATGTTGTAGATGCCAGCGACTCCCGCGTGGTGGAACACCTCGGCGGAGCAGACCGGACGGTTCTCGACGTAGCCGACCAGATACCGGGCCGGGCACTGCACGGCCAGTGCCTGCGGGGCGGCCTCGG
>NZ_JBIWKI010000083.1:0-13524 GCF_044765565.1 Streptomyces sp. NPDC102437 | reverse complement strand
GATCTCCGATCGCCTACGAGAACGCCCTCCAACCACCATCAACTACCCTGGCCCAAGCCGCATAGACGTGTTCAATATCTGGGGTCAAGGCCCCGCTCGGCTTGCCCCTCGTAGTCGGTCAGGTGCTGGATGGTGTTCCACTCGTGGCAGACCTGCACCGGATGTGTGCCGAAGCGCTTCTCGCACTCGGCAGCCCACTCGTAGGCCGGGCTGGTCAGAAAGTCGCAGAAAAGTCGCACTGTCAGCTGGTAGGACCTCAGCGTCGAATGGGCCAGTCCCTTTTCGCTGATCAGAGACACCATCCACTCGTCCATGTGAGCGGCCGTCCAGTTCCACGGGTACTCGCTCGTGAACGTTGCGAACCGGCGCAGCTGGCCTTCACGGGCCTGCACTGTCTTCTGCTTCAGCCGCCGGCCGCCCCGCTGTTGTTTGGCGAACCCGCTGAGCATCCCCTCGAACACCCCGTCCTCGGGGTGCAGCAGAGCGACCCCGTCGACCAGCTCCAATCGGGCTGCACCCGCTATGGGCGGTCTTGCACCGTTCGACACCCCGACACCACCTTCCCGTTGACTGCATGAATCTTGCAAAAAACGGGAAGTTGGGGGCAAGGTTGCAGGTCAGAGGCTTGACGTAGGGTTGTCGGCGCGTGAAGGGTTGTCCTAGATCAGCGGCTTGAAGCCCTTCCGATCGTGCATCAGATGCAATACCGCGCAGTTCATGCACCACCCCGACAACCCCGCCTCCGGCCGCGTCCTGGCCAAAGCCGGGTTCACCCGCGTCGGCACGGCCGACCGAGACACCGAGACCGGAACCGTCCCCTACGAGCTGTACGCGCTGGAGACCGGCGGCATCTGAACCAGCGCACGCGCAGTGCGTACGCTGCATGCGTTTGGCCTGCCTTTTCGAGGAAGAGTTCACCGGATGACTGACAACCCGCCCGTGCCCGGACCGCGCCGGGACATGGCGATGCACAACGACTGGTGGGTGTCGGGCTGGGAGCACGTCCTGCCCCGTCAGGGCTTCCCGCTGACCATGCTGATCGGGACGGCGTGCCAGCCTGGTTTCACCGGCTCCCTGGACGACCTGGTGCACGAGATCTTCGACGGGCACTGGGACATGATCGGCGGCGACCTTGACGGTCCCCTCACCTTCTCCTGGCCGGATGAGGAATGGGACTATGAGGCCGCGCCGGAGGGCCGCGAGGCATGCGAGGCGGCCCGCTGGGAGCAGTTCAGCGCCATGCTGACGACAGCCGGCTTCCCGGTGCCCGCCACCGTGCGGGACCTGTCCCAGCTCTACCTGACGTGGGGCCTGGCCCGCCGCGAAGAGATGCCAGACGGCACTCGATGGTCCATGCCCGCCGCGCTGCCGCTGCCCGGCGACCTGCTGCCCCTGGACCCCGAACTCACCGAGCGCCTCGACGGGATCCGCTGGACGATGCGCACCGGCCCGCTCCTCGACACCCTCATCGACCATCTGGTCGACGACCTGGGTGAACCGGCAGAGACCCTCACCTCCCTGGACCGGCTTGCGGCAGCCACGGGCCAGGACGTCGACGACGTCCGGCTCGCTCTCGCGGAGCTCGTGAAATCCGGTGACGCCCGTGTCCAGCGCGGCGAGGAGCCGGCCGACGCGGAGCGCTTGGAGGCCCACCGCCGCTTCCGCCTGGTCATGGACTGGGAGCACTTCCACGAGAACCGCATCCAGGTCAGCCGCGGTGACTGAGGCCGCGCACGGCACTGTGGGGACCAGCGAAACGCGCCTGATCGTGCTCCGCGGCAACAGCGCCTCGGGCAAGTCATCCGTCGCGGCCGGCCTGCGCGAGAAGTTCGGCCGCAACCTCGCCATCGTTGCCCAGGACAACCTCCGCAGGATCGTGCTGCGCGAACGCGACCGCCCCGGGGCTGCGAACATCGGCCTGATCGACCTCACCGCCCGCTACGCACTGGACAACGGCTTCCACGTCGTCGCCGAAGGCATCCTGTACGCCGACCGCTACGGCACGATGCTCCAGGACCTGGTGCGCGCCCACCAGGGCGTCACACGCTGCTACTACCTCCACGTGCCCTTCGAGGAGACAGTGCTCCGGCACGCGACGAAACCAGACGCCGAATACCTTGCGCACGTCAACGAGGGCCACCTACGCGACTGGTACCGAGAGAAGGACCTGCTCCCCAACGGCCTGGAGACCGTCATCGACGCGGCCAGCACCCTGGACGACACGGTCCAACAGATCCTCTCCGAGAGCGGCCTGGACGGCATTCTCCCGATCGACCGCTGAGGGGCGCCACCGCAGGTACGGTCATCATCACGGCACCGACGACGGCACACACCACCGGACCCAGGGGGCAATGGGCGTGGAGAACGGATCGCAGAGCATCCCGTGGGGCGGCGAATGGCGACGCCACCTCCGCTCCAATGCCGAGATGGATCTCGTGCGCTCGTGGAGGCACCGTGTCGAATGCCCGACCTGCAAGGCGGCCGCAGGGCGGGCCTGCCGCACCGCGGGCGGCCGCCCGACCAACGAACACCGTGCACGCCGTGACGCCGTCGGCCCCACCTCGTACGCGAAATGGCGAAAGGAGGGCCTCATCCCGGAGCAGCGGGCGTACACGATTCCGGCTGTGCTCAAGGAGTCGGAGAAGGCCCGCGCCGACTACAACGTGGACACCGCCCTGGCCGACGGTGTGGCGGTCGTCCGCATGTTCCTCGCCGACCGGCTCGGGTTGTTCCTCCAGGGCGAGGAGGCCATGGACCGCATCGACGACGCCGTGCGCAAACTGATCGAGGTCCGCGGCCCGGTGGGGACGGCCGACGTGGTCACTGTCCTCGCCAGCCAAGTCGCCTCGCTGCTGGCTGCGAGCGCCGGCCCCGACGGCGATCCGGAGGCCCTGTTCGACACGATGATCCGCGCGCAGATCGACATGGTCCGCAGGATGAATGCGATCGAGAAGGAACGAGCCGACGGCTGACCGGCCGGTCAACGCCCATCGTGACCGCGATCTGGGCAACGAACACTTAGTAGTGCTTGGTCATGTTGGTGCGGGGTCTGGCATGTCGCAGTGACAGGTGGGGCAGGCGCCGGTCCAGAGTGCAAGGAGGAACTGCAGTTCGCGGGTGACCCGGTAGAGGCTCAGGCCGGCGCGGTCTCTTTTGGGGACCGGGTGATGCGCTGGAGGGTGCAGAAGGCGTGCGCGACGGAGACGAGGGTGATGTGGTGGTGCCAGCCCCGCCAGGTGCGGCCTTCGAAGTGGGCCAGGCCCAGGGCCTGTTTCATCTCGCGGTAGTCGTGCTCGATGCGCGTACTGTTCCGTCGTCGCTGCCGGTGACGGCGATGGGGCGGCCGTCACGGCTGTCGCGACCGTGGTGACCGGTCGGGGGCGGCCGGACAGCAGGGGACCGATACGGCGGCCCGTGGCGGGGCCGGTCAGCCGCAGCCACCGGCCCACCGCGACCACGATCACCTGCCACCGCCGGTGTGCAGTCATGGGCGGCGGTGCGGTCGTCCGTCCCAGTGGTGGGTCATCCACGCCCGGCGGATCACGTTGCGGACGGTGATGACGGTGTCGGCGAGGTCGAAGAACGCGTCGATGACGACGTCCCGGCGCTCGTAGCAGCGGGCGAGGTGCTGGAAGGCGTTCTGCCAGGCGTGGGTGCGCTCCACGCGCCACCTCCGACTGGCCTGGATGGGCGCCTTCTCGCCCTTGTGCGCGATCCGGCCGTGCAGGCCGCGTTCGGCGCCAGGGCACCGCCGCGTCCGTAGGTGTGGTTGACCCGCATCGCCCGGGCCTGTCCGGGGGCCAGGGTGGGGTGGCAGCGGCAGCGGGCCTGGATGGAGGTCTTCTCGTCCGCGCTGATGACGTACTCGTCCGGTCCGAGCGGTTCGCCCTGCCAGGTGCGGGCGTACAGGTCCAGCACACGGGCAGGCTTGCGGCCGAAGTCGGGGGCGGTGATGAAGATCCAGGAGCGGTGCTGCCAGGGCTTGAGCGCGTCCTGGGCCAGCCAGCGGCGCACGGTGGAGGCCGACAAGGCCGGGGCGATGCCTCGCGCCGTGGCCTCGCGGGCCAGTTCCGGGCACGACCAGCGGGCCAGCGGCGTGCCGGTCTCGGCGGGTAGTTGGCAGGCCAGGGCCTTCCCCAGCGCTGCCGGCCCGCGCCGACCGCGGCTACGCGCGCTTCCTCGCGTTCAGGCCCTGGACGCCGACACTGGCGACCACGACCAGGACGACGACGCGGCGGGCGCACAATGAGCGACACCCACATCGTGCTCCACGATCCCGAAGGCTTGATCGAGGCCGAACTGCCGCTGGACCGCGCCCCGTACGAGGCGCTCGTTACCGCCGTCCTCACGTGGGAAGACCCGGACCTCGAACCCCGCGACTACGAGTAGATCTTTCAGCTGACCGGGCACGCCCGCGCGGTGGCCGCCGACGTCCGCCGCCACGCCGCCCTGCCCAAGAGCGACGGCCGCGGCGCCCTCGCCGAAGTCGTCCTCCGGGAAGCCGACCGACGCCTGTCCGTACGGCCGAAGGGCACCGCCCTGCTGTGTCCAGAACCGTGCCCGCCTCGCAGTGGCAGGCGCCGCTGAACAACTCGAACGCCTTGAGGCCCTGACCTCTTTCGGCCGTCCCGGAAACGACCGCCGGCTCATGCCCCGCCGCCGCAGCCGCCGCCGCAGCCACCGCCGCACGAACTGGCCGCGCCGACACCGCCGTCGTTGGCCCAGCCGGAAGTAGCGGCGGAGCCCGTACCGGCAATCCGCTCCGGTTCAAGGATGCGAACGCCCGCCTCGGCGACGCAGCGCTCGCACAGCGCCCCGAACTCGGGCCACTGCTCCGGTCCCCTCCGCCCGTCCGCCACACCGAGCCAGACCGCCACCGGCACATGCACGGCCAGGGCGATCATGAACCAGAGCCCGTCCGAGCCCGGCTGGCGGGCGTAGAATCCGATGCCGAGGACGAGTACGGCGAACAGACCGCACACCGCGGCCCGCCCTTCCCTTGCGCCGGGCACGTCGCGCGTCCGACGAACGGGGAGGTTGCGCCGTGCTGTCCGCCGCAACTGGGAGCGGAAAGGCCGGGAAGCGGGACGATGCTCTCACCTCCTCCAGAGAGCCGCTCCCTCCGGCGTCGTCAACGGCCGTCTGCAGTGACGCCAGCAGGGGGTGCGTTCCCGGTCCTGCTTCCGGGATCGTCCGGTGCCGGCCGCGGAAGGAGCGGGGCCCGGCAAAGAGCAGCAGCATCCCGGCCTGTGTCGCGGCACGCTCTCCCTCAAGGTGATACATGGCGAGAACGGGCTTCGCGTCACCGGTCTCGAAGAAGCGTCCGATAGCCTGCCGGTCGCGCCGGAGCACGTACCGGAGGCGGAGTAGCGAGAACGCCATGAACGTCGTGAAAGCGCCCACCCAGACCGCCGCGAAGGCCCAGAAGGTCGGTAAGTCCGTCAAGAAGCCTGGCATCCGTTGCCCCCGCTGTCCCTCGCCGATCCATCCGGTCTGTCAGGGCTGCCGAGCGAGCGCTGTCCCTGGCTTCCAGAGTGGCAGGAACGACTCCCGCCGCACAGATGCCCGCCAGATCCCGATTCCGGGACGGTCGCCCGCCGGGGCAGCCGGAGCGCGGGAGGCGTCCCGAAACCGGCGGGCGCCACGGAGAAGCGGGACAGGTATTCGGGACGAGCCGCTTCGGGCGGCCAAGCGGGAGGGGAACGCGTGAACGCCGAGCTGGATGAGATCGCCCGTGCCGAGCTGGATGAGATCGCCCGTGCCGAGCTGATCGAGCGCGAACCGTGCCCACGGTGCGGTGCGCCACCCGGGTCGGTGTGCCGGGCGAACTCCGGCGTCGTCGCCGTCGACTACCACACCGGCCGGTACGCGAAGATCCCCAGGCCGGCGGGCCGCCGCCGACAGTCCGGTGCCGATGTCGAGGAACTGCCGGTAGCCCTCCTCGCCGCCAGGTGCTGGACTGTCCGTCCGAGGAAGGCGCGGGTGGCGAGGGCCAGAGCGCGCCCCGGAGCTGCGTAGCGTCGACGGCACGACGGACCACCAGCCGGAGAGGCGGGGCCCCAT
The DNA here is from genome assembly GCF_044765565.1 of Streptomyces sp. NPDC102437. Lineage (NCBI taxonomy): Bacteria > Bacillati > Actinomycetota > Actinomycetes > Kitasatosporales > Streptomycetaceae > Streptomyces > Streptomyces sp. NPDC102437. The sequence goes on along the minus strand of NZ_JBIWKI010000083.1, from coordinate 7,461 downwards.
GCGCGTACACACCGACTCCGCCCCGGCCCCGGAGGGCCGCGGCCTTCAGTCGCCCGCCTACGGCGTTCCCTCCCCGGCCCTGCTGGCCCGCGCGGACCGTGGCTACGCCCGGTTCCTCGCCCAGCGGAACGAGGACCAGGACGACCGGGCCGACGGCGACGAGGACACCCAGCGGTGACCGCCGGCCACCCGCGCGAAGACGCCCCAGCAGCGAGGCCCGCCATGCACACCAGCAGCCACACGGTCCTGTACGACCGCGACGGCCTGATCGAAGCGGAGTTTCCGCTCGACCGAGAACCGTACGAGTGCCTCGTCACGGCCGTCCTCGCCTGGACCGACGGGGACGCACTGGCAGAACGCGACTACGAGCAGATCGCCCTCCAGCTGACCGGCCACGCCCGCGCGGTCGCCTCCGACGTCCGGCGCCGCGCCGGCTGTTCCCGGCCATGCCGTTCTCCCGCATAACCGTGCCACCCGTTTGTGGTTGACCACTCGGCCCTGCCGGTGCAGTTCGGCGGTGACGCGCGGGACGCCGTAGTTCCGCCGGGACGCGACGGGCGGCGCGGGCCTTCTTCACCCAGCCCCGCAGGGACTCCCACGGGCGCCCCGGCGGCCGTGGCCTCGACTCAGCCGCCGGTGCCCGTGCATTCGTTGTTCTCGCCGCCGCTGCGGCACCCCGCCTCGCCGGTGAACACGGGGGTCGGAGCAGGGTGTTCGGTGCGGTTCTCGTGCCGCTGGACCGCCACTCCGCCGGTCACCCCCGCCACCACCACGACGGCCATGAAGCACTGGGTCCACGCCGTCACCACAGCACGGGACCTGGCCGCGATCACGGCCGCCACCACGGCCAGGGTTCCCACCACGCCAGCGGCGACGAGATAGCCCCCCAGCGGGTCGGGGCTCACCGTCCTGCTCGGATCCAGGCTCACGCCGGACATCAACCAGACGCCGAAAATAACCAATAGAGCGAGCACTTCGAGAAGCAACAGCCCCACGGCAGTCCCCACGTCCGCGCCCCGACCGGCGCGGGGCCGTACGGAATCGTCGAACGCCGCAGGCGCGGTGGGAAGGTCCATGCCCGCCATTCTGCCCGGGCAGCAGGGTCGGCACATGAGTACGCGTACCCAGAAGCAGCCCGGATCGTCATCGACACTCTTCGCAGGAGAGGCGTCTGGCCAGGCTTCATATGCTTCCACATGTGGGGCAACCGCTCGGCGCCCCGCCAATGGCCGAACGTCGTCCTTCGGCAACCCGTGTCGGCCGGGCGCTTCGGCCCTTGCCGCGGTTCGTACGGCTGGGGCCCCCGTCAGGTGTCCTGGCGCCCCCGCAGTTCCTCCACGGCCGCCCGGGCCGCGGCCCCGATCACCGTGTCGGCGCGCGGGAGCTTGTTGTCGGACCGGGCAGCCTGAGTGAAGACGACGGCCGTGTATGTGCTGCCGTCAGCGAGCTCGACGACGCCCGCCTCATGGCGCAGAGCACCGAGGGTGCCGGTCTTCCCGTAGACGGTGACGTCGTCGTAGGGGAATCCGGAGCCGAGCCGGTGTGTCCACGGCTGCTGGCGCATCACCTTGCGCATGAACGCGCAACGGTCCTCGGAGGCGGCCTGACCGGTCCAGATCGCTCGCAGGAGCCGTGCCATGTCCGCCGGTGTGGAGGAGGCCTTGAACGCGGGGTCGTACACGCCCGGTGGGACGACGGTGTTGTTGTCCGCCACATGCGCCAGGGCCGCGTCCAGCGAGCGGGTGCCAGTTTCGGCGATCAGCCGGTTGAACGTGTTGACGACGCCCCCACGGATATGGGTGTCGGGCATGCCCAGGTCTCGGCACACGGCGTCCACGACGTCCGGGCCGACCGCTTGGAGAACGGCGTCGGCCGAGGTGTTGTCGGAGATGGTCATCATCAGCACCACCATGTCGCGCAGCGACATGGTGACGGCGTCGTGCAGGATGGAGATGCCGGTCGGGCCGGGTACGCGCTCGTCGGGTTCCAGTGTCAGTCTGCGACGCGGGTCGATCAGGCCCGCGTCCGCAAGCCGGCAGAAGGCGACCATCACAGGCACCTTATAGACCGAGCCCATGGGCAGCTGTTCGTCGGCATCGATGGTCACCTGGGCCGACGGATGGTGTAGATCTGCCACGTGCAGCCAGCCGCGGACGCCCGCGTCGTCGAACATGCTGCGGATGGCGCGTTCCACGCCGCTGCCGCGCCGCGTTGCGCTCACGGTGTCACCCTCCGGGTCAGCGCGTCCTCCAGCAGTTGCGCTGTCCTGGCCGTCTCCTCCGCCCCCGGCCGGCGCGGGTCCCAGGTCACTCGCAGGCGTAGGGGAAGCGGTGGGTCCGTCGCCGTTCGCCGCTCGACGCTGGAGGCCGCTAGCGCGTCGTCCGCAGTGACAAGGACTGCCTGACCTGCCGCGACGAGTGCGAGAGCGGCACGCTCATCGGAGACCACCACGGTTTCCACCCGGCGGCCGCGGCTGGCCAGGGTGTCGATGAACAGGTCGTGGGCCGCGGGGGCTTCGGCACGGGGACGTACGGCAACGGGCAGGCGCGACGCCGGTGCGTCACGTGCCTCCCCCCGGTCGGCGGGGGCGAGGATCCAGGTCGGCAGAAGGATCACGCGGCCGGCGGCGAGACCGTGCAGTACAGAGGGATGCCGGATCACGGCGATGTCCAGCCGCCCGGCAACGACGTCGCTGAGCAGCGCGGCTGTCGACGCCGTCACCATGCCGATCCGCGTCCGTTCGCCCGCCCGGACCGGCGCTGCAGCCACGTCGGCCGCCAGGGTCGTCGGCACTTCGGGAGCCAGCCCCAGCCGCAGCCGACGTCCATCGGCCTGCTCTCGGGCCCCGGTCTCACGGAGTTCTGCGAGCGCGGCCAGTGCTCTGCGGGCGTGAGGAAGCAGCTGCGTCCCCTCCTCAGTGAGGGACACCCCTCTGTCGCGGTCGAACAAACGTACGCCAAGCAGGGTCTCCAGTCGGCGCAGGCCCTGCGACAGAGGCGGCTGGGTAATGCCGACCCGCTGCGCCGCGGTCCCGAAATGTTCCTCCTCTGCCAGGGCGATGAAGATTTCCAGATGCCGTTCCGTCAGCACTCTGCACCTCCTGGCGTGCGCTGATACGACTTCCGAATCATTTGGATGCCGACATCGTATTCGACATGTGCCCGACGGCGGGCTTGACTCCAGGCCGGGGGCCGGCCCCGCCGGTTTCGGAAGGGCCGTCATCGGCCGCTGTCGAGCCCGCACACCCCCCGACGCCGGGGCCGTCTCCGGCAGGTCGATCAGGTGCGAACCGCCCGATCCGAAACGGAGATCACCTTGACGCATGCACACAGCCAGAACAGTGCCGCCTCCCACGCGGGGACTCGGCGCGTGCGGCGACCGCTGATCATCGGCGTGTCCCTTCTCGTGCTGACGGGAGGCGGGTATGCCGCCTTCGGCCTCTGGGGTGGCGACGCGAAGCAAGACGCGGACGTGGCGTCCGCCCGCGAGCCCTTCGCCGCGTTCCTCGCCGCGTGGGCCGGGCACGACGCGCGGAAGGCGGCGGGCTACACCGACACCCCTGACGACGCCGCGTCGCTCCTCACATCGGTCCTGACCAACCTCAAGCCCTCCAAGACCACCGTTGTCGGAGGCGAGGGCCTGAAGAAGGGCGAAGGGGAAGTGCACTTCCCCTTCACGGTGACCATGGCGCTACCGGGCGCAGGAGACTTCACCTGGCGCTCCGGTGCACAGGTGATCGACACATCAGGGACGTGGAAGGTCGAGTTCACTTCGCCGGTGATCCATCCGGAGCTGAAACCGGGGCAGACCCTTGCGCTCAAGAGCAGCAACGACAGGGCGAAGGTGCTCGACACCCAGGGGGACCCGCTCCGTGCGGAGAGTCTCGTCGGTACCGTCGACCCCGTCAGCGGCAAGGGTACGTCCGGTCTGGAGGCCCGCTACGACGACGTCCTGTCCGGGGGCAAGAAGGCAAGCAAATCTGTGGTGGTCGCGGACCGGCAGAGCGGGCGCGCCGTCAAAAACCTCACCGCCGCGGCGCCGGCCGCAGGCCGCCCGGTGCGCACCACCATCGACCCTCGCGTCCAGGAGGCGGCGGCCGATGCTCTGACCAGGGTCGAGGTCGATGGTGCCATCGTCGCCATAGACCCGCGCAACGGTTACATTCTCGCCGCCGCCAACCGGCCCGGTGGTTTCAACCGCGCCCTCGACGGTCGCTATCCGCCCGGTTCCGTCTTCAAGGTCGTCACGGCAGCGGCCCTTCTGGAGGGCGGCATGAAACCCGGGGCTCCCGCGGCCTGCCCGAAGTTCGCGAGCGTCGACGGGCAGCGCTTCGAGAACCAGAAGCAGTTCGAACTCCCCACCGGATCGACCTTCGCGGACGTCTTCGCCCAGTCCTGCAACACGTACTTCGTCAACGCCCGCGGCCAGCTCTCCGACACCGACCTGCGGGACGCGGCGCAAGCGTTCGGCATAGGCGGCAGCTGGGACGTGGGTACGACCACCTATGACGGCAGCGTTCCCGTCACCACGAGCGACAACGACAAGGCCGCCGCCACCATCGGCCAGGCACGCGTCCAGGCGTCACCGCTGGTGATGGCATCCGTCGCGGCCACCGTCAAGAGCGGGACGTTCAACCAGCCGGTCCTGGTGCCGGACGCGGTGAAGAAGAAGTACCGGGCACCGGCGGCGCTGGACGCCGAGGTCGCAGGCAGGCTCCGCGAGATGCTGCGTACCACCGTGACCTCCGGTTCCGCCCACGCGCTGAAGGGCCTGCACGGTCAACCCCACGCGAAGACCGGAACCGCTGAATTCGGCAGCGAAAATCCGCCGCGCACCCACGCCTGGATGATCGGGTACCAGGGCGACTCCGACCTCGCGTGGGCCGTACTCCTCGAAGACGGCGGTTCCGGCGGCGCAGACGCGGGCCCGGTCGCGGCGCGCTTCCTGAGCAACCTGGCCCGTTGAGCAGAAAACAGCCTGTCCGAACGACCGCTTCAGAAAGGAATGCCCGCACCTCATGCACCCCCGCACTCGTGTCTCCCGTCGTGCCGCCCTTGCCATGCTGGCTGGGTCAGCGACCCTGCCACTCTCCGGGTGCACCATCCCCCCGGACGGCGCCTCCCCGACGACATCCGGTCCGAATCCAACCACCACGAAGCCCTCCACATCGGCACCACCTGCCGATTCCCGTACGGCGCGCGCGTTCGGCGAACTGGAGCGGACGTTCGACGCCCGGCTGGGCGTCTATGCACTCGACACGGGCAGCGGCCGGACCGTGACCCACCGGGCCGACGAACGCTTCGCCTATGCCTCCACCTGCAAGGCACTGCTCGCCGGCGCCGTACTCAGCAGGAACTCCCTCCGGCAGATCGACCGGCTCGTGCGCTACGACCGTGACGATCTCATCAGCAACTCCCCGATCACCGAGCGGCACATCGCCACCGGACTGACCCTGCGTGAGCTGTGCGACGCCGCCGTCCGCTACAGCGACAACACCGCGGCCAATCTCCTCTTCCGTGAACTCGGCGGCCCCCAGGGCCTCCAGGACGCCCTGCGCGCCCATGGCGACAACGTCACCCGCTGTGACCGCTACGAGGTCGCGCTCAGCGACGCGGTCCCCGGCGACCTCCGCGACACCAGCACGCCCCGCGCGCTCGCCAACGATCTGCGCACATACGTCCTCGGCACCACCCTTCCGGCGGACAAGCGGGCCGTACTGACCGACTGGCTCAAGCGCAACACGACCGGCGACCACACCATCCGCGCCGGCACTCCTGACGGCTGGCAGGTCGGAGACAAGACCGGCTCCGGCGGCTATGGCACCCGCAATGACGTCGCCATCATCTGGCCACCCGACGCCGCTCCGATCGCCCTGGCCGTCCTCTCCCGCCGAGACACCAAAGACGCCGAACGCGACGACGCCCTGATCGCCCGCGCCGCCGAGGTCGCCTTCCGTGCGGTTGCCTAAGCTTGTCGTTTATGGTCCGCTATCGAACGCGGCTCGAACTTGGTGGGTGTCTTCGCAGTTCACCAGACGCGGAAGCGGCCTTCGGCTGATCCTTTGCTCCGTCACAGAGGCAGAGAGTCAACGCGAAGGCCGTGGTCATGAGTTTGGTGCATCAGGGTGTTTTGCGGGATGCGTTCGCGGAAGCGTCACACTTCCGGTCGGAGTTGTATGCGTGTCTGACCGCTCGGGGCGACGCGTTGTTCGAGTTGTGCGACGCGCTGTTGTGTACGGATGGGCCGGTGCGGACGCTGGTCGATCTGGCGCTCGCGCCGGAACACCGTCGTGGTCACGGAGCCCTGTACGGCGGGCTCAACCAGGGCCAGATCGACGTCGCCCGGCTCCGCCGGGCCCTGGTCGGGGTGCCGCTACCACGGGCTGCGGGCGGCAGGCTGGTGCTGGCCGTGGATGTCTCGCCGTGGCTGCGGCCGGATGCCAACACCTGCCCTGACCGGTCGTTCTGCCAGACCTTCGGCCGTGGCGAGGGCAAGCATCAGATGGTCCCGGGCTGGCCGTACTCGATCGTGGCCGCGCTGGAGACTGGCCGCACCTCCTGGACGGCGGTGCTGGACGCGGTCCGCCTGGAGCCCGGGGCGGACGTTGCCGCGGTCACCACGGTCCAGATCCGCGAGGTCGTCGAGCGGCTCATCGATGCCGGCCAGTGGCATGAGGGTGACCCAGAGATTCTGGTGGTGATGGACGCTGGCTACGACGCACCCCGCATCGCCTACCTGCTCGACGGCCTGCCCGTGCAGGTCCTCGGTCGTCTCCGTTCCGACCGTGTGATGCGGCGCCCGACACCGCCACCCGTCTACGACCCGAAGGGCGGCCGACCGCCCAAGCACGGCGGAGAGTTCGTCTTCGGTGATCCTGGCACCTGGGGCACCGAGCAGGCAGTGACCACCACGGACACCCGCCTCTACGGAAAAGCGACGGCGCAGGCATGGGACCGGCTGCACCCAGGCTGACCCGCCGGGCGGCCTGGCTCAACCACGACGGGCCACTGCCCATCATCGACGGCACGATCGTCCGCCTGGTCGTCGAGAAGTTGCCCAGCGGCGGGGTGAACAAGCCCGTCTGGCTGTGGTGGTCGGAGACCGCCGCCACGGCCGACCGATGGACGTGGCTGGTGGTCGCGGCCTACGCCCAGCCCCGGCTGGCCCGCCCGCTGGCCACCGACCTCCGACGGCCCTGGGAGAAGCCCGCCTCGCCGAACAAACTCACGCCCGCCCGCGTCCGCAGAGGGTTCAGAAACCTGCGCGCGAAGACCGGCTCTCCAGCCGGTGCACCGAAACCCTCCCGCCCCGGCCCTGGCCGCCCCTTGGGCTCGAAGAACCACCGCCCTGCCACCCGTCACGACGTGTGGTGCGATGCTTCCTGCGCAGGCGGAGACCGGCCAGCCCTGTCGCCTGCATGACCCGGGCGACCCGCTTGTGGTTCACCACCTCGCCGTCCTC
>NZ_JBIWKI010000082.1:0-14116 GCF_044765565.1 Streptomyces sp. NPDC102437 | reverse complement strand
GAAGGTCTCGACGAAGGCGAAGACGTCGGCGCGCGCGGTGGCCCGGTCGGGCCAGGTGCGGGTGCCGATCTCTTCTTTGAGCAGAGCCCAGAAGCTTTCCGCGGCGGCGTTGTCGAAGCACGATCCGGTGCGGCCGCAGCTCTGCCGCAGGCTCAACTCCCGTACCCCTCGCCGGAATTGGTCTGACGTGTATTCGGCGGATTCAATCGATCGTCGCAACACCCCGTGAGCTGGAGGTTTGCGCGTGGGTGTGGGTAATCGGCAGCGGGCGGTCCGGCAGTACCGCGGGCAGATGCCCTCGCCGGGTCGGCCGGGTCTCGCGTGGCGTGAGGGTCTGGTCCGGTTCTGGCAGGGGATTGAGCGTGGGCTGAGCTCGGTGGATGCTGCGGCCTCGGGTCGGGGTGTCCCCAGCCGTGGGTTCACGGTGGTTTCGTCATGCTGGCGGAGTGAATCCGTGCCTTGCCCCGACGGTGTCGGGCCGCTACCTGTCGTTCGCCGAGCGAGAAGAGATCGCCCTGTTGCGTACCCAGGACTTCGGCGTGCGTGCGATCGCGCCCAGTGCCACCCCTGCCCGGCCCGCGCCCAGTGCACCACCTCCCGCGAAGGCGCCCGCAACGTCGGGTTTCCTCCACGCGAGCTCCGCGACCTTCAACTCCGCGTCCGAACCGAGCAACAAACGCCCGAGTGGAAGACCCGCTACGCGGTCCGCTCAGGAGTAGAGGGCACGGTCAACGAGTTCGCCCACGGCCACGGCATGCGCCGCAGGCGCTACAGAGGACAGGACAAGGCCCACCTCCAACACGTCCTGACCGCCATCGCCGTCAACATCGAGCGTCTCAGCAGCCTGCGACCGACCGCGGAAGCACCCCCGCGCCGCCGGCCGACCGCCTTCCAGAACTACCTCGATCAGCACGAGATCCCCTGGCCGAGGTCCTGGCGAACCCTGGGCAGCTGACCTCGGTAACTCCAAGATCCCCGACAGAGTCAAGAGCCCGGATCTACCGCCTCGTTGTGCTGGCGGATGCGGCTTTGGACGGACAGGTGTCCTCTGGCTTGGGATGATCTCGGTTGCACGCCCTCGCGACGGCGGTCAGGCCACGGAATAGAAGCGGATGGCGACTTCGGAGTCGTCGCCGCGGGCGAGACCGATGAAGACGGTGCGGGCGAGCCAGAGATGGGCGGGGGCGTCGGTACGGAAGACGGGGGAGGTTCGGTAGTACACGCCCGCCTCGGACACCTGCAGGACGCCGTCGTACTGAGCAGGGACAGTGGGATCGTCCTCGTGGTAATAGCCGCGGTTGGTGATGTCGATGACCGCGCCGTCATCGGCTTGAAGGAGGTATCGGGCATCGAGCTGGTAGACCCCGCGGCGTCTGTCGCACCAGTCGCCGCCGCTGGCCAGGACAGTGCCGCGCAGGCGGGGTCCATCAACAGTGCCCCCAGTGATGGGGACGTACTCGGTAATCTCGCCGGCACCATGCCCGATGTGCAAAGAGGGAGCGAGGAAGACACGGACCTCGAAAGCGAAGTCGAGAGCGGGAGTGAAACCCGACCCGACGACGGTCTGCGACTCTGAGGCAATCACGGCACTCCGTAAGGCTGCAGGGCTGGCGCGGCGGACGGCGGATCCTAAACAAGCCACACCCGACCCGGTCAACGGCGTTGACATAAGAAGCCGTGTCTCAACCGAACGTGATCCGTTGATTTCTGCTGGTCAGGCATGGTTTCGCTCGAGGTGAGGGATGCATGCGGCGTCTTGTGTCCGCTTCATGACCGAGGGGTGCGCGGTGGCGTCAGTGCTGGGAATGCTGGAAGAGCGGGAGGCGGCTGCCCGGGTGCGGGTGAAGGGCCTGCGGGAGGAAGCCGCGCGCCATTGTCCTGTACGGCAGTGGTTCGTCCCGGAAGTCCTTCGGGGGCCGACTTCGGAACCGTCGGCACTACTCGAAGTGGCCCCAACGCGTGGCGCCGCCATGGCCAGTCGGCCCGATTCCGGACGCGGGCGTGCCCCGCCCGGAATCGGGCGGGGCACGGACTCACCGAGCAGGGCAGCACCTACTTGATTCCGCCCCCAGCCCAGCGGCACTCTGCGACATCACTTCCGACTGGCGAAGACGTCGTCTTCAGCGCGGGCAGCCGCGGTGGCTGGGGCCTCCAGGCCCCGGCGAACTCTGAGAAGGCGAGGGCGAGCGCCCCGGCGAGTGCGCAGACCGCGGCGGGGAGTCGACATTGTTGCCAGAAATTCGCGAAACGCACCCGGTGCGCGCTCTCCCCTGACTCGTGGCACGCCTCGCGCCCCTGGCCGACGGGCCGTTGCCGGGCCGGACTCGTCGGGGTGATCATGAGGGTCAGGGGAATGGACGGGGAGGGATGCCGTGGGCGTGGGCGTGGGCGCGGTGGGTCGGCGGGGTGCGCAGCGGGGCGGCTGGGACGATCCGGGGCCCGGCAAGGGGCTGCACATTGACATCGCCTCCGGGCCCTTAACTTCGCGGCATTGCGTCCTCGCCGCCCACACCCAACTACGCTTCCCCCGGCCCACAGCCGAAGACCTCCGTCGGCCATGGGAACGGCCGGCACGACACGGACGCCTCACGCCCTCGCGCGTCCGCCGAGGATTTCGCCGCCTCCACAGGAAGACCCCTCAGCTGACCAGCGCACCGAAATCCGGCACCGCGGCCCCTGGCCGGCCGATCGGCTCGAAGAACAGGTGCCGAGCCCGCGAGCCCCCCGTTGGAAAGCAAAGCAAATCGGACACTGCGCAGTCCGCCTCAAAGCGGCAGGCAGCATAAACGCCAAGCTTAGGGAGGGCCGGTACCTGACAAATGTCATCTCTTCCTGTGAACAAGGTCGTTCCGAGGGTGGACGGATGGTCGGTGTGGCGCGCAGAGGATAGAGGTATCTGCCATGCACACCTGATGAGATGGGATCCGCTTATGCGCAACACCCACCCGAGCACCTGCGCCGACCGCCGGAGAGCGCGCCTGGCCGCCGCGGCATCGGCGGCCCTGTTGTCGCTGGCGGTCGGTGCGCTTCCGGCCGGGGCCACCGCCCCGCCACCGGCCTCCGTCTCCACCGCCACATCCGCCGCCTCCACCACGTTCAACCTCGATCGGAAGGCGTTACGCGCCTCGCTTGAGGCGTTCCACCAGGCGGGGATGTACGGGGCCTATTCATCGGTCAGGGACGGCTCCGAGCGGTGGCGGGGGGCGGCAGGCGTCGCCGACATCGACACCGGACGGCCGATGCGCCCCGACTACGAGCACCGGATCGGCAGCATCACCAAGACCTTCACCTCGGTGGCTGTCCTCCAGCAGGTGACCAAGGGCCGGATCGACCTGGACGCCCCGATCGGCGACTACCTTCCGGAGCTGGTGCCGGGCGAGCGGGGCCGGAAGGTGACGGTGCGGATGCTGCTCAACCACACGAGCGGCATCGCGGACTACATACTGCCCGCCTTCCCCAAGCTGGTGAAAAACCCGGAACAGGCCTTGGACGAGGGCCAGTTCCGCAAGCTGGCCCCAGAGGAGCTGGTCCGCCTCGGCCTGGCGGCCGAGCCGCCGGCGCCGCGCGGCAAGCACTCGTACGCGAACACCAACTACATCATCGCCGGGCTGCTGTTGAAAAAGGTCACGGACCAGGACCCGGAGTCGTACATCACCAAGAACGTCATTCGCAAGGCTGGACTGCGGCACACGTACTTCCCGCGCTCCGCCCGAATCCCAGGACCGCACGCCAAGATGTACGAGTCGTTCTACGGCACCATCGAACCGGCGCGTGACTACAGCGTCTACGACATGTCCTGGGCCGGGACAGCCGGTGCGATGGTCTCCACGACGAACGACCTCAACGACTTCTATCGCCAGCTCCTGGGCGGGAAGCTGCTCGGCGCGGCGGAGCTGCGGGAGATGAAGACGACGGTTCCCCCGTACGAGCCGGATGCGGGACAGGAGGTGGCGATGCGGTACGGCCTTGGCCTGTACACCCTCAAGATGCCCAGCGGCGGCTGGTACTGGGGCCACGACGGTGGCGTGTTCGGGGCGGGGACCTGGGCGATGTCCACGGAGGACGGGCGCCGCCAGGCCGTGATCGGCTACAACCTGATGAAGTACGAGCGGTTCGGCGATGACGGCGAGCCGCTGCCGAACCCGATCGGTGACGCACTGTTTGGATACATGGACGGAGCGCTGAGCGGTGCCCCGGCCGAGCGGGCCCCTGGCGCGTCGCAGTTGCCCGGTGCACAGCAGTTGCCCCAGCGTCTGCTCGCCCCCGAGCAACTGCGGAGATAGGTCACGTATCCGGCTGTGATCAATCTGCAGGACGTGACCCGGTAAGTCGCTGGGTGTCCTCGCCGCCGTCGGCCTCATCGTCCTGGTCCTCGCCGTGCTGACCGAGGAACCGGGCAAAGGCCCGGTCCGCGCTGGCCAGCAGGGCCGGGGAGGGAAGGCCGTAGACAGGCGACTGGAGGCCGCTTCCCTCCGCGGCCGGGGCGGTGCTGTCCGAGTGTTTGCGCATGGGACCCCGCCTCTCCGACTGGTGGGTAGCAGCAGAGGGCGAGGCCGAGGAAGGCCAGGTAGTTGCGGGGGTGGCGTTCGTAGCGGTGGTTGAGTCTGCAGTAGCCGGTCAGCCACGACGTTGGGTACCCACCTTCGGCGTCCGCCGTTCGCTGGATTCGATTCCTTTGCGGGCGATGCGGACGCCGATACGTTTCCCTCGGAGCCATCTCCGCAGTTCAGGTATGCCGTAGGCCTTGTCCGCGTGGAGTTTGCGGGGTTTACTGATTTCGGCGTTTCGGGGTCTGGATTTGTGTCGGGAGGGGTGACGCGGTCCGTCCGGGCTGGTACGCCGGAGGCATGCGGTATCCGGACGGGGGCGGGCTGACCGCCGAGCAGCGCAGGCGCCGGGAAGAGGTACGGATGCGGGCCGTCGACCTCTTCGATGGGGGCGTGGAAGTCCCGTGCATCGCCCGGGAGTTACGGGTGAGCGAGAAGTCGGTCTACCAGTGGCGCCGCACTTGGAGGACGGGCGGACGCGAGGCGCTGCGTTCCAGAGGCCCCTGCGGCTACGACTGTCGGCTCGGCCCACACCTGCAGACCAAGCTCGCGATGTGGCTTGATGAGGGGCCGGCCGCGCACGGCTGGGCGGACGACCAGGTGTGGACCGCCGCGCGGGTACGCACGCTGATCGGGCGGAAGTTCCACCTCTCCTACAGCGTCTCCGGGGTCACTCGGCTGCTGCACCGCATGGGCTACAGCGTGCAGATGCCCGCCCGGCCCGCCGCCGAACGCGACGAGGACGCGATCACCGCATGGCGGGAGGCGACCTGGCGGGAGGTAAAACCCTCCGGGCGGCGACCGGCGCGTTCATCTGCTTCGAGGACGAAGCGGGCGTGACCGGTCGGCCGCCCAAGGGCCGCACCTGGGGCCGGCGCGGCATCACCCCGAGGGTCAAGGTGTCCGGCCGTAGCCGGGGACGTCTCTCGGTGGCCGGTCTGCTGTGCTTCCGGCCGGGCCTGCCCGCCCGTCTGTGCTACCGGCTGCGTCGGCACACCGGCCGCAAGGGCGAGCGTCGCTCGCTGGGCGAGGCGGACTACATACGCCTGTTGGATGGCGCCCACCAACTGCTCAAGGCCCCGCTGATCGTGGTGTGGGACCGGCTGAACACCCACATCTCCAAGACGATGAAGGCACTCGTTGCCGAGCGGGACTGGCTGACGGTGGTCCTGCTGCCCGGGTATGCGCCCGACCTCAACCCGGTCGAGGGCCTGTGGGCGCACATCAAGCGGAGCCTGGCCAACCTGGCCGCCCGCACCCTCAACGAGCTGGAGACTCTGCTCCGCAGGCGGCTCAAAGCGCTGCAGTACCGGCACGGCATCCTCGGCGGATCCTCGCCGGGACGGGCCTCGCTCTCGACAGACCGGACAGACCCTAATACGCCGAAGTCAGTAAGGTTCCAGCCGCGGTGGGGGTCGTGTCTCGATTGAAGACCGGCCATCATGGGCTTCAGGCCGTGGCTGTCGTGGGTGTTGGCAGCGGAGAGCCCGACGACGAGGGGCAACCCCTTCGCGTCCGACAGGACGTGCATCTTGAAACCCGGCTTGCCCCGGGGCGTTTGTGTGAGCACAGCACCGTGGTCCAACCCCCTCACGGGTTGAGCTGGACACGCTTTCAAGTCGAGCGGCGTGTGACGAGGCGGGTGACGCCGGGTCCGGGTTGCTTGGGTTCCTGTGCGCCTCGAAGACAGTGCAGCAGGGTGGTGGCTGCGTACTGGGCCATCGCCTGCGAGTCGATGGCGATCGTACTGAGCGGAGGATCGGTGAGTGCGGCGGTTGCGATGTCGTAGACGCCGATGACAGCGAGGTCGTCCGGGGCGGCGAGCCCGTTCAGGCGCAGACCGGCGAGGAGCGCGAGAGCGGTGATGTCGTTGTAGGCGCACACCGCTGTCACGGCCGGGTCCTGCCGGAGCCAGTCGGCGATGGCCTCGGCGGCCGCCTCGGGCGTGTGGGGGATGGTGTGGACAACTGGGTCGGGCAGTCCGTGCGCGGCGCAGGCGCGGCGGGTGTGGTGCAGGCGCAGCTCGGCCTCGTGCTGGAGCCTGGGGGCGGCGGGGACGGCGTAGCCGAGACGGCGGTGCCCTGTGGCAACGAGCGCGTCGACCTGGGTGCGGGCGATGTCGTGCTCAATGCTCTGGACCCACCGGGCCAAGGGGTCGTCGACGCCAAAGAGTTCCATGATCACGGTGATGCCCGCTTCGCGCATCGCCGTTCTCTCGTCATCGTCGAGCTGGAAGGCGATGACCGCTGCCGGGGTGACGGAGCGCCACAGGTGGTCCAGTGTGCGTCGGCCGCGGGCCCACGGATAGGTCAGCAGGGTCAGCCCGGTGTCCGCCAGTGCGTCGGCGAAGTGCTCGATGAGCGCGTCGAGCTGTTCGTGCGGGGGCAGTTCGGCGGGCTGGAGGGCCAGGACGATGTCGCTGTGGCCGCGGCTGAGAGCCCGGGCCGCGGCCGAGGGCGAGTAGCGCAGCCGGGCGGCGGCCTCCCGTACGCGCTCTCGGGTGGCCTCGGGGATCTTCTGGTGCGGGGTGTCATTGAGGACGTAACTCACCGTGGCCCGCGACACGCCCGCTTCGCGCGCCACGTCGACGCTGGTGGCGCGTCGCGCTGCCCCTCGGCCTTGGCGTGACGTCACGCACAGCTCCGTTCGTGTGGGTTGTCTTCCCCGATCTTCGCAGTCTACGGTGCTGGCAACCCGCTTACCCGCGTAAGTGACGCCTGTCAGTATTGGTCGTGCGGAACAGGCGGAGGAAGGTGCAGTCAATGAGGACTGGGGAGCCGATGTCCGAGCAAAAACGCACCAACGGCCCGTGGAAGGTCGCACTGCTCGCCGGTATGGCCTCCTACCTCGACGCCGGGGCGCTCATCTCCTCCGGCCTGGCCATCGGCACGCTGTTCGAGGAATCCATGCATCTCAGCGACGGGACGGTCGGAGGCATCCTGGGGGTGCAGACGCTCATGGTGGCCGCCGGAGCGGTCCTGGGCGGCCGAAGCGGCGACCGCTACGGGCGGCGGAAGGTCTTCACGCTCTCGCTGATGCTCTTCGCGGCCGGTGCCACTGTTCTGATCGCCGCAACCGGTCCCGCCATGGTGTGGATCGGGGCGACGGTCATCGGCGCGGCGGTCGGCGCCGACCTGCCGGCCTCTTTGGCGATGATCAACGAAGAAGCGCCGGAGGGGATGAAGGGGAAAATGGTCGCGCTCTCGGAGCTGCTGTGGGGCACCGGGATCCTGGTCGCCTCCCTGCTCAGCGCGATCACTGCCGACCTGGGGGCACTCGGTGCACGCATTCTCTTCGCGCACCTGCTGGTCGTGGCTCTCGTCGTGCTGGTGCTGCGCATGACGCTGGGTGAGTCGGCGGAGTGGGCCCGGGCGCGGCAGACGACGGCGACGGCGGACAAGACAGCCGCGGACAGCGCGGGACGGGGGCGCCCGGGCCCCGTGTTCCGAAAGCCCGTGATCGCAGCAGTGGCCGCGACGGGCCTGTACTACGCGGCGTGGGGCGTAGGCGCCAACACACTTGGGCAGTTCGGGTCCTACATCTTCACCCACCTGACAGACCACTCCGCGGCCACGTGGTCGCTCCTCTCCCTGCTCGGCATACCGCTCGCCGCCGGCACGGGCCTGATCCTGCTGCGGGTGGTGGACACGTCTGCGCGCGGCCGGTGGTTCGCGGTGGGCTCAGCGCTCCTGATCACCGCATGGGCCCTGCCCGTCTTCCTCGGCCCCACCGCCGCGACACTCGCAGCAGCCAGCGTCCTGCTGGCCGCCAGCACGGGCCTGGCAGGAGAGACGATGTACAAGGTCTGGTCGCAGGAACTGGTACCGACCCTGCTGCGCGCCACGGTCCAGGGAACGACCTTCGCGTTCAACCGTGTGGTCGCCGCCGGGTTCGCCTTCGCCACCCCCGCCCTCGCCCGGCACCACCCGACCCTGCTGTTCTCTCTCGTCCTCGCCCTGGCCCTCGGCGCCTCCCTCATCGGCCTGCTGTGGATCCCGCGCCTGTCCAAAGCGCGTGAACTCGACCATCGACCGCCCTCGTCCGATGTGCGTGCGGTCGACATTTCCCCTGAGGTGATCACATGAGCGGGAACGTGAAGACGAGCCGGCAGCACCGTGCCGTGGTCCAGGCCGCACGTTTGGTCCGCTACAACCGCCTGTGGGCATCCAGCCTGCTGGCCCGCCTAGCCACGCGCAGGGCAGCACGGGCCGCACGGCGGGGGGCGGAAGCTGTCACTGTCACCGGCGACTCCGCGGGCGGTGACCTGGCGCTGGCCGCAGTACAGCACCTGGTCCACCGGGGAGAGACGCCACCGGACCGGCTGGTGCTCATCTCGCCCTGGCTGGACGTCACGCTCGACGACCCCGCGAGCCTGGAGATGGACGACCCGCTGCTGAGCGTGGCTGGCTCGCGCGCCTGCGAACGGCTGTGGGCCGGGGACCTCAATCCCGCAGACCCCATGGCCAGCCCCATGTTCGGGCCGCTCACCGCTCTGCCGCCCATCACCGTCTATGCAGGCACCCTCGACGTCCTTTACCCGGACGCCGCACGGCTCGCCGAACGTGCCCGGGCCGAGGGCGCAGCCGTGGACATCGTCGTCCGCGAGGGCCTGGTGCACACCTGGTCGCTGTTCACGTTCCTGCCCGAGCCCCGGGCCGTCTGGCCCCAGCTCCACCCCGCACTGATCGGAGACACCGCGTGATCCCGTCCGCCCCGTCCACCACCAGGATCGTGCACGCCGTCAGGCTGCGTACCAACGGCCGCGGAGCCCCGCTGGGCATCGACGACCCGATGCCGTCCTTCTCCTGGCAACTGGCCGCCCCAACATCCCCTGCGGAACAGGGCGGCTACACGATCCAAGTGGCAGAGGATGGCGACTTCGACGGCACCCTGGTGTGGGACAGCGGGCACGTCGTGGGCGACGAGCAGACCGGCGTACGTTACGCGGGGCCGCCCTTGGCCTCCTGCACACGCTATGCCTGGCGTGCCAGGCTCCACGACATTGGCGGCGCCGCCAGTGACTGGAGTGAGCCGGCCGTCTTCGAGACCGGTGTCCTGGACGGCGGGCGGTGGCGGGCATCGTGGATCAGCGGCCCACCGGTCACCGCCGACAACGTGGCGGCCCTATACCTGCGCGGCCGGCTGCAGCTGCCGGCCGCTGTCGTGCGCGGACGCGCCTACGCGAGCGCGCTGGGCTGGTACCGGCTGTTCGTCAACGGCACCGACCTCACCGGCCCCGCCCTGGTGCCACGCTTCACCCCACTGGACAAGGTGGTGGAATACCAGGCCTACGACGTCACCGAGCACTTCCGTGAAGGCGCCAACATCGTCGGCATCGCCGTCGGCGACGGCCGCTACCGCGGCCGACTGGGCGTGCTCTCCCGCCGCAGCGTCTACGGCACCCGGCTCGCCGGATTCGTGCAGGTCGAACTCGACCTCGCCGACGGTACTTCGGTGTGCTTCACCACGGACGAAGACTGGAGCGCGGGCACGGGCCGCATCACGCGCTGTGATCCCAAGGACGGCGAACACGCCGACCTGAGCGTCCCGGACAGCGACTGGCTCACCGCCCCCCAGCCGCCGGACCGCTTCAGCCCCGCACACACGCTGCCCTCGCATCCCCGACGGCTGATCGCCGAGGAAACCGCACGCGTCGGCGAGATCGACCGGCTGCCCGCAGCACGCATCTGGCGCTCCCCCAGCGGCCGCCAACTGGCTGACTTCGGACAGAACTTGTCCGGCGTGGTCAGCCTCCGTCTGTCCGGACCGGCCGGCACCCGCGTGCGGCTCACCCACAGCGAACTCCTCACACCCGCCGGGGAACTCGACACCGACTACATCCTCGCCGACAAGAGCAAGCCCTGGTACCAGCGTGACGAGATCACCCTCAACGGCACCGACACCTGGTACCAGCCGTGGTTCACCATCCACGGCTTCCGCTACGTCGAGATCCAGGGCATCGCCCAGGACCTGACCGCCGACGACATCGAAGCCGTGGTGCTGTCCTCACAGCTCGAACAGGCCGGGACATTCGCCTGCTCCGACGAACGGCTGACCCGGCTGTGGCACAACGTGCTGTGGAGCACCCGCTCCAACTTCACCGACACCCCCACCGACTGCCCCACCCGTGAACGCTCCGGCTGGACCGGCGACATCCAGGCATTCACGCCCACCGCCACTGGCATGGTCGACGCGCACACCTTCCTGACCCGCTACCTGCGCAACCTCGCCCTCGAGCAGTTCCCCGACGGCCGGGTGCCCCCGTTCGTCCCCGCCGAGGCGTCCACCACCTCCACGCGACGGGCCACCTGGATGCTGGCCCGTACCCTGGCCAACTCCACCGGCTGGGGCGACGCGGCCGTCCTCATCCCCTGGAACCTCTTCCGCTACTACGGCGACAAGGCCATCCTGGAGCGGCAGTACCCCAGCATGCGCGCCTGGGTCGAGTACATGGCCCGCATCGCCCGCAGCCGGCGCGGCCTGCCCCGCCGCGTATCCCGCCGCCGCGCCGGGACCCTGGAGCGGTACATTCTCGACAGCGGCTTCCACTGGGGCGAGTGGCTGCGACCGGGCGAACAGTTTCCCGCCAACGCTCTGGAAGGCACCATGCGCGGCGCCGTCGTAGCTACCGCCTACCTCGCCCACTCCTCGCGCGTTCTCGCCCAAACAGCCACCGTGCTGGGGCGCGACCGGGACGCCCACCACTACGACGCGCTATCCGAGAACGTCCGCGAGGCATGGCGAGCTGCCTTCCTCCACCCCGACGGCACCATCGGCACTGACCGGCAGGACGACTACGTCCGCGCCCTCGCCTTCGGCCTGCTGCGCCCCGCGCAACGCCCCCGCGCTGCCGCCCGGCTGGTGAGCCTCATCGAAGAAGCCGGCCACCACCTGGCGACCGGCTTTTTGAGCACCCCCATGCTGCTCCAGGTCCTCACCGACACCGGGCACGCCGACACCGCCTTCAAACTCCTGCTGCAGAGCTCCCCGCCGTCCTGGCTCCACCAGGTGGAACTGGGCGCCACCACTATCTGGGAAACCTGGGAGGGCTATACCGAAACAGGAGAAGGAACCGCCTCCCACAACCACTATGCCTACGGCAGCATCGCCTGCTGGCTGCGCGAAACACTCCTCGGCATCACCCCCGCCGAACCCGGCTACCGCCACATCCGCATCGCCCCCGTCACCGGCGGCGCCATCAAAACCGCCGAAGGAACCCTTCAAACCCCCTACGGCCTCGTCGGCAGCGACTGGCGCGACAACGGGGATGGCGGCGAACTGAACGTCACCATCCCACCGGGAACACGCGCAACGGTGCACCTCCCCGACCACACGGTCCACCCCTGCGGCCCCGGCCCACACTCCTACACCTGGAAACTGCCCGGCTGAGAGATTGATTCAACCTCGGCGCTTGCGGAATAGAGCGTCAGTGGGTGAGTGGAGTGGATGGCCGTCACCGTCCGTTCCGGCAGCGATGCGTTTTCACTCCGCGGCAGTGGCGCGCAGGTGGGCTCTCAGCCGTTGCTCCAGGCCGTGGATGAGTGCGGTGATTCCAATGTTGAAGGCGGGCTCCGTGGCCTCCTTCACCCTTAAAACTAAGACCTCTAGTTAAAGAGAGTGGTATGGAATACAGCGAGTACCGGAACTTCGATGCGGTCGGCCTGGCCGAGCTGGTCGCCCGTGGCGACGTGTCCGCCGCAGAGCTGCTTGCGGTGGCGATCGGCCGGGCAGAACAGGTCAATCCCCAGGTGAACGCGATTGTGTATCCCATGTACGAAATCGCGCAGAAGCGGGCCGCAACGGAACTGTCCGGACCGTTCGCCGGTGTGCCCTTCCTGATTAAGGATCTGATGCAGGACTACGCGGGACTGCCCACAGCCGGCGGTTCACGGTCCCTGCGCGGGCATGTCGCACCGGCCCACAGTGCGGTCGTGCAGCGATGGCTCGACGCCGGACTGGTGATCTTCGGGAAAACCAACACACCAGAGTTCGGCAGCAAGCCGGTCACCGAGCCCGCCGCGGCCGGCCCGGCCCGCAACCCGTGGAATCTGGGTCATACCCCCGGAGGGTCCTCCGGGGGTGCCGCAGCGGCGGTGGCAGCTGGGATCGTTCCGGTCGCCGGGGCCAGCGACGGAGGTGGGTCCATCAGGATTCCGGCGGCGTGCTGCGGCCTGTTCGGGCTCAAGCCGGGCCGCGGTCTAGTGCCCTGCGGCCCGCACCATGCCGAGTATCTGCTCGGCGCGGCGACCGAAGGCGTGATTTCCCGGTCCGTGCGCGACACCGCGGGAATGCTCGACGTCCTCACGGCCATCCCTGACAGGGGCGGTCCCTACCTGTCCACCCTCCCCGCCGAGCCCTATGCACATCTGGTCGGTCGAGACCCCGGCCGACTGCGCATCGGATACCTGACGAGCTCCCCGATCGGGACTTCCGTCGGCGACGAGGCGGTCACGGCGGTCGAGCATGCCGTAACCCTGCTCACCGGACTGGACCACGAGGTCGAGCCCGTCGAGCTGGATATCGACGGACATCAGCTCGCCCAGGACTTCTCGCTGATGTGGTCGGTCGAAGTCGCCGCCACCATCGCGGAAATCCAACGCACCACAGGCGCCCGTACCGGAGACATCGAACTCGACAGCCGTCTGCTCGCAGCTGCGGGAAGGGCGGTGCAGGCCCCCGAGTACACGGCCGCACACCAGCGATGGAACACGCACACCCGTGCGCTGGCGGCATTTCACGAGCGCTACGACATGCTGCTCACGCCGTCCCTGGCGCGGGCTCCTGTACGCGTCGGGGAACTGGAAACCCCCCGTGCCACCCGCCTGTTGGGTGAATTCCTGCTGCGAGTGCGACTTCTCGGCCCCTTCTCCAGGACGAAGCTCTGGGCCGACCAGGTCACTGCCCACCTCGCGACCGTCCCCTTCGCTCAGCTCGCCAACATCACGGGCCGGCCGGCCATGTCCGTCCCCTTGTACCGCACGCCAACAGGTCTCCCGCTGGGCGTCCAGTTCGTCGGCGGTCTCGGCAGCGAACAGACCCTCCTGGCTCTCGCCCACCAACTCGAAGTCACTCAGCCCTGGGCCGACCATCAGCCACCCCTGTAACGGATCGGGCACCGCTTTCCCCGCGTCGAGCCCAGACGACGGATGCGGGACTACGTCCGTGGTCTGCCCGGACCCGTGGGGCGCAAGAACTCCTGGCAACTGGCCGAGTTCGCCGGGCACTCCACCCCCGACGGGCTGCAGCACCTCCTGTCGGATACGTCGCCGAACACCTCGGCGCCGACGACGACATCCTGATCACCGACGACACCGGCTTCGTCAAGAAGGGCATCACCTCGGCCGGGGTGCCCCGGCAGCACTCCGGCACCGCCGGGGCTTGTTCCTGAATAACTGTCAGGGTTGATCTGCTGGGTGGTTCTCGTCGGACAAGCGGGCTCGGATCTGTTCCAGGGTGCGGGGGGCGATCCGGGCTGGGCCTTGACCCCTGATCCTGAACACGGGTTATGCGGCTTCGGCCAGCGTAGTTGATGTTGTTCGGAGTGCTTGTTCGTAGGCGATGGGGCTGCG
>NZ_JBIWKI010000081.1:0-14218 GCF_044765565.1 Streptomyces sp. NPDC102437 | reverse complement strand
TGCACGAGGTACTGCTCGCCGAGCTGCGGGCCGCGGGCCTGCTGGACATGGACGACGCGGCAGTCGACGGCTCTCATGTCCGGGCCCTCAAAGGGGGGCTCACACCGGACCTTCGCCGGTCGACCGCGCGCGTCCGGGCAGCAAGCACCACCTGATCGTCGACCGGCACGGCACCCCGCTCGCCGTCTCGCTGACCAGCGGAAATCGTCACGACGTCACTCAGCTGATGCCGCTGCTGGACGCGATACCCCGCATCCGCGGGGTCCGCGGGCGGCCGAGGCACCGGCCGGGCCGGCTGTTCGCCGACCGTGGCTACGACTACGACAAGTACCGCCGCCTTCTCCGGGCCCGCGGCATCACACCGAAGATCGCCCGGAAAGGAACAGCCCACGGCTCCGGCCTGGGAAAGACCCGCTGGGTCGTCGAGCGCACATTCGCCTGGCTCCACCAGTTCAAGCGGCTCCGGATCCGCTACGAGATACGCGCCGACCTCCACCTTGGCCTACTCCAACTCGCCTGCAGCATCATCTGTTTGAGACGACTCCGAACTTCATTCTGAAACGATCAGTTAGGCTGCGCGGCGATGGTGTGATCGCGGGGTCGGCACCAGGGTGCCGTCCACGGTGGGCGCCTTCCAGGGCTGGCGCCTTCTACGCAAGCACCAACCGAATCACCGACGTGGTGAAGGCCGTCCTCGTCCTTCACCACGCATCACCATGCGGTTGGGCATCGCTCAATACGTCAGCCACTCCGTGTCGGGGATCAAGTCCTCGATCCATTCCTGGCCTCGCATGGCCCACTGAGGCGCAAGGAACACTGGGCGACAGCGGGCGTGGTCACCGTTCTGCTGGCAGCGCAGGACAGGTTCAGCGGCGCGTCCAGGATGCGCAGAGGGGCGCGCGGGGCGCCGTGCACCACCGTCTGCCCGATGCCCTCAACCTGGTCGTTCGCTGCGTTCAGCCAGGTCATGCCCCGCTTGAAGCCGAAGCACTTCGGCAACGGCGCCGCGCTGACGGTCCGGACGGGGACGACGAATCGCACCCCGTCCGTCCAGGGAGTCATCGACGCTCGCCCAGACTTCCAGCACAGACTGCGGGCGAGGCGGAGCTCTGGCACGCCGCTGGTTCATCTGGACTCATACCGGCAGGAAGGAGCTGGAACGCCCATAGCCCATCGACCTCACGCAATGCCCTGCCAGCTAGCCCGTGCGGCTCGTAGCGGAGGCAAAACCCAGCCACGTGTGGCGGTTGCCCCACCAGCACCAGCCGACCTTCGGGGCGTTGCGTCGCTCGTGCCCGTCTCGACCGGTGCCGTTGCTGATCCAGATCGCCGGGGTGCGGGCATCCAGGGTGCCATTGGCCTTGCGCAGCCGGGAGCCGATGGTCATGAAGCAACAGTTGCGCTCAAGGACCGCCGGCTGCTGGAGCACCCAATGGATGCCTTCGGTGAGCAGCAGCGGGGTGCGGTGCGCCTTGGTGAGCGCGGGCAGCGCCTCGTCGGGGCTCCAATTGGCCATGTGGGTACCACGGTCGAGGCCGGCGATGAGGTAGAGAGGACCGTCGGGCAGGTCGACGGCGCAGGGGGCGAACCGGTCGACGTCCGACATGTCGGTGACAACGAAGCCGGACTTGCCGTCACGGCGGAGCAGTGGTGCCAGGGCGGACGCGGGGGCTCGGTCCGGGTGGACCGCGAGGAGCGTGTCGCCGTCTCCGCGACCGGCATTCTCGGCGAAAGTGCGCAGGTCGTCGGCAGGTAGCCGCGCAAGCTCGTGCACCCCGAGCTCGATCAGACGTTCCGCCTGGGTGGAGAGCGGCGGCAGAGCGGACGCGGTGACGGTGGACGAGGTGTCGGACAAGGTACTCCTTCGGTTCAGCGCAGTGGACCTGAGGTCAGAACGAGACGGCCCACCGTGGTGTTCCCTGCGCGGCGGTGCTGCGACAGGCGAAGCCCTCGGGATCGTGTAGCGCAACTTCACTGGTCTGTGAGCCCAGCGGCCTCGGTGCGGTCGAGGACGAACCAGTCCGCGGCCTGCGCCTTCGAGCGTCATCGCCTCCGGCACCCTGGATCACCCCGCACCCACGGCACCCACGGACCCGACTGAGTTCACGGCGGATGCTGTTGCCGTGCTTCCAGGCCTCGACGGCTCACCATGACGGATTCCCCTGGCCATGACCATTGATCTGACGTATCGTCAGCTATCGTGCAAGCCCCCGCTGAGCCCTGCCGGAGGCCCTCGTGCCCGAACGCCCCGTAGCCCTCGACGAATACCCCGTGCACCAAGTGCCGCTCTCCATGCGGTACATCGCCACCAGCGACCGCAACGCCTACGACCGCTGCATCTTCCACGTCTTCGACCACTCCGGCCGCGCCCTGCTCGTCCTGGGCCTGGGCGTATACCCCAACACCGGTGTGATCGACGCCTTCGCCACGCTTCGTCTGGGCGATGAACTCCTCGCCGTCCGCGCCTCCGACGCCCTGTCCGAGGACCGGATGCGGATGGAGGTCGGCCCGCTCCGCATCACCGTCGACGAGCCGCTGAAGCGCTTCACGTTGCACTGCGCCGCCGACCCGGCCGACCCGGCCGACCCGGACGGCCTGTCGTACGATCTCAGATGGCAGGGGGCCTTCGAGCCTCTGTGGGAACCACACCACACGATGCGTCGCGGCAACCGCCTCACTCTGGAAGGCCGCCGCTTCGTTCAGGCCGGCACGGTGACCGGCGTAATCCGTGCGAAGGGCGAGGAGATCACCGTCACCGCCGACGAGTGGACCGGCACACGCGACCGCAGTTGGGGCGTGCGGCCCATCCCCGGCGAGGACGGCGGACGCGCGGGGCGGGAGCACGTCCCGGAGGGCTTCCACTGGCTGTGGTGCCCCGTCCTGTTCGACGACCGGTTCCTGATGGTGATCGTCCAGGAGGAGCCCGACGGCTACCGCACCCTCAGCGAAGCCGTCGAGGTACGCGGCGGCCTCCCCGACACCCAACTGGGCTGGCCTCAGCCGGACATCACGTACCGCTCCGGTACCCGCCACCCCGAGCGCGCGGTCATTCATCTCGCCGACCGCAATCGCAAGGACATCGAGCTGACTGCGGAGATCCTCATTTCCTCCCCGCTGGCCGTCGGCGCAGGCTACCCACCCGCTGACGATTGGAGCCACGGGACGTGGCACGGCCGCGACTGGATCGACCGACGCAGCTATGACCTCGCCAACCTGTCTGCGCACCCCATGGCCGTATTCGGCGTCACTGAACACGTCGCCCGCTTCACTCTCGACGGCGCCACCGGCTACGGGATCTTCGAGCACGGCACGTTCGGCCGCCACGACCCGAGCGGCTTCACCGGCTACGACTCGGTGGCGCCCTGAGTACGGAGATCTCGTATGGCTGCAAACCCCGAAGCACCCCGGATCCGGCGTACCACCCGCGACCCGGAGGAACTCACCCGTCGGCTCGCAGCCTGGCTGGCCGCCGTCCTCCCCGGAGCCCGCCCGACGGCCGTCACCGTGCCGGACTCCAACGGCATGTCGAGCGAGACCCTGCTCTTCGACATCGAGCGGGACGGAGCCGCCGCGCCACCCCCCGTTCGCCGCTGCGTCCTGCGCCTGGCCGCGGACCCGAACGCGTACACCGTCTTCCCCGCCTACGACATGCCCCGCCAGTACAAGGTGATGCGCCTCGTCGCCGCGCACACCGATCTGCCGGTGCCCGCCGTGCACTGGCTGGAGACCGACCCCGCCCACCTCGGCGCGGAGTTCTTCGTGATGGAGCGCGTCGAGGGGCGTGTGCCGCCGGACGTCATGCCGTACACGTACGAGGGCAATTGGCTGCACGCCGCCACGGACGCCGAGCGCGAACAGCTGGAGCACGCCAGTGTCTCCATCCTGGCGCGACTGCATGATCAGGTGCCTGTGTCGGAGGCGGAATTCCTCGCAGGGCGGGGAAGCGGCAGCCCGTTGCGGCGGCATGTCGAGGACCTGCGGACGTACTACGGCTGGGTCGTCGACGGCCGGCCGCGTTCACCCGTCATCGAGGCCGCCTTCGCCCGGCTGGAGGAGCTGTGGCCGGCCGACGAGGGCGAGACCGTGGTGAGCTGGGGCGACGCGCGGATCGGCAACATCATCTATGACGGCTTCGAGCCCACCGGCGTCCTCGACTGGGAGATGGCCGCCCTCGGGCCACGGGAGCTGGACCTCTCGTGGGCGATCTACCTGCACCGTTTCTTCCAGGACCTCACAGTCACACTGGGTCAGGAGGGACTGCCGAGGTTCTTCCAACGGACCGCGGTGGAGGAGCGGTACGCGAAGCTCACCGGGTATACACCGCGGGACATGGACTTCCACACTCTCTACGCCTGCCTTCGGCACGCGATCGTGATGCTGCGAGTCGGCTACCGGCAGATCCACTTCGGCGAGGTCGCGGCGCCGGCCGCCACCGATGACCTGGTCATGAACCGGGCTGCGCTGGAGGCGATGACAGAGGGCCACTACTGGTAGGGGGCATCATTCAGTGCCCAGGCGCGCGGATACCCTGCCCAGGCGCACTGGATACCCTCTCGGTACGAAGGTGGATGGGCCGTTCGGGCTGGTCCTTGGTGTGGTGGGTGCTACGGAGGTCACGGGCGGGTTGCCGCAGAGTTCTGGCGGATGTGTCGCCTGGTCATGAAATGCTCGCAGCGGCGGTGTCCTTGCAGCACCTGCCGCCGTCGTGGCGTGGTGAGCGTGTGCTTCGGACCTGCGGTCAGGCTGTGGTCGAGTGGTTGGCAGCGCTGGTGATCTGGTCCCGGACGGCGAAGCGGACGGGGCATCTCGGCTCGGTGGTCGGGGGCTTCCATCAGGTATCGGCAGGGGCGGCAGTGGGGTGGGATGCCGCTGAACGTGACCCGGGTTGCCGGGCTGCGCCGGTGGAGCAGCGGAAGCTTCTGCATCGGGCGGCGGAAGATGCGTCTGGCGGCGGCCTTGTCTCCCTGCGGCTCCCGCATGAGGAGTGCCCGGTGGCCGGCACCACCGCCCGGTCGCCTTCACTTGTCCGGGTGTGCCTGTCTTCCCTCCCCGCACCCCTGCTCCCCCGCTCCCCTGCTCGGACGACCCTGTCGAAACGGCATTGTCAGTGGCGCACGGTAGCTTCGACACTGTTCGAGATCGCGAGGTGAGAGGGGTGAATTCGTGGGTGTCAGGCATGCGTTGAGTGTCGTCCTGGTCGACGTCAACGACGAGGTGGTGACGGCCTGGCGGTCCGCGTTCGCGGACACGCCGGAGGTCGGGATCAGGCGAGGGTCCCTTCTTGATGTGGACGCCGACGCCTGGGTCTCCCCGACCAACGAACGCGGCCGGATGGACGGTGGGGTCGACGCTGTCGTCAAGCGGTACCTCGGTGCGGGTATCCAGGTGCGGGTGCAGCGGGCGATCCGCGACCGGTTCGGCGGACGGTTGCCGGTGGGCAGCGCGGTGTGCGTCCCGTCCGGGGCGGATGTACCGCGGTACCTGATCTCGACGCCGACCATGCGCCAGTCGTCACAAAACGTCAGCCATACGATGAACGTGGCCCTGGCCTGCGCGGCCGCCTTCCAGGCGGTGCACCTGCAGAACCGGGCGAAGCCGGGCAGCATCCGGTCGGTGGCCCTCGTCGGGATGGGCGCGCAGACCGGTCAGGTGCCCGCGAAGGTATGCGCCAATCTGATGTGGACGGGCTACACCCTCTTCCACGACCATGGATTCGCGGACTACGACGAGTTGCGGGCCGCCGTACTGGGGCAGCTCGACGACATCGAGGGAGCGGGGTCCGCACGGCGGGTCCGGATCAACGTGCCGCAGCGGCCTTCCTTTCGTCACTGACCCGAAGACCTCGCAGGCCGGTGCCGCCCAGGGCTCGGACACCGGCGACGACCCTGCCGCATCTGTTCAGCATGCCGGGGCGCCCTTGGAGGCGTCCGGTTCAAGTATCGGGAGTTGCACCCTCGTGAGTGATGCCGACGTGACGGCTGCGGGCGATGCCGGAACCCCGGCCGGGGATCCGCTGGGACTGGCCGACCTGTTCACCGGTGGCGGCGAGCCATGGCTGCCGCTGCTCGGACCGGTGATCGAGGCGCAGCCGGGAGTCGCCGACTTCATCGGTCCGCAGCGCAGCCCGGAGGTCGTCCCGGTGCGCGAGCTGACGTTCCAGGCGTTGAAGCCGCATCCGCCGGAGAAGTGGAAGGTGGTCGTCTTCGGACAGAACCCCTATCCGCGGGCGGAGAGCGCGACCGGCATCGCGATGTTCGACAACACCTTCAACGACTGGAAGGACAGCCAGTTCGGCCGGGTCGTCAGCATCCGCTGCCTCATAAAGGCGGCTGCGATGTGGAAGTACGGCATCGTCAAGAAGACCCCGATCGCCGATGTCCGCGCCCTGCTGAAGAAGGAGGGAACGGTTCAGCCGCCCGAGTGGTTCCAGGCGATGCTCACCCAGGGTGTGCTGCTGCTGAACGCGTCCCTCACGGCGAGTGCGGACGGGGCGATGGCGACCGATCGGCACACGTCGTTCTGGCGGCCCGTGGCCGAGCAGATCGTCGAGGAGATCCTCCGCGCGAAGCAGGAGGCGGTGGAGGAGGACGACCGGGGGGTGGTGTTCGCCTGGTGGGGCGCGCACGCCCGGAGTCTGAAGAGGGTCGTCCAGCGGCTGGAGAAGAAGTACCCGGGGGTGCAGGTCCGTCACCTGGACCACGCCAATCCGGCCGCGCAGGGGGATCTGTTCTGCGAGGGCGACCACTTCGCCCAGGTGAACGACGCCTTGGCGGCGGTGGGGTCCGAGCCGGTCGACTGGCTGCCGCAGAAGGGCTGGGACCAGGGAACGGGCGGGGTCGACGAGCCGGCGGACGGTGGTGTCGCTCAGCGGATGGGGGCGTTCATCGCATCCACGATGGAGTTGCACCAGCTGTATCTGGAGCGGCTCACCAGCGTCAAGGACGAGGGCCTCGTCCTGCCTCCCGTCACCGGGGTGTTCGACACGCCGCTGATGGACTTCCAGAAGGCCCTCGAGCCGGTCTCGCGGGTGCTCGCGCACCTGGACCGGCATATCGATCTGTCGAGCCGTTTCGGGGAGACGAAGGCCGCGGAGGCGGCGTCCGCGGGCGCGCTGTCCGGGGAGGCCGCGGGCGCCATGTCGGCCGACGCGATCTCGGCCCTCTACCTGTACACGTGCGAGTCGGGCTTCTACCGCGAGATCAACGCCGTGCTGCGCTCGTCGGACCGCGAGCGCGTGGTTCCGTATCTCCCGTACCTGCGGTTGCTGTTCTCGGCGATAGAGGCGTTGCCGGCGCAGACGAGGCCGCTGTGGCGTGGTGTGGCGCTGGATCTGCGGTCCCAGTACCCGCTGGGGCGGACGGTGACATGGTGGGGCGTGTCATCGTGCACGTCCGAGCTGGGTGTGGCCCGCGCGTTCCTCGGCGGGCGTGGCCGGCGGACACTCTTCGAGGTGACCTCCGCGCGGGCGGTGGGGATCCGGCGGTTCTCCGCGTTCACGGGTGAGGAGGAGTACATCCTCGCGCCGGGGACGCAGCTGAGGGTGACGCAGGTGAAGACCGAGCGTGGGGGTCTGTGCACCGTACGGCTGACCGAGCTGGAGGGGGCCGGCCAGGTGTCGTGACGTCCCCGGGCCGGGCATACTCCGTGGCTGCCGGCCTCGTTCGCGACGGACATGAACCTGGCTGACGCCGTCTTCCTGGATATCAGGCGCGACATCTCGGAAGACGGCGTGCGCTCGTGGAGGGCGACGAGGAGAGCTTCAACCTGTCCCTGGCCGAAGCGCTCGAAGCCCACCGCGACTACTACCAGGTCGCCGACCGCGCCGACGATCCGGACGCCTCCATCAACCTCGACATCCTCGCCCTGGCCTGCCACGCTCGCCGTCGCGGCTGGCACATCCGCGTCGAATCCCCCTACCTTCCGCAGCGCCTCCTCGGGGCGGCAGAACCTTTCGAGGAGCGCGTCCACAACAGAGCGCTCCAGTCGGCCCTTCAACTCCGGGGCGGGGCCCGCTGGAGCCCAAGCCGAAATCGTCCACGGTGGGAGGCCCCTCGCCGGGCCAGCGAAACGCACCGGAATGACAGACGGTTACGGAATCCCGCTGGGCCGGGTTCTGGCCAGAGCGAACTGGCACGACTCGCCATCTCTCACCCCAACCCTGGACGTGGATGAGGTCTCCCGAACCGGGGGTAGCCGCGACAGCGAGGAGCACCAAGGGCTTGCCAGTTCGTGGCGCAGAGGATCGGGAGAGCATGTCTGCCGGAAGAACGCAGCCGCTCCTTGTCGCACCTCAGGTCGTTACCCACCGGTGCCCGGCCCGGTCCCGGAACGTGCACTTCTCGGCCTCCACGATGGGTAGGATCACGCCGCACGCCGAGCGGGCGGTCCGAGCCGCGACGCGCACGGCACAGACTGAACATCGGGGGTGCACGGCATGAGTACGAACGGCAATGGTTACTGGGGTCCGCCGGGCGGACCCGGAGCCGGCTCCGGTGGGCAGCCGGGCCCAGGTCCCGGCCAGCAGCCCTACGGACACCCCCCGTACCCAGGTGGTCCCGGCGTGGGACCCTACCCGCCGCAGCCCGCGCCCGTGCCTCCGCAGGGGTACCCGAGGCCGCCGCAGAACTGGGGCCCGTACCCGCCGCAGCCCCACGGCGGAGGCCCGCAGCCGCCGTTCCCGCGCCCGCCCCGGCCGCCGCTGACGCGCAGGCAGCGGATCCTCAAGTGCGTCTACAACCCGTTCTACGCCGCCCAGCGGGCCTTCCGCCCCTCGCGCCAGGGTGCCGTCGAGGACCTGACGGTGCGCAAGATCCAGATGTGGCGGACCGGACTCGGCATCGCCGCCTGGCTCGTGCTCGTCATGTCGTACAAGCCGGTCGACACAGCCAAGGGCGTCGAGGTCGTCGCGAACGACAAGCTCACCCAGAGCTGGATCAGCACACTCGTCCTCGTGTGCGCCTTCCCGTTCGTGATCGCCCTGTTCGCGTTCGCCGCGCAGGGTGCGCTGCGCGGGCTCTACCTACGTCGGTCCCTGAAATCCTTCGGGGCGGTGGTGGCCCTGATGGCGTCCATGGCCACGTTCCCCCTCGCCGTCGCGCCCGACCCGGAGACCACCGGCTTCCGCGACGCCATCGGGACCCCAGGCATGGTCGTCGTCATCACGCTCTGCACGTGGTCGCTGGGCTTCGCCGTGTACGGGGTCGGGCTCTGCCTCGTGCACGTATTCCGCACTGCCGACATCCACGAGGTGCTGCCGCCGATCCTTGCCACCTTGCTGGTGTGGGTGATGGCCGCACTCGACGTGATCAACAACGAGAACGTCGAGGTTCCCGTCCTTGCCCGGATCGTGTTCCTGCTCGGCGCTCCGGTGTCGGTAACGGTGTTGTCGTGCTGGGAACTGTACCGGCTACGGAAGTACCACAACCTGACCGTGCGGCAGGCCCTCGGCCGCTAGGGACTTCCGTTGAGATCAGGCCGGATCAGGGAGCGGGGTCCGGTGCCGTGCATCGTAAGGCGGAGTAGGGAGTCGATGCGGCGCGTCGGTGACCGACGAGCTCCGGGCGATGCACGCGGAGATCAGCGGCTGATGATCGCCATGGGCGCCGGACCTGCCACCAGGCTTGTTCTGGCCGATGAACCCGCCTGTTCACCTTCACCAACCACCCCCGCAAGCTGGCTGCTTGGTCATGCGATCATACGGACGGCTCTCGATCGGCCGGTGCGCAGTCAACTGAACAGACGGCCAAGCCATCGGCCATCGAATGAGAACGGGAGTGCGGTGTGAGCGGGGCTGGGGGGCAGGACGGATCGTCCGTGTCCGAAGAGGAGTGGGAGCGGTTCCTCCGTGAATCGGTGACGGGTGCGGCCGGGGCACCTGTGGAGCCGTCGGCGCGCGCTCGTGAGGTGGAGCGGCGGCTGTGTGACCGCTCCGGGCAGCCGGAAGGCTGGCGTACGTACTCGCCGGCCAGGCCCCGGCGCAGGACAGGCTGGTACGTCGCTGGGCTGGTGGCTGTCCTGGCACTCCTTGTCGTGGCGCTCTTCCCGCAGCAGGTGGTCGGCTGGTTCGGTGGCGACGACGGCGGGCAGGACGGGGTGCCGCTGGCCGCCGAGTCGGAAAGCCCGCGGGAGGCTCCTGGCGCCGAGCGGGATCTGCGCCCTACCCTCGCCGAACCCTTCCGGGGTTCGCCTGCCGCCCGCTGGGCAGGCGGAGCGACAGGGATCACGGTGCCACCGGCCGAGGCGACCGGCTGGATGGACGCCGCCCAGGTCGAACGGGCACTGCGGCGGAGCAGGGACTTTCTGGTGGCCGCGGGGCTCGACTCCCATGTGCTGCGCGGCGAGCAGCCCACGAAGGCGATCGCGCTGCTGAACCCGCACCAGAAGGACGTCCAGGAGTATCTCCGTACCGCGCTGTCGTCGGCAGAGCCCACGGACAAAACCGATCCGCTGCTGTTGTTCAGCCGTTTCAAGCCGGATCAGTCCCGGCTGGTCGGTGACGTGGTCAAGACACGCGGTCGTCTCACGTACCGGGAAGGGAAACAGGGGGCGGTCGAGGTGACGGCGGACGTCACCTTCGTGTACCCGGTCACCCCGGCTGGCAACGACGGACAGGACGCCGAGGTCGTCCGTACGATCGTGCGGCGCCAGGTGGTTATGAGTTGGGACGACCCGGCCGAAATCATCACCGAACCGGGCACGATGTCCCTTGTCTCGTACGCGCTCGACATGACCAACGGCGGCTGCTCCGCCCCGACCGGCTACTTCGTGCCACCTTTCGGCACGGCCGACGAGCAGCACGCCGACGAGGCCCGTCAGGTCGATCCGTACGACCGCAGCAAGCCCATCGACACGAGCAACGGGACGACGGCCGCGGGTAACAGCTGTGCGACCGCCACCCGCTCCTAGACTTCTGAGTCAGGAATTCCGTCCAGATGTGCAGGCCTGTCCTATGGCGCGGACCGGCTTCCGAAGGCCTGGTTGACGCTGTCTGACGAGGAGCGGGCCGCTTTCGAGGGTTGGGGGCGGCGCCGGTCGACACCGCAGGCGTGGACCCTGCGGTGTCGAATCTTCCTGACCTGCGCCCAAGGTGCCTCGAACAAGGACGTGGCCGCTCAACTCCGGTCGACAGCTGACGCGGTGGGCTGCCGGCGGGCCCGGTTCGTGCAGTACCGAATGGTCGTCGCGCTGGTCGCCAGAACGCTGAAGTCCACGCCGAAGAACGCAACCCACTGGTCGACTCGTGCGATGGCGAAGGAACTGGGCCTGTCGCAGTCGACCGTGTCGCGGATCTGGCGGGCGTTTCGTCCTCCTGCCGCACCGCTCGGAGACGTCTGTTCCGTCGACGGATCCACACTTCATTGACAAGGTCCACGCATCGTCGGCCTCTGCCTGGACCCGCCTGAGAGAGCTTTGGTGTTCTGCGTCGGCGCGAAGTCGCAGACCCCTGGCCGCCGCTCCGAAGGACGCCACCGGCAAGGTGATCGGTTCCCTGCACCGCCGCCACCGCACCGAGGAGTTCAAGAAGTTCTTCGTCAAGCTCGACAAGCTCGACAAGAAAATCCCGCCCGGCCTCAGGCGCTCATTCGTGCACGCTGCGCCGAGGAGAACGACCGCATATTGCCGTGACCTTGCGTCCCCGGTCCGGACTGCTCCTGAGAGGTCTCTACCGCCCCGCCCTGAACCTGTGATCGACTCCGGTGGAAGCTAAATCCACTCGACAGCGCCCCTTGGCACCCCGCAGAGTGGCCGTCCGTGACGAGCAGTGAGCTATGGACCCGTGTGACCGCAGACCGCTACGACGCCGAAGAGACCGAGATGTCCTCGGCCGCCGTTCTCGGACCGACTCTCGCCTTCCTCGCTGAGCTCGCCGGAGACGGCCGGGCACTGGAGTTCGCCATCGGGACCGGACGGGTGGGCGTCCCACTCCGGGAGCGTGGCGTGCCGGTAGTGGGCATCGAGCTGTCTGAGCACATGGCAGCGGTACTGCGGCGCAAGATCGACGAGGACACGCTCCCGGTAGCCGTCGGGGACATGACTTCCACCGTAGTCCCCGGCGAGTTCACCCTGGTCTATCTCGTCTACAACACCATCACGAACCTGCTCACACAGGACGAGCAGGTCGAGTGCTTCCGCAACGCCGCACATCATCTGGAGCCCGGCGGCCGATTCGTCATCGAGCTGGGTGTACCGCCACTGCGATTCCTGCCGCCTGGCCAGGTCGCGGTGCCGTTCGACGTCTCCGAGCATCATCTCGGCTTCGACACCTTCGACCTGGTCGAGCAGATTCTCGTCTCGCACCACTTCACCCGCGAAGGCGACGACGGCCGCTACCGCCGTGGCAACTCCCGGCACCGGTACGCCTGGCCGGCGGAGCTCGATCTGATGGCACGGATCGCCGGGTTGGAGCTGGAACGTCGCGTCGCGGACTGGGACGGGGCGCCGTTCACCCAGGATTCCGCGAAGCACATCTCCGTGTGGCGCAAGCCGGCCTGAGGTCGGCCTCCGGGCCTCGGAAGTTCAGGCGTCGCCAGCAGGCCAGTGCACCGGGGGATCAGTGCAGGTCGTTGATGCCGAACACCGTTGCCTCCCGGGCCGATGCTGCGGTGCACCCGGCGGCCGGGGTGCCGGGGTGCTGGTGAGGATCAGGTGGTTGGCCGCCGGGCGGTCGGGCCCGACCGCCCGAGACAGCTCGTCTCCCGAGTTCTCAACGACGAACCGACAGGGCTCGTCCGGCGGGCAGTCGGTGCCCTTGCGCGGAACGGCCTCGCGGTCAGCGCGGCGCCCCAAATGACGAGTTCCCCCGGGAGTGTACACTCGGGGCGGCGAGAGCCTCCGTGCCTGGTACCCATCTCGACTGAGACGTGCGGCAGTCAGGACATAGTGCGCGACGTCGATGGCTAGTGCTCCATTCAGCAGGGCCGGTAGACCCCTTCGGGATCGTCGTGGGCCGATGCCGCGAACTCCTCGAAGCCGAGGTTGCCGATGCTCAGATTTGCGTGGACCTCGTGGACCCCTGCGGGGACGGTGCGGAACTCGCGCCCGAACTCGATCAGTTGCTCGTAGTCCTCTTCGTCCACGCATTCCTCCTGCGTCAGCAGGGTGACCGCCAGCAGCGGGTGGTGCTCGGCCTGCATGCTCACCCGGTCGGCAAGGAAGACCACGGACAGGTCCTCATCAGCACTGACCGCGGTCAGTACCTCGTCCGCGGTCGCCCCCGCCCAGACCGGATCGTTGATGAAGTGGATGTGCGCCTCGTACTGCCTGTCTCCCCAGGGCTCCATCAGCGCCGCGGCCAGATCCTGCCACGCCCGGTCGTCGTCGTAGTCGGTCCTGACGACCAAGGCATCGAACTCGTCGCGGCGTGACACAACGGGCAACGTTCCCATGACTCTCTCTTCCCGGTGACGATCGATGCGCTGTGCCGTGACTGTCTCATGGACCGTCCGTCACGGCCCCAGGGGACCGGCGTTCCACCCGGAAGCTGACCGCGCAACCCGGCCATCAGTGCTTCCCCCTGAGCCAACACCCCAGCAGCAGTGCCGCCGGCCTCCGCCACCACACCCGCGACAAGCCGGGGCCTCGCCACCCGGCATCGCATGATGACCGTGGGCGACGACGGCAACGTCGCCTTCGTCCAGCAGTGGCCGGACCCGTTCCAGCACCGCATCCGTGCGCGCGGCCACCTGCTGGAGCTCCTCGCCAGGATGGGCTGCGTCGCCGGGAATCACGCCGTCCCGCCACAGGTCCCAACCTGGCGTCGTCTCCTGAATCTGCGCCGCGCTCAGGCCCTCATACCCTCCGTAGTCCCACTCCATCAGGTCGGGATCGGGTTGGACGCCGGTCAGACCGGCCAGCTCGGCCGTCCGCATGGCGCGGCTCAACGGGCTACTGAACACGGCGACCAGATGGCGTCGGGCAAGCCTCGGAGCGAGCGACTTGGCCGCGGCCTCGCCCGCGTCAGTCAGCGGGATGGGCCTTCACCCCTGATCTTGGACACTGGAGATAGTGGATCTTGAGGATCTGAGAGATGGACGTGTCGTGGTCATGAAGCACTATCCGCCGGAGTTCAAGGCGGACGCGGTCGCGCTGTACGAGTCGCGGCCCGGGGCGACGATCAAGCAGACCGCCGCCGACTTGGGGGTGAACCCGGAGACGCTGCGCAACTGGATCCGGGACGCGGGTGCCAGTCGTCCGCGCGGCCGTCGGGCGGCGGAGCCGC
>NZ_JBIWKI010000080.1:0-14260 GCF_044765565.1 Streptomyces sp. NPDC102437 | reverse complement strand
GGCGGTGACCGTCTTGCCCGAGGAGTCGACGAGCGCGATCGCGTCCCGCTTGAACTCCTCGGTGTACCGCTTCGTGTACTTGCTTCCCACCTGGTACTACTTCCTCTGGAACCTCAAGTCCCAGTCTCCAGGTGTCCACGATCAAGGGGAAGCTTCAGCGGGCCTTCCCCCCGTGACGGTGGACACGCGTGTGTCGGTCACGCAGCGAGCGTGAGCTTAGCCGCGTGGTGTCGGCGTTCGTATTCGTTGGGGCTGAGGTGGCCGTTGGCGGAGTGCCGGCGGCGGGTGTTGTAGCGGGCCAGCCAGGCGAAGACCGTGGTCCTGCAGGTGACAGGGTCGCCGTAGTCGCGGGCGCCCTGGAGGGTCTCGCGTTTGAGGGACGCGTGGAAACTCTCGCAGGCCGCGTTGTCCGCGCTGGTGCCGATGGCGCCCATCGACCTGGTGACACCGAGCTGGTCGCAGAGGTCGGCGAAGGCCCGGGAGCCGTACTGGGCCCCGTGGTCGGAGTGGAACACCGCGCCGCCCAGGCCGCCGCGGGTGCGGGCGGCCATCCGCAGCGCGTCGGTGACGAGACTGGTGCGCATGTGGTCGGCGATGGACCAGCCGACGACCCTGCGGCTGAAGCAGTCCAACACGGTCGCGAGATAGAGGAACTGGCCGCCCGCCAAAGGGAGATACGTGATGTCGCCCATGTATTTCCGTCCCGGTTCAGCGGCGGTGAAGTCACGCTGGAACAGGTCGGGAACCAGGGATGCGGCCGGGTCGGGGATCGTGGTGCGGACGCGTCGGCGCAGGCGGATGCCTGTGATGGAGAACCTGCGCATGACGCGGGCGACCCGCTTCTCGTTGACCTGCACTCCCGCCTCAGCGGATCTTCTCGGCCAGGAGCTGGTCGTCACGTCGACGGGCTGCTCTGACGTCCGCACCGGTCAGCCACTTGTAGTAGCTGGAGCGGTTGAGTCCCAGGACCTGGCAGAGCCGCTTCACCTCGTAGGTGTCCCGGTGGTCGTGGACGAACTGGAAGCGGCTCACCAATTCGTCTCTCCGGCGAAATACTTGGCCGCCTTGCGGAGTATCTCGCGTTCGGTCGCCAGCTTCTTCTCGCTCGCCTCGAGTTCGGCCACCCGGGCCTCCAGCTGCCAGATCCGCTCGTCCGGGGCGGCCGCCGGTGCCGGCTGTTCTGCCCGGACCGGCTTCTTTCCTCCGGCTCGAGGGGTGGTGGGGGCGATGCCGCGGCGTTCGCGGTCCCGCAGCACCCACTCGCGCAGGGTGGCCCGGTTGATGCCCAGGTCGACGGCGATGCTCTTGTAGGTCGCCCCGGGCGTGGACTCGTACAGGGCCACGGCATCGGCCTTGAACTCGTCCGAGTAGTCCTTCAACGCCATCGGCGGTGTTCTCGCTTTCTCCGGATCAAGCAGATCCAGTATCAGCGTGTCCACCACTCAGGGGGAGGCCCCTCCCGCCCCAGCGTGCTACCCCTCACCGGGCCGCCGCGGGCACATCCACCCGTCCGCCCACCACGTCCCCCACGTCACCCGGGAAAGCCAGGGTGGTGGGGGCAGGCGGGGGTGGCTGGCGATGCGCCGTAGGTTCGGTCGCATTTCGCCGCGGTGGTGCGGTGGTGGCCCGACGCTCGCGCGTGGCCAGGACGCATGGTTCGCCGGTGGTTCCGGCGGGGCCGGGCCGGGTGTGCAGGTAGCGGCGTTCGGCGGCCCGGCGGTTGGCGATGCCGAGAGGACGGGCGAGGCCGGTCCAGCTGGCTTCTTCGTCGCCGGCGGTTTCGATCAGGCCGGTTTCCCGCGAGCTGTTCGCGAAGGGGCGGTCAACTCGGCCCGATGACCCGGTGCTGTTGGCAGGTTCACGTCTTCAATAGCCGGTTGAAGAACGAGCGGTATCGCTGCAGAGCGACGCGCAGATCCTCGGTCGCTACTTCCTCGCCCCGTTGCCACTGTCCTTCCAGTGCCTGTCCGACCGAACCGCCCGCGTTTACGAGAAGCGGGACTACTCCGGCCGCTGGGTGTGCGTGACCCGCAGCGGCGGCTGCATCCACGACCTGCGCGGCTACAACCTCAACGACCAGACCCGGTCCCTGAAGATCAACCGCAACGACTGAGGCTGACCCGGCCACGAACCGGTGGCCCACCCCATTCCTCCGAGGTGGGCCACCATCGTGGGCCCAAGCGGTTGAGCCCGGTTCAGTCCAGACGGTCGTATGCGCCCGGCTCCCAGTCGGCGAACAGCGTCAGCGCCTCCTACATCAACGGCGGAGACGCCGAATGGCGGGAGCTCCTGGAGCAGTCCAGTGCCCTGGACGAGATTACTGATTTCGGCGTTTCGGGGTCTGGATTTGTGTCGGTAGGGGTGACGCGGTCCGTCCGGGCTGGTACGCCGGAGGCATGCGGTATCCGGACGGGGGCGGGCTGACGCCGAGCAGCGCAGGCGCCGGGAAGAAGTACGGATGCGAGCCGTTGACCTCTTCGATGGGGGCGTGGAAGCCCTGTGCATCGCCCGGAAGTTACGGGTGAGTGAGAAGTCGGTCTACCAGTGGCGCCGCACCTGGAGGACGTGCGGACGCGAGGCGCTGCGTTCCAGAGGCCCCCTGCGGCTACGACTGTCGGCTCGGCCCGCACCTGCAGACCAAGCTCGCGATGTGGCTTAATGAGGGGCCGGCCGCGCACGGCTGGGCGGACGACCAGGTGTGGACCGCCGCGCGGGTACGCACGCTGATCGGGCGGAAGTTCCACCTCTCTTACAGCGTCTCCGGGTCAGTCGACTGCTGCACCGCATGGGCTACAGCGTGCAGATGCCCGCGCGGCCCGCCGCCGAACGCGACGAGGACGCGATCACCGCATGGCGGGAGACGACCTGGCAGGAGGTAAAACCCTCCGGGCGGCGACCGGCGCGTTCATCTGCTTCGAGGACGAAGCGGGCGTGACCGGTCGGCCGCCCAAGGGCCAGCGCGGCATCACCCCGAGGGTCAAGGTGTCCGGCCGTAGCTGCGGACGTCTCTCGGTGGCCGGTCTGCTGTGCTTCCGGCCGGGCCTGCCCGCCCGTCTGTGCTACCGGCTGCGTCGGCACACCGGCCGCAAGGGCGAGCGCCGCTCGCTGGGCGACGCGGACTACATACGCCTGTTGGATGGCGCCCACCAACTGCTCAAGGCCCCGCTGATCGTGGTGTGGGACCGGCTGAGACCGTGTCCTATGTGGTGAGTCGGAGGAGTCGTTTGTAGCTGCAGAGGGCGGCGGCGAGGCCGAGGAAGGCCAGGTAGTTGCGGGGGTGGCGTTCGTAGCGGTGGTTGAGTCTGCGGTAGCCGGTCAGCCATGACGTTGGGTCGGCCGCGCGGTGAGGTGTCTGCCGTGGCAGGTCCTGTTCCGCGCGGCCTCCCGCCGAACCGGGACATGACGGTTTCCCGGTCATCCGGCTCTCCAGTGACTACTGCGTGAATGTTCTGGCAGGCTGTTCTGAGTGGATGCGGTCGTGGCAGACGTCGCAGGCCACGACCGTTTTGCGGCGCCGTTGGAGCATGACGCGTGCCCAGTCGGAAGGCTGCCATCCGGCATGTGCGAGGTCGGCGAGAGCCCGGACGTGGTGCACTTGCACGTTGCCCTTGCTTCCGCAGATTTCGCAGGTGTCCGCCAGGAGTCTCGAAATGAGTTCCTTCTGCGGATAGTCCACCCGGACCGGCTCACGGTCGGAGAGTTCCGCCGCTCGCTGCCGTTGAAGGGGAATCCCATCGAACCGTGCCACCAGTGGCTTCCCTTCGCCGTAGGAACGCTGCTGGCCACGGGACCGGCCGAGCGGCGCAGCACCATGGGCGGCGTCGCGTCGGTACGCAACGTCGGTCCCGCACTGGCCGCGATCGGCATCGCCTTCAACGACCAGCCCGCCGTCCTCGGGGCGCTCGCCGCCATCCTGCTCAGCGGCCTGGCAGCAGCCCTGCCGATCGCTACACTGCTCAGCAGGCAGCGACGTACTCCTACGACAGTGGAGACAGGCGCCCGCACGGATTCCCGGCAATGACGAGCCCCTGCCGGGCGGATGCCCCCGAGGGCACCCCCCTTTCATGCGTGCGCGATGCGGGAGCGGACCGTCCGGCACAAGGCGTCACGGGAGGGATCGAGCAGGAAGCCGCATGGCGCTGAGCAGGTGAAGCACCGCCATGCGGCAGCGTCGAGCACCACCGGCAGGCCCGGCGCGCTCACGAACTCGGGGTGACGCACTTCGACACCGCGGAGTTGTACGGCTGAGGTGTCCGCGACCGATGCTGACGGATCCCCGCCATGCCAGACATCCGCCAACGCCGAACGGTGTCAGGGAATTTGATGTCGGGGAAAGTCCTCGCTGCACCCGGATCCACCCATACACCGGGTGCGCGGAGGAGAGACATCCATGACCAGAGCATCCCGGTCCCGGCTGCTGGCAGCCGGGCTGTCGCTCGTACTGCTGCCGGCCGGGCAGGCCGTCGCAGCCGGGGCAATGGGGACGACGGCGGGCACCGACCGTGCCGCGTCGCCCGTGCACGCACCCACCGCTGCGCGAACCGTCACCCTGATCACCGGTGACCAGGTGACCGTGACCGACCTCGGCGCGGGCCGGAAGTCGGTTGCCGTGGAGCGCCCCACGGGAGCGACCGGAGCGGTGCACAGCGAGATCTCCGGCGGCCGGATCACCGTCGTACCCGACGAGGCCCGGCCCTACCTGCAGGCGGGCGTACTCGACGCCGAACTCTTCGACGTCACCGCTCTGATCGAGCAGGGACTCGGCGACTCGTCCTCCGACGGCCTGCCGCTCATCGTGACGTACACGAAGAACGCGCGGAGCACGACGCCCCGCGGAGCCCGCCAGGTCCGAGGTCTGCCGAGCGTGGGTGGTGCGGCCCTGGCGGCGTCGAAGTCCGGGGAGTTCTGGCGAGCGGTCGCTCCGGACGTCAACTCCGGAGCTCCGAAAACGACTTCGGTACCCATTCGCCTGGCGGGCGGGGTCGAGAAGATCTGGCTGGATGCCCGCGTCGACGCCGCGATGGAGGCCAGTAACACTCAGATCGGCACCCCTGCGGCCTGGGAGGCCGGGATGACCGGCAAGGGTGTCAAGGTCGCCGTTCTCGACACGGGAGTGGACCTGACCCACCCCGATCTCAAGGACCGGGTGAGCGAGACCAAGAGCTTCATCGACGGCCAGGAGGTCGCCGACCGTAACGGCCACGGCACGCACGTCTCGTCCACCGTGGGTGGCAGTGGTGCGGCCTCCGACGGAAGGGAGAAGGGGGTGGCACCCGACGCCACCCTCGCCGTCGGCAAGGTTCTCAGCGACCAGGGCTCGGGATCCGAGTCGCAGATCATCGCCGGCATGGAGTGGGCGGCCAAGGACGTACGGGCCAAGATCGTCTCCATGAGTCTCGGATCGTCGCAGGGCAGCGACGGCACCGACCCGATGGCCCAGGCGGTGAACGCCCTCTCCAAGGACACGGGCGCCCTGTTCGTCATCGCGGCAGGCAACGCAGGCGCTCCGGGCTCCATCGGTTCCCCGGGCGCCGCCGACTCCGCGCTGACGATCGGCGCGGTCGACTCCGCCGACCGGCTTGCGAGCTTCTCCAGCCAGGGACCGCGCCTGGGTGACAACGCCCTGAAGCCCGACCTGTCCGCACCGGGGGTGGACGTCCTCGCGGCCCGCTCGCAGCTCGTGAGCGGCAGCGGCCCGTACACGTCGAAGAGCGGCACGTCCATGGCGACCCCGCACGTCGCGGGCGTGGCGGCGCTGCTCGCGGAGAAGCACCCCGACTGGAACGGACAGCAGCTCAAGGACGGGCTGATGAGCACGTCCAAGCAGATCAGCGGCACGTCGTACCAGGTGGGTGCGGGCCGCGTCGACGTCCCGTCCGCCATCGCCGCGCAGATCACCGCGACCGGTAGCGCCGACCTCGGCTTCATCGGCTGGCCGTACGAGGAGAACAAGCCGGTCACGAAGACGCTGACCTACACCAACGCCTCCGACCGGCCGATCACCCTGGCGCTGACCGCCGAGGGTGCCCCCTCCGACGTGGTCACCCTCGCCGACTCCACCCTCACGGTGCCCGCGCACGGCACCGCGCAGACCACGGTCACCGGTGACGGCGCCGCCGCGCCCGTCGGCACGACGTCCGGCCGGATCGTCGCCAAGGAGGGCGACACGATGGTGGCGCACACGTCCTTCGGTATGACCAAGGAGAACGAGCGCTACACCCTCACCGTCCACCTGAAGGACCGCGACGGTGCCCCGACCGCCGCATACATGGCTGTGAAGCCCATGGCGAAGGGCGCGGCGGTCATCCAGGCCCCGATCGATGACTCCGGCACGATCAAGCTGCGCCTGGAGCCCGGCACGTACAACCTGTCCACCTTCCTCGCCGTGCGCGGCAGCAAGGGCGAGGACTCGCTCGGACTCGGTCTTCTCACCGAGCCTGAGGTCATAATGGACCGTGATCGCGAAGTCACACTCGACGGGCGGACGTTGCGGGAGATCCGGGCCGAGGTGGGCCGGCGGACCGAGAACCGTCAGCGGATCATGAAGTTCAACCGGTCCGTGAACGGCGAGTCCTTCGCGCCGTCCGTACTGGTTCCGTCGAAGTACGACAGCATCTTCGCCGCGCCGACCCACAAGCCCGCCACGGGCACCTTCGAGTACCGGACAGTGTGGCGGCTCGGCAAGCCGCGGCTCGATGTCGAGGCGGGTGGCAAGCCGCTCGGAGAGGCGGTCGTCCAGAGCGGATCGGACCTGTTCACCGGACGCAAGCGGATGCCCCTGGTGGACGCGGGCAGTGGAAGCGCCGCCGACTACGCCGACAAGGCCGCCAAGGGCAGGGCGGTCGTCGTGCGCCGCACCGACGCGATCGGCCCCGCCGAACTGGCCCAGAACGCACAGGACGCGGGTGCCGCGGCCCTGTTCGTCACCGACGACGCTCCCGGTCGGCTGCTGGCCTCCTTCGCCGGGGCCGGCGGGGCGACACGTCCGCTGTACATCGCGACGGTGAACGCCGCAGACGGCGCGCAACTGATCGAGTCCGCGCGACATGACCGGGGCGTGGCACTGACCGGAACTCAGTACACGCCGTACATGTACGACCTCACCGAGGGATACCCGGGGGCGATCCCCGCCGACCTGACGTACCGGCCGGGCAAGGATGAACTGGCGGTCGTCAAGAACAAGTTCCACGCGCCGGAGGAAGCCGACGGCAGCGAGTTCCGCTACTCGGTCACCGACACCTTCCCCGTCGGCATGGGCACCCCGGAGAGGATCAAGTTGCCTGCGGAGCGCACCGACTACATCAGCGCCGGAACCGGCCGGGGGTGGCACCAGTCCGTGACCAGCGGTCCGGGCGCCATCGAGGAGCGTGAGGGCGTGGTGCACTTCCCCGGTGGCAAGCGCACCGCAACGGACTGGTTCAAGCCGGTCTGGCACCCGTGGCTGGGCACCGGCCTCGGCTGGGGCCAGCGGCGCGCGGGCAACGACCTGGAGTTCAACACGCCGGGCTGGGGCGACTCGGGACCGGACCACACCGGCTTCGGCGACATATGGCACACGAGCTCGGTGACCCAGTTCACCGAGGTGTACGTGGACGGGGTGCAGGTCGACCGGAGGTCGGGCTCGGGAGCGTACGCGCGGAAGGTCAAGCCGACCGAGCAGGACTTCAGGGTGGTCACCGACACCACCCTGGACCCGGACGTCTGGCACCTCGCCACGAAGGGCCACTCCGAATGGACCTTCAAGTCGGCCAGCACACCGGCCGACCGGTGGACTTATCTGCCGATGCTCAACCTCGGGTTCGACGTCGGCACCGACCTGCACGGTGACGTGCGGGCCGG
The DNA here is from genome assembly GCF_044765565.1 of Streptomyces sp. NPDC102437. NCBI lineage: Bacteria > Bacillati > Actinomycetota > Actinomycetes > Kitasatosporales > Streptomycetaceae > Streptomyces > Streptomyces sp. NPDC102437. The sequence continues at coordinate 6,421 of NZ_JBIWKI010000080.1, read as the reverse complement.
AAAGCGGCTGGATCTCGGGATCTGTTCCGAGTACGTCAAGGGCGCCACGGGCACCGGGAGGATCACCGGATCCACGCTGGAGGTCTCCTTCGACGACGGCGCGACGTGGAAGTCCGTCGAGCTCGACCCCGTACGCGGCGAGTCCGCCGCCTGGGCCGGCTCGGTGCGGGTGCCGGACGACGCACAGTACGTCGCCGTGCGGGCCTCGGCCGTCGACGACCGGGGCGGCTCGGTCGAGCAGGAGATCGTCCGCGCGGTGGGCGTACGGAAGTAGCTGACGCCTGCGCAGCGGCCCCGCAGGTCAAAACCGCGGCAAGGAGCGCGGTACCTGGCAAATTTTGCCCGGTACCGCGCTCAGTGGTGGGGTCATCGAGGGGCCGGAGGTGCTCTTGCCGCCGTGAGCCCCTGTCGGATTTCCAGAGGTCCAGGCGGGGTTCGAGCGGGTCGGAACCTACGACGGCTCTCCTGCCGGTGAAGTTGATGACCGGGTCGGCCTTCGCATTGCGGCGGGGCCAGGTGGGGGCGGCCCGCTCCACCGAGGTCTCCGGTCCGGACCGGTCACCTGGCCCGTGGCCGGCGCTTTGTCCTCGCCCACCGGGCTCCGACGGGGCGCAGACGGCGGGGCGCTTCGCCGCCTTCTGCGGGGGTAGCCGTGTGGAGAGGAGACCACTTTGTGAGCTCGGGGTCGGTGCGAGCGAGAACGTCCCTGTCGGGATGCACAGCGGGCAGCAGCCGGACGGCAGCATTCCGGCCGTGGGGTAGGGTCCATCCGATCTGCGCCGAGGCAGCCGGGGCGGACGCCCGAGGGGGAGCTGGATGCTGAAGGCATTGGGATTGGGCCCGGCCGAAGAGACCATCTACACGGCACTGCTGGCCCGTCCGACAGCCTCTGCGGAGGAACTCGCCCGGCGGACCGGAGTCGAGAGGGCCGAGACCGACCGCATCCTGCGTGACCTGGTGACACGTGGCCTGGTGGCGGTCGATACCGAGGCCGGGGGCGGGGCACCGGACTCGGCCGACCGCGTGGTCGGCAAACTGCCCGCCCGCTACCGGCTCACACCGCCGTCGGTGGCCCTGGCGCCGTTCCTCGTCGAGCAGCGCAACGCGTTGCACCGGGCCGAAGCCGCGTTCGCGGTGCTGACCGAGCAGTACCGCACTACCGCCGCACACCCTGCGGGCAGCGTCGTGGAGGTGGTTGTCGGCGTGGAGCAGGTCGCACACCGGTTCCACCAACTGCAGCGTGGCGCTCAGCAGGAGCTGCTCGTCTTCCTCGTCGGCGATCCCATCGCGGTGCAGCGCGAGGACACCGACATGTCGGAGAGTTCCGCGCTGGACCGCGGTGTGGACTTCCGGGTGGTGGCCGCCAGGGACTATCTCGGCGGACCCGACATCGCGAAGGAGGTGAGGGAGGGCATCACGGCGGGCATCGAACTGCGCCTGGTCGACTCGTTGCCGCTGAAGATGGTCGTGTCGGACCGGGAACGTGCCATGGTGCCACTGGACATGGCGGACTGCGGCGGACAGCCGAGCGCCATCGTGGTGCACCGCAGCGGCCTGCTGACCGCCCTGGTCCATCTCTTCGAGAAGGAATGGGCCCAGGCCCGGCCGCTCTGCACCACCTCCACGGGTGTGCACGCGGAGCAGCCGGCCGATCAGCACCCGACCGAGGGGGAACTGGAGGTCCTCGCCCTGCTGCTGGCAGGGATCTCCGACCGGCGGGCGGCCTCCCAACTCGGCGTCTCCATACGCACCGTGGAGCGAAGGGCGCGCCGTCTGATGGACCTCGCAGGAGCGGAATCGCGCCTCCAGCTCGGCTGGCACGCCGCACGCGCGGGCTGGCTCTGACCTCCGGTCCGCCCCTCTCCGGAAAGATCATCCGGGCGAACCACCATCGATGGATGTGCTCGTGTGGCGGAAAACCGACATGCTGGCAACCCGTCACGCGCGGCACCCCTACGTGATCCGCATGTCTGCCAGGCTGCACCGGCAGCACGGCATGTTCACGGTTTCGAGTGGGGAGATTCATGCGCTCCATAACGCGTATAACTTTGGGCGCGGCTACCGCCGCCGCCCTGGCCGTTACAGCGGTCGCACCGTCCGGGGCGGCGGATACGCCACCCGGCAGTGCCTCGGGGAAGCGGCCCGTCGTCGGCAGCGGGGCCGCGGCGAAGAGCGGCAGACAGACGACGGTCACGCTCGTCACCGGCGACAAGGTGCTGGTGACCACCGACCCGTCGGGGCGCAGCTCCGCGGCCGTGCTGCCCCGCGAGGACGGCACGCTGCCCATGGTCCAGACCTATCAGCTGGGCAAGGACCTTTACGTCTACCCCGAGGGCGCCTCCCGGGCGATCGCCGAGGGCAGGGTCGACGAGCAACTGTTCAACGTCACCGGGCTCATCCGCCAGGGATACGACGACACACACACCGACGCGCTGCCGCTCATCGCCACTTACCGGAACGGCGTGGACGTCGCGAAGAGCGCTCCGCCGGCCCCTCGCGGTTCCGAGCGGGGCCTGAGCCTCCCGGCTGTGGACGGCATCGCGCTCAAGGCGGGCAAGGACACCGCCGCCACGTTCTGGCGGGACATCACCGACACCCGTTCACGTTCTGCCGCCGCGCTGAAGAAGCTGTGGCTGGACGGCAAGGTCGAGGCCACACTGGACCGGTCCACCGCGCAGGTGCACGCGCCGGAGGCCTGGGCAGCCGGGTACGACGGCAAGGGCACCAAGGTCGCCGTGCTGGACACGGGCGCAGACGCCGGGCACCCGGACCTGGTGAGCCGGGTCGGTGAGTCCAAGAACTTCACGGACTCGAAGAACACCGACGACCGGGTGGGCCACGGCACCCACACCGCGTCCACGGTCGGCGGGTCCGGAGCGGCCAGTGACGGCCGCAAGAAGGGCGTCGCCCCCGGCGCCTCCCTGCTCATCGGCAAGGTCCTCAATGACCAGGGCTATGGCCTGGACTCCTGGATCATCGCGGGTATGCAGTGGGCCGTCGACCAGAAGGCCGACGTCGTCTCCATGAGCCTGGGCAACCCCGCGATCGGCGACTGCGCCGACCCGATGGCCCAGGCCACGCAGCAGCTCTCGCGGAACACCCACACCCTGTTCGTCATCGCCGCCGGCAACGCCGGTTCGGCCACCGAGACCGTCTCCTCGCCCGGCTGCGTGCCCGGCGTGCTGACCGTCGGAGCCGTGGACCGCGACGACACCACCGCGCCGTTCTCCAGCCGCGGTCCCGTGGCAGTGACCCACACCCTCAAGCCCGAGATCGCCGCCCCCGGCGTCGACATCTCGGCGGCCAGTGCGGGCGGCCGTGGCACATACGCCTACCGGTCGATGTCCGGCACCTCCATGGCCACCCCGCATGTCGCGGGCGCCGCTGCCGTCGTCCGCCAGGCCCACCCCGACTGGACCGCGCAGCAGATCAAGGCATCCCTTGTCTCCTCGGCCCGCACCGGCGGCAAGGTCGCCGGCGCAGACCAGACCGGCGGTGGTGTCCTCGACGTGTTCGGCGCGGTGAACCAGAAGGTGCTCTCCGCGCCCGCCGTCCAGGCCGGTAGTTACAACTGGCCGCAGGACGCCTCGGGCCGCACCACCGTGAAGGTGCCCTTCACCAACACCGGCAAGAGCGACCTCACCCTGAACCTGAAGGTGAGCGGTGTGCACGGCAACGACGGCAGCGATGTCCGTTCCGGCATCGTCAGGCTGGCGGAGGGCAAGGTGAGGGTCCCCGCGGGCGCCACCGCTCAGGTGCCGCTGCGGATCGACCCCACCGCCCGTCTGAAGGACTCCCAGTACGGTGCGATCACCGGCCGGATCCAGGCCACCGGCGACGGTGCGCACGTCTCCGTGCCCGTCACGCTCTACGTCCAGCCGGAGACGGTCACGCTCCGGGTCAAGGTCATCGACCGGGACGGCAAGCCCGCGACCGGCGACTCCTCCCTGGACCTGGTCAGCCTCGACATCGACAGGGGCGAGCGCCGCATCAACTCGGGTGCGACCGACCAGACGTACCGCGTGCGTCCGGGCGACTACTCCCTCAGCAGCTTCGTGACGACGCACGATGCGGACAACGCGTCCGAATCGGTCAGCTACCTCGCGCAGCCGCAGCTCCGGATCACCCGCGACGCCACCGTCGTCCTCGACGCCCGCGAGGCGCACCGGCTGAGCGTGCACACCGACCATCCCTCGACCATGAACAACACCACGTTCAGCTACGCCCGCACGTGGGACGACACCTGGCAGATATCCGGATCGCTCATGGCGGACAACACCGTCCGGAATTTCTACGCGGACATCGACGGACGCGCACAGAACGGCACCTTCGAGTTCCGGTCCACGTGGCGCGCGACCGGCTCCGAGGGCGGCTCGCCCTACGTCTACAACCTGTCGTACCCGACCCGGGGCCCGCTCCACTCCGACCTGGTGTACGAGCCCGAGGACTCCAGGCTTGCCCAGGTCACCGAGACGTGGAAGGCGATGGGCAAGGAAGGCGACTACCTCGACGCCATGTTCATCCGCCCCTCCGGGAGCAACGGCGCCTACCTTCCCGTGAGCCCGTTCGCCACGGTCCACGTGCCCGGCACCCGTACTGCCTACTACACCACCGGTGACGCCTGGTACCACGGCGCGATGACCAGCTTCCCGTTCGCCGCCTTCATGGAAGACCGGGAGCGCACTTACCGGGAGGGACAGCGGAGCGCCGAGGAGTGGTACGGCGGCCCCCTGCGGCCGGCCGCGCCGCGCGACGCCGACGGCAAGCGGGTGCTGGCCGCCGAGCGGCAGGGCGACCTGATCGGCATCCAGACCGCGCTCTGGCTCGACGGATCCGGCGACCACTGGTCCTACGGCGGGTCGTTCGGCGACCTCGGGAAACTGGTGCTGAAGCGCAACGGTGAGCAGATCGCCACCAGCGCCTATCCGTACGACGTGTTCAGCGTGCCGGACGAGGACTCCGCGTACGAGCTCACCCAGTACCTGGAGAAGATTCCGTCCTCGGACCGGAACTGGCTGCGCTCCACCGCTGTCGCCACCACCTGGAGCTTCCGCTCGCACCGGGAGCCGGACGTCTACTCGCGCGGTCTGCCGATCCTCTTCCCGGCGTACGACGTGTCGGCGGACGGCATGAACACCCTGCCGGCGCAGGGCGGCATCAAGGTCGGCCTGTCGGTCGAGGGCCATGCCGGATACACCCCGGGTGCGGTCGAGGCGGCCTCGCTGTCCTACTCCTACGACGGCGGCACCACCTGGACGCAGGCGCCGACCGAGCGGCAGGACGGCAGGTGGACGGCCGTCCTCGACCTCACCGGTGCCTCCGGCAAGCAGGTCACGACGAAGGCCACCCTCACGGACGCCAACGGCAACGCGGTCACCCAGACCATCACCCGCGCCTACGACGTTCGCTGAACCACACGGTCGGGCCGGGCGGGCCTCCCACGGCGGGAGGCCCGCCCGATCGGCGTCGGCCTGTCCGAGTTGATCGCCTTACGGCGGCCCGGCCCCGGCCCACCACCGCATCCATGTCAGGCGAAGGCCGTTCGCAGCGCGACCAGGCGATCTTCGGGTCGGAGAGACCGTAGTACATCGCCGGGATCTCCTTGTCGACGCCGAAGTGGTGGTAGACCGCGAGCATGGCCGCGCAGACCGAGTACTCGACCGTGAAGACGACGTCCTCGGGGATCTCGACGAACTGGCCGAGGAACGCGAAGTTCTCGGCACTGTCGGGGACGACCAGAGGCCGGTCGGCGACCGTACGACGCTGGAACTGGGCGTCGATATAGGGCATCTGGACCGTGGTCACCTTGGTGGTGGCCCGGACCTCGTCCGCGATGTCATCGAAACCGAGGTGGCCGAGGCGCTCGTCAAGGATCTCGATGCCCGTGCAGTCGTCCATCTCCTTCGGCACATGGTCGCCGGGGACGTCACCGAACAACGAGTATCCCCACAGCGTGTACGTGTCCTTCTGCTGGTCCCGGAAGTGCGGCTGGACCGGCACGACGACCGAAAGGAGCCAGCGCGAGTCCTTCCAGGGGCGTTGTCACGTTGGCTGACCGGCCTGGGGTGATCTTGGAGTTGGTCGTGCTGGGGAGGGGTTTGCTCGTGTCGTCCGCGCCGCCGTCGTACAAGGGGCACCGGTACCCGGTCGAGGTCATCGCGCACTGCGTGTGGCTGTACTTCCGTTTCCCGCTCAGCTTCCGCGAGGTCGAGGAACTGATGCTCGAGCGCGGTGTGCTCGTCTCCCACGAGACCGTCCGGCGCCGGTGCGCGAAGTTCGGGCAGGCCTACGCCAACGGACTGCGCCGGAGGCGGCCCCGACCCGGCGACAAGTGGCTCTACCTTCTTGAACGGGTTGGTCCTCCCGTTCGTAGGGTGAGGACACCCAGGGGAGCTGGGTGTGGCTGACAAGTGGCTGCCGT
>NZ_JBIWKI010000079.1:0-14675 GCF_044765565.1 Streptomyces sp. NPDC102437 | reverse complement strand
CGCCGGGCGGCCAGGACCCGCTCGCGGCCGTCGGCTTGCCCCGCCCTCCCGCGGGCACGGACACCTCGTGGGTGATCCCGGCCGACGCCCGAAGCTCGGTCGGGCCCAGGCTGAACGCGCGCTGCGGCGTAGGCATCACTGAGCCGGCTTGCACTCCTCGGCGTAGCGGGCCAGCCCTTCAGCCATGCCCTGCATGAACTTCTGGAGGTAGCGCGGCATGACCCAGCCCAACAGCCAGCTCGTCTCGTACTCGCCGCACCAGTGGATGCCCGTGCCTGAGCTCGCTATCGGCTTCAGCTCGATGCGTGCGTGATAGTTGTACATCGACGAGTTGAACGCGTCTTCGTAGGCCAAGAGGCGTCGCTCGACCTTCTCAGTTATTCGCTCCCCGGTCACGATGCGTCCCGTCCGGAAAGCCCGGACGGCGCCGACGCCGTCGTCGCCGCCGGGGTCGAGGTCGACTGACCGTGTCGTATCCAGACTGTCCACCTTGGACCACAGCGGCCAGCTTGCGGCATCGACCAGCAGCTTCCAGACGATTTCCGGCGATGCGCAGGTAGTCGCTCTGCCGTCGTATTTGTGCATGGTAGAGGGCTCCTGTGAGTGGATGCGGGCGGCGTCCCCGGCGGCCAGAAGACGCGGTCGACGCGGTATCAGCGACCGGTCGTGCCGTCGATGAGTTCGCGGAGGATGTCCGCGTGGCCTGCGTGTCGGGCGGTCTCCTCGATCATGTGGGTGAGTGCCCAGCGGATGCTGGGAGCGGTGCGGTCCGACCGCGGCCGGGGAACCGGTGCGCCCAGATCGGTGCACCCGTCGAGAACGTCGTTCGCGCGCTTGACCGCGTCTCGGTAGCGGGCGATGACATCGGCCACGCTGTCCGCCGGTGCGGCTTGAAACGTCTCCTGCCAGTCGGTGACTTCGTCCCCGAGGAACATCGAGCGCTCGACGAAAGTCAGGTGGTTGAGCAGGCCGAGCAGGTTCGTGCCCGACGGCACTGCGGCTGTTCGCACCTGCGGTTCGGGGGCGCCGTCGGTCTTCGCGGCGATCGAGGTCCGGAGGTAGTCGAGGAATCCGCGCAGGATCTCGGTCTCGTTGCTACCGGCCCGGGGCGGCGGAGTGTCGCGGCGGCGGTTGCGGCGCGTGGTGCTGGGCACCGTGGTCTCTCTCTTCCTTTGTCGGCGGCGGGGGTCGGCCGCCGTGTCAGGCGGTACGGCGGATGAGGAGGACATGGTCGGTGACCTCGGCGGTGCGCCCGTCTGGTCCGGTCGCGGTCCGGCCGGATGCGTCGGCCCGCTCGACCGTCCATGTCTGCGGGGCCAGGTTGATACCCGCGGCAACTTCCTGCGGGCTCGGGTAGCGGATGTCGGGATCCCGGTTCCACGACCATGGCGCGGCCGAGCCGTGGTCGACGACCAACAGCCGCCCGCCTGGGCGCAGTGCGTCCGCGGCCGAGCGCAGCACGGTTGCCCGGTCCAGGTCAAAGGGGGTGTGCAGGTAGTGGGCGCAGGCCAGGTCGAATCCGCCGGGCGGGAAAGACTTGTGCAAGTCGTGCCGCACGGTGGTGACGCGGTCGCCCAGGTCGTGTGAGCGGGCGAGGGCTGCGAGCTGCTCGACCGCCACGGCCGAGATGTCGACGGCGGTGACGTGCCACCCCAGGCGGGCGAGCCACAGCGCGTCGCCGCCGTCGCCGCATCCGAGGTCCAACGCGTCACCGGGCGGCAGGCCTGTCACCATCTCGGTGAGACAAGCATTCGGCTGCGGGCCGCTGGCTGCCGGTCGGGCCGCGTAGACGCCGTCCCAGAACGCGACCGCATCAGTGGTGCTCATCAAGGCTCCTTGTGTCGGTATGAATTCAGTCTTGCTGGGCACCCCACGACCTGGCACGGAAACTTGCGGTTTCGGCAAGATGGCCTGATGGATCGTAAGAAGGACGACGACGTGCTCGGCGCGGTAGGGCCGCGCCTTCGTGCGCTGCGTCGTGACCGCGGCATCACCCTTGCCGACCTCGCGGCGACGACCGGCGTGTCGGAGAGCACTCTGTCCAGGCTGGAGAGCGGACAGCGCCGGCCGAGCCTGGAACTGCTGCTGCCGCTGGCCCGCACTTATGACGTTCCGCTGGACGACCTCGTCGGTGCCCCGCGCACTGGCGACCCTCGAATACACCTCAAGCCGATCAGGCGGTTCGGGATGACGTTCGTGCCTCTGTCTCGGCGACCGGGCGGGGTGCACGCGTTCAAGATGATCATCCCCGCCCCGCCGGAACCACTCGAACCGACCCCGCAGGTCCACGAAGGCTTCGAATGGCTCTACGTGCTCAACGGACGCCTGCGGCTCGTGATCGGCGAGCGCGACCTGACACTGCCGCCCGGCGAGGCAGCCGAGTTCGACACGTCCCTGCCCCACTGGTTGGGCAGCGCCGACGGCGGCGTGGTTGAGCTTCTCATCCTGTTCGGCCTGCAAGGGGTGCGTGCGCACGTACGCAACGACTCTCACCGATCGCCGCAGGCCGGGAGCCGACGGTGAACTCAGCGAGAGTTTCTTTATGCGCGTCGATGACGCCAGCCTTTCGAGAAAGCTGACCAGGCCGTGGCCGCTGTAGGTCACGCCCGGGGATCTCACGCCGAGCAGCTGGCTGTCCTGTCGCACTGCGGCTGTCAGATGGCGGGCCGCTGACGAGCTGGGATGCCAGGTCGTTTGCGACCGCGGTGGCTTGGGCTTCTCAAGCGACCTGGCTTTTACGGAAGTTTCGTTCGCGATACAGGCGGGCCACGGCCATCGAGACATCGGTGTGGCCCGCCGTGTCGTCTGCTGGGTCGTGGCCGCTTCAGGCTTGGCTTCCGGGCTGGAGCTTCAGCTGTTGGCCAGGGTGCGATCCAGGAGGGGGAGCAGGCGATCCCAGTGGCGCTTCAGCCCGGAGGCGTTAAAGGCGTCGGTGTCGGACATGGTGAAGCCGTGGATGGTGCCGGGGTAGATCTCGGAGGTGTAGCCGACACCTGCCGCATCCAGGGCCTGGTTGAGCTCGCCGAGGGCCTCAGGTGTCATGTCGCCTTCGGCGTGGACGAGGTGGACCTGGGCGGTGAAGCTTCCCCTTGATCGTGGACACCTGGAGACTGGGACCTGAGGTTCCAGAGGAAGTACTCGTCGGCTCCACCGGCCGTACGGTCACCGAGGTCGCCCGGGATCTCGGGGTCAGCCCGGAATCCCTACGCAGCTGGTACCGCCAGGCCAAGGCGGACCGTGGCGAGGGCCGGCCCGGTGAGCTGACCAGTGCCGAGCGTGAGGAGCTCAAGCGACTGCGCAGGCAGAACGCCGAGCAGGCCAAGACGATCGAGGTGCTGCGAAAAGCCGCGGTCTTCTTCGCGAGGGAGAGCGACCGGTGAACGAGATATTCGCGTTCATCGAGGCGGAGAAGACCACCCACAACATCGCTTGGCTGTGTCGGCTGCTGAACGTGGCCCGCTCCTCCTTCTATGCCTGGCGGGCCGCTGCGAAGGACCGTGCTGCACGTCGGGCTGGCGATGAGGCCGTGGCCCACGAGATCACCGTCATCCACCTTGCGTCCCGCCACACCTACGGCATCCCGCGTATTCACGCCGAACTGCGGCGCCTGGGACGGCGCGTGAACCGCAGGCGCATTGCCCGTCTGATGCGCGAACGTGGCATCCAGGGCGCCCACCGGCGCCGCCGGCGTTCGCTGACCCGGCCGGACAAGGAGGCCAGGCCGGCCCCGGATCTGATCGGCCGCGACTTTCACGCGGAGCGGCCGGGCACGGAACTGGTCGGGGACATCACTTTCCTCCCCACGGCCGAGGGCTGGCTCTACCTCGCGTGCTGGCTGGACCTGGCCACCCGCGAGGTCGTCGGCTACGCGATGGCCGACCACCACCGTGCTTCCCTGGTCGTCGACGCGCTGCGGATGGCTCACGGCCGCGGCGACCTGCAGCCGGATGTGTTGCGCATTCGGATCGCGGCAGCACCGAATGCCAACCCTCGAAGCAACCGCGCCGATGGCCGGCGCGCCTTGCTGGGTGAGCCTGATGGCAGGGGATCTGCGCCGGGGCAAGCCCAACCGGGCCACTCCCCGCGACAGCCCCGGCGCCGGCGCAAACTGGAGGTATGAACCCCTACGAGGGGCTGGCCACCGCCGAACGCACGGACGGGACCCTGGTCCGCGTGTGGGCCGAGGTCACCGTCGCCCAGGAGCACGACGCGAAAGACGCCGACCTGCCCTGGACGGCCCGGCTGACCGCCCCCGGCGGCGAAGCACTCCTGCTGCGGGGCGCCGTCACCCTGATACTCGACTCCGGGACCCGCTGGCCCGCCGAGGTCACCTGCACCCAGCTGTCCTCCGGACCGCATTCCCCGAACTGGACCGAGATCAAGGGCACCGGGCCCGCCACAACCCGGTCAGATGTGATCACCGCCGAACGCGGCGACGGAACAAAGACCGGCGAAACCAGCGGAAGAGCCCCCGGCCCGAACCAGACCCCCGAACCCCCCTGAGTCCTCGACGCCGATCAGCCCGAGGACCGGCGGGGCTGGGCAGAGTGGGCCGGGCGCCTACCGGTCTCGGCTGGTCGATCGTCATGGTGAAGCTGACGACCATGAGCTGCTCGAACCGCGGAGGGAAGTGCGTCCCGCCGCGCCTCGGTCATCGCCCCGCGGCCGAGGGGACAGGGCGGACGGCCTCGCGCAGTGCCTCGTTCTCCCGAACCCTGCCGGCTGCGGTACGGGCGTTCAGCCCGATGTATATCTAGCCGACGACGTCCCGAGGCATCGTGAGCGCCGGGCACTCCGACCATGAAGGAGAGACCATGGCGAGGGTAGCAGTCGAGGGGACCGACATCGTCGTTCACCTGTCCTGGCGGGAGAGGGCGCTGGCACACCACCGTAATGTGCGGGTTCCGGTGTCGGCGCTGCGCCAGCTTTATATCGAGCCCGACTGGTGGCGTGCGCTTCGTGGTGAGCGTGATCGGGGCACGTGCATCCCGGGACAGGTGTGCGCGGGTGTCCGGAACCTACGGGAGGGGCAGGACTTCACGTTGGTACGTGCCGGCACACCGGTGCTGTGTGTGGGACTTTGCCGGGGCGCGCCGTTCAGCCGGCTGGCGATCTCTGTCGCCGATCCTGAGAAGGTGATGGGGACTCTCCTGCCGCTGGTCCCGCGGGATCGGCTGGGATGAAAGCGAGCGGCCTCGCTTCCGAAGACGCCGACCTGCTCGCGGCCGGCCTGAACGCGATCGACGCGGAACATCTCGCGGTCCTCGAAGTCCCGCCCACTCCGGTGCAGAAGCAGGCCGACGTCGCCTTCGAACTGGGATGCGCGATCGCCGCGATCGAACGCGCCAGTACCCATCTGCGCCGGGCGCAGCCCACCGCCGCGGAGCTGGTCTACACCGGACCGGTCCCGGGAGTCTGACCGCCGCCGGGAGGACGGTCGTGGAGCGGCTCGTGCCATCGGCGCCCTGCGGCGACTCGCGCCGCGGTGCGCGGCCGCGCGAGCCTGTCCGCGTTCAGGCAGGTCGGTGAGGTTCGACCAGGTCGGTGAGATCGAGAAGGTCGAACACGTGGGCGACGATCGGTGCCCGCACATCCGTGACCTTCAGGACGACGCCTTCTTCCTGCGCCTGGCGGTGGAGCCGTTGCAGGGCATCCGCTCCCGAGCAGTCGCAGAATCGCACCTGTGCGAAGTCGAGGTCGACGCGGTGGGGCCGGCGCGCCAGGCACTCCTTGACGCGGCTGTCGAGCTCGGGCGCGGTGGCGAGGTCGAGCTCGCCCATGACCACGACGGTGGCCTGCCCGTCCCACCAGGAGACGGCAGTACGGAATTCGTTGCCGTTCACAGCCATGGGTCCACCTCCCACCGCCGGTGCTGTACCCATTCCCAGAGAACTGCGGGGTCATCCCGCGCTCACGCGGAGGCGCCCGGCGGTTCGATCCGTACCGGGCCCGCCCGAATGAGCGGTTCGGCGCCGTGCCGCATCGCGGTGACGGCAGGAGTCGGCGCGGCGTCCCACGGCCCCGCGCCACCGCTTTCCCCGGCGACCTGTACGGACACCGGTCGGCGCGCGGCCATGGGACGGGCCCAGGCGCGGGCGGCCTGCGGGTGGGGCCGGGCGGTCTCACGTTCGGCGTCGTAAGCGGCCCGCAGGTCTGGATCGTGCAGGACCTCGTAGGCGGCGACCACCGCGCCCAGCCGCTCCGCCGATCCCGGCGCGGCGGGGCGGGTGTCGGGGTGCAGCAGGCGGACCAGCGTGCGGTAGGCCGAGGTGACCTGTCGCGCGGACGCCGTGGGCGCCACTCCCAGCACCGCGTAGTGATCGCGTCGGTCTCGCGATCCCGTCATGGCGGACCACCTCCCGGGCGACCCCGGCAAACCTCCTCATAGAACTGGATAGAACCTTGACCAACACTTGTCAAGATGTCCGGAATGTAAGCATATGGACTGATGGGTGGGCTCCCGCGAGAGCCTCATCGCTGTCACCGACCCACGAGGCGAGGGACCCGCGATGTTGATACGAACCGATCCGTTCCGCGAGCTCGACCGGCTCACCCAGCAGCTGCTGGGCACCACGGCCCGGCCGGCCGCGATGCCGATGGATGCCTATGAGAGCGACGGGTCCTTCCCGATACGCCTCGACCTGCCCGGCATCGCGCCCGAGAGCATCGACCTGAACCTCGAGCAGAACGTCCTGACGGTCAAGGCCGAGCGGTCGGCGCCGGAGATCGAGGACCGCGAGATGGTCGTCGCCGAACGGCCCTGCGGCGTCTTCAGCCGCCAGGTGTTCCTCGGCGAGACGCTCGCGGCCGACAGGATCGAGGCCGACTACGACGCCGGTGTGCTCACGATCCGCATTCCGATAGCCGAACAGGCCAAGCCGCGCAAGATCGAGATCACGAACAGCGGCGGAGCGAGTGATCTCCGCCGTGAGGCCGCGGCACTGCCGGACGTGTGAGACCTTCCCGGCCTGCTGCAGGTTTCTCCCTGCACTGCACGGCGGCCCGCTCAGTACCGGGCGGCGTGTTGCGCCGCGCGGGCCCTGGCTTGCGGCGCGATGTCCTGTTCGACCTGTCCCAAGAAGGCGTGGAGGGCTTCGCGTATGGCTTCCAGGCGGGCGCGGCGGCGCTGTCGGTTTGCATCCGGCGCCTGATGGCCGCGAGCTGGTCCTCGAACCGCTGCCAGCGCGCCTCGGTGGTGGCCAGGCGGTCAGGCGCGCCGGTGGTCGCTGTCATGGCGCAGCCGGTCGGTGTGCTGGGCGAGGTCGTCGAGGCGGTGGGCGATTCGGGGGTGGCTGCCGAGGTGGGGTCGGATGGCCGCCAGGGGGTCGAGGAGTTCGGCGGCGTCCGAGGCGCCGAGCGCGGTGTGGAGGTCATCGAGCGCGGGGTGGGCAGCGGGGGCGAGGCCGCTCAGGGCGGTGACCTGGGCGGCGAGCTGGCGCAGGTCGACCGCATTCGCGCGGGCCCAAGCGGTGACGGCGCGTTCGGCGGCGCGCCGGTCGCGGACCGCCTTGACCCGTCCGGCGCCGGTGGGCGCGCCCGGGTCGGTGGCGGGCTTGAGGCGCAGGTAGCGGTTCTCGGCGGCTTGGCGGCTGGCGACGCCCATGGGCTGGGCGAGATCGGCCCAGGTGGCGCCCGAGGCTCGGGCGGCCTCCACCAGCGGGGCCTCCCAGTTGGCGAGCTCGGTGCGCAACTCGCGCAGCAGGAGCAGGGTGGCCAGTGCCTGATCGGGGCCGGCCTGGGCTGCGGGCGGGGTCGTGGCAGGGGTGTCCTGGGCGGTCCGGACGGCCTCGTCTATGGCGGCGAGCGCCGCGGCGGCGGCCAGGAAGGACGCCGGTCCGGCTGGCGGTGGGCCGCCGGTGGCGGATGCTTCGGGCCGCTTCCCCATCGATGTCACTCCTTTGACGACTCGGGATTTGTCATCGGATGGATGACATGTTAGAACGGATTCAGGTGAAGCGCACTGGCACCCACGAGTAGATGGAGGTGTTCGCGATGCTGATGCGCACCGATCCGTTCCGCGAGCTGGACCGGCTGACCCAGCAGTTCTTCGGCACGACGGGCACGTGGTCGCGTCCGGCCCCGATGCCGCTGGACGCCTGCCGCGTCGGCGACGAGTACGTGGTCTGCTTCGACCTGCCGGGTGTGGACCCGGAGGCGATCGACATCGATGTCGAGCGGAACATGCTGACCGTCAAGGCTGAACGGCGTCCCCGCCACGAGGGCGAGGACGTGAAGTGGGAGCTGTCCGAGCGCCCGCTCGGCGTGTTCTCCCGGCAGGTCATGCTCTCCGACACGCTCGACCCCGAGGGGATCAGCGCCGACTACGAGGCCGGTGTGCTGACCCTGAAGATCCCGGTCGCCGAGAAGGCCAAGCCCCGCAAGATCGCCATCAGCCACGGCGGAAGCCGCAAGGAGATCCGGGCCTGACCACATCCCTGTGCCGTTCCGCGCTGCCCGTACCCCCCGGGCGTGCGGCGCGGGACTTCCCCGCAGCCGGCCCCGCGCCCCCCGGCCTGGTTCGCGCAGTACCGGCCGCCCGGGTCATGCACTACGGGCGGTCGGCACCGCTGGTGGTGAGGGTCGGCGGTGAGATCGACCTCGCCACCGCCCTGCGGCTTCGCCACCGGCTGGCCGCGGCGCTGAAGGCGCACCGGGAGATGGTGCTCGACTTGTCGGAGGTGACGTTCAAGGACTGCTCGGGTCTGGGCGTCCGCGTCCAGGCCCGCAACCAGGCCGACCGGTACGGCGGGCGGCTCTTGCTGCGCGGCGTCGGCGGGCCTGTGGCCAGGCTGCTCAAGCCAACCGGCCTCAGTGGCCGCCTGGCCGCCGAGCCCTGACCGGCCCCGTACGCCCACCTCGGCCTGGACCCGTGTCGGGACGAAGGGAGGATTCGCGGTGACTCTTCGATGGGAGGCGTTCTTGGACCAGGTCCAAGAACGCGGGGAGTACGACACTGCTCAGGACGCCGACCGCGCGGCCCGCGTCGTGCTGGCCCTACTCGGCGCCCACTTGGTCGGCGACGTGCGCGCGGAGCTCGCGGCCCGTGTGCCTGAGACCTTCGCCCTGATCCTGCTGAACCCCTTGCAGGCTGCCGAACCGCTCAGTCCCGAGAGGTTCGTGCGTGCCACCGCCGCCTGGATCGAGGGCGCCACCGAGAAGACCGCCGTGTGGGACATCGGGGCCGTCCTGTCCACGGTGGCCGACGCTGCCGGCGACGACCTGATGGAGCGCGTCCTGTTCCAGCTTCCGCCCGGCTACGACGTCCTGTTCGGCCGCCCCGCCCCCGGCAACCGACCCTGACCCGTTTTCGTGCCGCCGCCCGCGCCGCGGCAGCCCGTCTCGGAAGGCCACCGCCCATGCCCCGGCACCGCCGCCTGATCCAGCAGGCCCGCCGACTCGGCCGCTACCCCAGCGACGAGGAAGCCGAATGAGTCCTCGGCATGGTCCTGGCCGTCCTCGGCGCCCAGCTCACCCGCGACGAACGCTGCGAGCTGGCCGCCACGCTCCCCGAGCGGGCCCGCGCCGTCTTCGCCTCGCAGATCCACCCGTCGCCGCCTTCGTCGAAGCCGTCGCCCGAGCCCTGAACACCAGCCTCACCAGCGCCCGCTGGGACGCCTCCTGCGTCCTGGCCGCCCTCGCGACTCTCGGGGGCGAGCGGCTCACCGACCGCCTCCTCGCCCGCCTGCCCCGCGGCTATGCGCTCCTGTTCGGCCGCGCCGACCTTACCGCCGCCGCCTGACCGCCCGGGGCAGGAAACCGCCGTCGGCGCCCCGCCCGGGTGCTGCGCGGATGCGCGTCAAATACCGTGGGCCCGCTCCAGGTCGGCCTCCAACTCCTCCGCCCGGGCCTGGAGATCGAGCACCCGACGCGCGCCTTCCACGGTCCGTCCCTCGCTGATCAGCCTCTCCAGGGCCGCGAGCCTGTCGATCTCCCGGTGCGAGTACCTGCGCTGGCCGCCCGCCGAATGCACCGGCACCACCACGCCCTGCTCGTCCAGCCGGCGCAGAAAGGCCACCTGGACATGCAGCATGGCGGCCCCCTGCCCCACCGCGTAGAGCGCCGCATCCGGGTCGTCGATCGGGAGCACCACGGTCTCACCTCGCCGCTCACGAACCTCAACTCCACGTTACAGATTTCCTCCACCCCACCATCCGTTGTGCCGCAACCCGCCGGTTCCACGCGGCACCGCACCGGCGGCCAAACATAAACTTGACATTGGACGACTCAAGTTTTATGTGTCGATATAGGGAAGCTCTGTGTGTGAATGCGATGAAGGAGCTCGGAGATGACTCGCGCAGTCGGTATCGATCTCGGAACGACGAACTCGGTGGTCTGCGTGTTGGAAGGCGGCGAGCCGGCCGTCATCGCCAACACCGAGGGCGCGCGCACCACCCCGTCGGTGGTGGCGTTCGGCAAGGGCGGCGAAGTGCTCGTCGGCGAGGTCGCGAAGCGCCAGGCCGTCACCAACGTGGACCGCACCGCCCGGTCGGTGAAGCGCCACATGGGCGAGAGCGACTGGCGCTTCCCGGAGAAGGGGGACGTGGACGGCAAGCGCTACACCGCCCAGGAGATCTCGGCGCGGGTGCTGCAGAAGCTGAAGCGCGACGCGGAGGCGTACCTGGGCGAGGAGGTCACCGACGCGGTGATCACCGTGCCGGCGTACTTCAACGACTCCCAGCGCACCGCGACCAAGGAGGCCGGGGAGATCACGGGCCTGAAGGTGGCGCGGATCATCAACGAGCCGACCTCCGCCGCGCTGGCGTACGGCCTGGACAAGGAGAACGACCAGACGGTGCTGGTCTTCGACCTCGGCGGTGGAACGTTCGACGTGTCGCTGCTGGAGATCGGGGAAGGCGTCGTAGAGGTGAAGGCCACCTCCGGCGACACCCACCTAGGCGGTGACGACTGGGACCAGCGTATCGCCGACCACCTGGTCACCCAGTTCAAGAACGGCTACGGCATCGACCTGTCCAGGGACAAGATGGCCGCGCAGCGACTGCGGGAGGCCGCGGAGAAGGCGAAGATCGAACTGTCCGCCGCGACCGAGACCACGATCAACCTGCCCTACATCAGCGCCTCCGCCGAGGGTCCGCTGCACCTGGACGAGAAGCTCACCCGCGCCCAGTTCCAGCAGCTCACCGCGGACCTGCTGGAACGCTGCGAGGGCCCGTTCCGCCAGGCCGTGAAGGACGCCAAGATCGAGGTCAAAGACGTCGACCACGTCATCCTGGTCGGCGGCTCCACCCGGATGCCCGCCGTCACCGACCTGGTGAAGAAACTCACCGGCAAGGACCCGCACAAGGGCGTCAACCCGGACGAGGTCGTCGCCATCGGCGCCGCCCTGCAGGCCGGCGTGCTCAAGGGCGAGGTCAAGGACGTCCTGCTGCTTGACGTCACCCCGCTGTCGCTGGGCATCGAGACCAAGGGCGGCATCATGACCAAGCTGATCGAGCGCAACACCACGATCCCGACCAGGCGCTCGGAGGTCTTCACCACCGCTGAGGACAACCAGCCCTCGGTGAGCGTGCAGGTGTACCAGGGTGAGCGTGAGATCGCGGCGTACAACAAGAAGCTCGGCATGTTCGAACTGGCCGGCATCGCCCCGGCCCCGCGCGGTCTGCCGCAGGTCGAGGTCACCTTCGACATCGACGCCAACGGCATCATGCACGTCGGCGCGAAGGACCTCGGCACCGGCAAGGAGCAGAAGATGACCGTCACCGGCGGCTCCGCCCTGCCTAAGGACGACATCGACCGCATGATCCGGGAAGCCGAGCAGCACGCCGAGGAGGACCGCCGCCGCAAGGAGGCCGCCGAGACCCGCAACCGGGGCGAGCAACTCCTCTACGCCACCGATAAGTTCCTCAACGACAACCAGGACAAGGTTCCCGCCGACGTGAAGAGCGAGGTTGAAACGGCCCTGGCGGACCTAAAGGAGAAGCTCAAGGGCGAGGACACCGCCGCGATCCGCGCGGCGAGCGACAACGTCGCCCAGGTCAGCCAGAAGCTCGGCCAGGCCCTCTACGCCCAGACCGCCCCCGGTGCACCAGGCAGCGCGACCGGCCAGCAGGGCGAGGAGGGGGAGGAAGTCGTGGACGCCGAGATCGTCGACGAGGACGGGCACAAGGAAGGCGCCGCATGACCACCCCCGCCCAGGCCGAGCAAGAGCAGCGAAGACCAGCGCCCGCTGGTGGTCATCCGCGACAAGCGGCGCATCGACACCCTGCACCTGCGCGATGCCGGCACGAAGCGGCCGGCCGAATCCGAGGGGCGGGAGCACCCCGGCGGCACCCGACAGTGCCCCGCTGGCCGGCGGTGCCGCACCCCCGCCCGGGCAGGTCCCCGCAGAGGCCGGCAGCGAGGCGCTACGCGCCGCGCTGGCCGAACGCACCCAGGATCTACAACGAGTGAAGGCCGAGTACGACAACTACCGCCGACGCGTCCAGCGCAAACGCCTCGCCATCGGCGAAGCCGCCGTGGCCGACGCCGTCCCACCCTGCTGCCCGTCCTCGACACCATCGAACAGGCCCGCGCCCACGACGACGCCGCAGCCGGTTTCGAAGCCGTCGCGGACCGCATGCAGGTCCAGCTGGCCTCGCCGGAGACCTTGGGCAAGGAGGGTGAACCCTTCGACCCTTCGTGCCACGAGGCACTCAGCTCGACCGAATCGAACCGAGTCGACCGTCCCACCTGCACACACATCCTGCGATCCGGCTACCGGCTGGGCGAGATCCTGTTGCGCCCGGCCCAGGTGGCGGTCGAACAGCCGCTTGCTCCGGACCACCAAACCTCCGGATCGTCGCTCTCCGAGGGCACTGGCGGGCGGACGGCACCCGATCCGGAACCTGACTCCGGCGGGACAGAAGGCTCTGGTCGACGGCAATGAGCTGCCTCTCCGACCGAGGGCCGACACCGGAGCGAAGGCCGTGAAGGCCAGGTTCGGTCCGTACGGCGTCGCGGTGACGGACATGATCCTGGCCGGCGGCCGGAAGAATCTGACCGATGGCAGGTGGAGGTGAACCACGCCAACAAGGAGATCGGCCTGACCTTCAACACCGACGCGGTTCTCGCCCAGCCGATCAAGACCAGCGAGGTACGCCTCTTCGAGCTCGACAACGGCACCATGTCCCAGGCCCGGTTCGCGAAGGAGGTCTGGGACTACGAGCGCTACGCCGGGCACCGCGTCTGGGAAGGCGCCCGCGGCACGATCGGCGGGACGTACCCGTTCTGGCAGCGCCACCGATACACCCGCTCGAAGGGCTTCCCGCGGCTGCATGTGGGCTTGGCAGGCAAGGCGGAGCACCTGCTCGACAACCGCCTCCAGGCGCTCACCGCCAACCTGAAGGGCATCGCCATCGCGGTGTGGGTGAACACCCCCCGGCTCCAGCACGGCGAGCCTGGTACGAGATCGGCGTTGACGACCCGGACCGGCGCCGTCGGCGCTACACCGAACCGGCCGGCCGTTGACGGCACAGCATGCTCGCGGCGCCGTGCGGCTCACGCACCTGCGCAAGGACCCCGGCCTCACCGGGAAGGAACTCTCCGCCCGGTGTGGCTGGCATCCGGCGAAGACCACCCGCATCCCAGAAGGGCGACGCCGCGCCCTCGGACACCGACATCCGCACGTGGTGTTCGGCGTGCGGCGCCGACGACCAGGCCGACGACGTCACATCGCCACCGCCCGCGCGGTCGACTCGATGTACCTGGAATGGCGCCGCCTGCACCGCAACGGCATGCGCAAGGT
Organism: Streptomyces sp. NPDC102437; assembly: GCF_044765565.1. NCBI lineage: Bacteria > Bacillati > Actinomycetota > Actinomycetes > Kitasatosporales > Streptomycetaceae > Streptomyces > Streptomyces sp. NPDC102437. Next base: position 934 of record NZ_JBIWKI010000079.1, on the reverse strand, counting down.
CCAGCAGGACTGGAACACCCTCCACGAGCGGACCCGCGTCTGCCGGGTCTACGTCTCCAACGTGCCGCCGGGCTTCTTCCAGACCCCGGGCTTCGCCACCGCACTCATGGAGCAGATCACCGCCTTCCAAGGCACCCCCAACGACGTCGCCGAAGCGGTCGCCGCCCGTGTCGCCCGCTCCCGCTTCCTCTACGAGGGCGGCCACCGCTGCGTCGTCCTCATGGAGGAACCGTCCTGCGCTACCAAACTGCCGACCCCGACGCCATGCGCGGGCAGCTACGCCACCTCCTGGCCGTGATGCCGCTCACCTCCGTATCGCTCCCGTTCACCGCGCAGCGCACCGTGTGGCCGCTGGAGGCGTTCTATCTCCACGACGACGACGTGGCCGTGGTGGAGACCCTGACGGCTGAGATCAAGGTCAAGCAGCCGCGCGAGCTCGCCGACTACGCCAAGGCGTTCGCAGGCCTCGCGTCGATGGCCGTCTACGGCGAGCCCGCCCGCACGCTCATCCAGGCCGTAATCGACGCCCTGAAGTGAACCTCCGCAATTCCCCGCAACTTCGTTGAGAACGCGGTCCAGGGCTGCGTAGTCCTCGCCGTCGCCCCCGCCGCCGGCCCCGACGATCTGCCCGTCCTCGTCACGCCGGACGTACACCTTGCGCTTCCCGCTCGTGAGTACCCGGGAAGCGAGCTGCTCGACCAGACGTTCGTCGTGCGAACGCAGGCCCTGGTGAATCGCCGGGGGCGGAACGAGGCGCTGGCGACCAGGTTGGTGGGGTCCTCGCCGGGTGCGATCTCTCGGTTTTGTGACAGTGCAGTGAGGGACAGTGAGGGCCTGTGCTAGTACTCCAGCCGGACTTCGGTGTATGTCCTGGTAAACGGCTTGAGCGTGGGGATTGTAGCGGCGTGGTGCCGAGTGCGGGGCGGGTTCGACC
>NZ_JBIWKI010000078.1:0-14763 GCF_044765565.1 Streptomyces sp. NPDC102437 | reverse complement strand
TCAGGATGCACGCGAAGGGGTGGCGGCTGGTCGATATCGCCCGTGAGGTCGGCTGCAGTGCCCCGATGGTCGGGATCATGGTCCGAACCGGGGGGGAAGTCTTCAGGTCGACACCCGCGAAGCCGCTGATGCGGCAGTTGCTGCCGCCGCTGTTCTTGAAGGAGACGGTGACGACGCCTTCCGTCTTGTCCGTGGTGCTGTCCGACGCGTGCCGCCGGCTGGGACAGGCCGACTCCGCAGGTTCCGCCGATCACCAGTTGCACAACAGCGAAGGAGGGCTTCGATGAGGAGTGAGCCGGTCACCGAGGAGTCGATCGCCGAGGCACGGACGTTGGCTCGTGAAGAGCCGAGCACCGGAGGGCCGGTTCTGGCTCGGTGTCTCCTGAAGTTCGGATGGCGAATAGACCGCGAGCGGCCGTCTGCGCGCATCCCGTATTTCGAGGAGGCCGCGGCGATCTATCGGGGCCTCCTCGCCGACGGATTCGAAGAACACCTCGCAGCCGCGACGCATGCGATCTCCTCGCTCGGCCTGCAGTACTCGCTTGCGCACGCCGATGATCGTTCCTTGGCCGCGAAGGCCGAGGCCGCAGCGCTGGCCCGGAAGCTGAACCGTCAACGCGAGGACAGTAAGAAGGAAACACAGATCCTCGGCGCGTTCGCCCACGGCCTTGCCGAGGCCGGCCAGTTCGAGCGGGCAGTGACCGCTCAACGCGAGGTTGTTGACATTCACGGCGCGACGGACGGCCCTGGAGGCCACCCCTCATCTGACGGCGTCGTGTGGTCGCTCCTCGATCTGGCGATCTACCTTGATCTGGCCGGACAGACCGACGCGAGCCTGGAGATCGAACGCGAGGCGCTCCAGCTCAAGCGCCGCATGGCCGAAGCTGAGCCACGGTGTCTGCCCGGACTGGCGATCTGGCTCGCGGGGGTCGCACCCTGGTTCACCGACACCGGGCATCCGCAGGAAGCCAGACAGCTCCTGGACGAAGCCATCGCCACCTGCGACCTGCTTCCGCCCGAAGGCGACCGCAGGAACTTCGGATTCCATCAGGCCGTCCACGCCGCCTTGTTCGCCAGGTCCGGTGCCCGAGATGAGCGCATTAACGGCGGCCGGACGACCCCGGTCGGCGTCAGCCCAGATCCCCAGGCTCTCCAACCAGTACTCGGCGTGAGCTTTCACTGGTGGGCCTTCAGCGTCCGGCAAACCTACCGCGCGGGACGCGAGGCCATCGACGACGCGATCTCCACGACCGGAGACCGGTCTGCACTCGACCCCACGCAGTTGGCCGAGCTCGGGACCCTCCTGCGCCGCCGCAATATCCGGCAATCGGTTGCCTTCAACTGCGTCCCGCAGCAGTTCACCGAGAAGGTCATCCCGGCCCTGGCTGAGAGCGTCGCCCTCGAACGCCAGCTCGCCGCCGCTAGTCCAAGCAGCGGCCCGCGACGCTTGATCCGATCGCTGACCGACCAAGCAATCGGGCACCTGGTCACCGGCGCGAACTCGACGGCAGGTGAGACCCTCCGTGAAGCTCGCGACGTATCCGCAGCTGCCCAAAGCGGCCCAAACTGACCCGCTTCAGGGACGAGCCGACCAGGCATTCCGACAGTTCCAATACCCGACTCCACCATTATCGGTGTCATCGGACTTCCGGGCCCGCACGCTGCGCAAGGTCCTGGACGGCACGATCAGCCGCGCGATCGGCGTCGCGACCGGAGAGGGACTCGGATGATCAGGCGGTTGGGTTACCACTGGCACCTGCGGCGGATCATGGCCGCGCACAACATCTGGAAAACCACCGAACTCATCCCGCTTCTGCGCGAGCGAGGCATCAACCTCTCCACAGCACAGGTCTACCGGCTGGTCACCGACCGGCCCGAGCGCCTGTCCCTGCCAGTCCTTGCCGCGCTCTGCGACATCCTCGACTGCTCTCCGGCCGACCTCATCGAGCCCTACGTCGAAGCGGATCGCCGCAATCGCACCGCCGGCGAGGCCGCCGTCATCGAGATCAAGTCCGACTTCCGGCCCGAACGCGCCCGCATCATTGAGGACTGAGAGTGCCCGCACCGCGCAAATACACCTCCGACCCGAGCCGTTGGCCGGCCTGCGTCCGCTGCTACCCCGCAAGCCAGCCGTGGCCCGAGGGCATCGTCTGTTTCTACTGCGTCCGCGCCGCCCGCAACCGCCTGGGCACCTGCGCCGCATGCGGTCACACCGGCATTCCTGCCCGGCCTCGATCCGCAAGGCCGCCATGTCTGCGTCCGTTGTTGCGAAGTACCGATTGAGGTCCAGTGCAAGCGATGCGGAGAGGAGAACCTGGCCAGCGACAACAACGTCTGCTGGCGCTGTCTGCTCTCGGACAGGATCAACAAGCTCCTTGTCGGCCCCGGCGGCGCGATACCCGAGGGTCTTCAACCACTTGCGCAAGCCATCGTCGGGATGCCTCGAGCGAACAGCGGGTGGGCCTGGATCCACATGAACCAACGCGTGCCTAATCTCCTGCGGGACTGGCCAGCGGCGACATCCTCCTCAGCCACGAGGTGAATCGCCCCGGGTTTGATGGAGACATCGAAGACCCGGAAGGATGCAGTTCGGTGAGTCGGTCGCCGACTCTGTGTGAGCTGATGGTGCCGAACAGGGCCAGGGTTGATGTGCATCAGTCCTCCTCCAGCGCGTTCCGTAGCGGTATGCCCCACTCGACCCACTGCTGCAGCTCGTTCCGCTGCACGAGCCTGGCAGAGGTGCACCGTGCCACTGGGGGACCTGGCCGGGACACCGATCCGCATCTCCCGACCACGTGGTCTGTCGATCTCGCCGTCGGCACGCGGTCACCCGGCGTAGTGGCCTGCCAAGGCAGCAGGTACCGACAGGGCAGCCACGCCGAGGAAGAGGCACGAAGGACCTCACACGGCCAGTCCATAGACGCCCTCGAAGAACTGAAGAAGAAGTTCTTCTTCCCGCAGGCAGACGTGCCGACGGGCCCGACCGCACGCGGGGTCGCCGCCTCGGCAGACAGAGCGAGCGCCGGAACCGTTATCGCAGTGGTAAGAATCGTTGTCATCACTTTGCGCATGATCGACTCAACCGCCAAGTCTTCTCAGGGTCACGCCGTGACCTGCCTCATGTGACAGCCTCGGCTTCGCCGCCTGTTCCTTCCCTGCCTTCTGACCGCCGCCCCGGAGATCCTGAGGTCCGGGGCGGCAGCGCGCGTGTTCAGGGTTTCCAGGTGTTGAGGAGGTAGCGGATCTTCTCGGTGGCGCGGCCGGTGGTGTCGCTGATGCGGTCGATGGTGCAGCGGGTGAGGTGGTGCAGTACGACGATCTCGTACTGGAGGGGGCTTGTGGTGGGGATGAGGAGCCGTTTCGTGTGGTGGCGGACGAGGTTGGCGAAGAGGTCCCAGGCGTAGGCGGTCGGGTCGGGTCGGAGCAGGATGGCGGACCAGTGCGCGGCGAGGTCGCCCATGGCGCGGCTCATCAGGTGGTCGGTGTCTGTTGGATGGGTGTGTGCTGCGGCGTAGGCGCGGTATGTGGGGTGCTGGAGGGTGCAGAAGGCGCGGAATGCGGCGGGAAGGATGATGTCGGGGCTGGTTGTGCGGTGGGTGGCCGGGGAGGTGGTGGTCATCCGAATGTCCCGACGGGGATGGAGCAGAGGGAAGGTGTGCTGGGCGGGGTGTTGCCGAGTGGGTTGGCTGCGCGGGCGATGTCCCAGAGTGGGCGGATGAGGTCGGACTGTCCGTTCAGGGCGCTGACGAGGCACTCGGCTGTCTCCCAGTCGGGTAGGACGGATCCGGTGAGGACCGCGGTGATCTGGTTGGGCGGCAGGCTGGTCTTGGACTGCAGGGCATCGATGGTGGGGTGGGCTGCGGCGAGGTGCAGGCCGCGGAGCGCGGCGTGGAAGGTTGCGCGGTCGGCCACGTTGTATCCGCGGGCTGCGTTCCACAGGGGGCGGAGTTCTTTGTCGTCGGCGGCCAGGGCGTGGGCGAGCTTGCGGGTGACTTTCCATGAGGGGATGCGTTCGCCGCTGATGACGCGGGAGATGTAGGAGGGATCGACGCCGACGTCGTTGCCGAGGCGTTTGTTTGTCTTGCCGCTCTTGCGGTGCAGGTGTGACAGGGCGCTGGCGAAGGTGGCGACCGGGCCGTGCCCGGGGGCGGCGCCGTCGGTGTCTCCGGTTCCGCCCTCGGGGTTCCGTCCCCGGGGCGGGCCGGGCATGGGGTGCCGCGGCGAGGGAAGGGCGGTGGGCCGGGCCGGGAGCCGGGGGGCGAGGCGGCGCTCGCGGCGTCCGGGTGCGCTGTCCAGCATCCGGCCCAGGGCGCTGGTGCTCATGTGCAGAGCGTCCGCGATCGCTGGCATCTTCATCTTGTTGTCGCGGCTTTGCAGGACGACTGCGGTCTTGAGGTCCTTCCAGACCATTTCGCATGCAAGAACCAGCTCGAGGGAATGCACCGGGTCTTCGCCGTCCACGACGTCGAGTTGGTCGAGCAGGTGGCGCAGGTCGTTCAGGGAGGCCACGGCGAATGCGTGGTTGTCGGCGGCAGGCGTACGGGTGTGGCGGCGGTAGCGGGTGCCGCACTGGTCGGAACAGTAGACGCGCTTACGTCCGACTCCGGTCTGCTTGACGGTGTTGAAGCAGCCGGGGCCGGGGCAGCGCGACTCCAGCTGGTCGTTCGGGGACACGAGCATGACCCTTCTGAGGGGTTGCAACAGGGAAGCAGGAACGGAAACGTCAGCTTCCGGCCCGGGAGAGGGACTTGAAGGCCCTCAGTGTCGTGACTCTCTGCACTCAGTGCCACGGGCGGTGTGCCCGGCGGGAGGGGTGGCCGGCGCCGCCGGCCACCCCGGAGTTCACTGCTCGGTCCAGCGGAACCGCTGGTAACGGAGGTAGGAGTGCCTCAGCGCGGCGATCGCGGAACCGGCGGCCATCAGGACGGCGCTGGTGAGTTCCGGGCGCAGAATGAGCACGATCCCCGCAACGGGTACGGCAACGAACGCCCCTACCTGGACGTTGACCTGATTGTCACGCCATTCACGGGTTTCAATCGTCCGTGTTGGAGGGATGCTACGGTCGAAACGCCCAGTCCGGGGGCCTTCCGAGGTCGTACTGGATACCTGGTCGGGAGGCATGAAGCCCTCCTTGATCATCGGATGACGGGTAGAGAAGCCGACTCTGGTAGTGGTTGGCCCCGCGCCAGAGTCGGCTCATGTCCGCGAACGTACCGGCTCACCATCCGACACTCCACCGCTACAGTCCGTTAATTGGACGATTGGTGTTGCCGATCGTTCCCGATAGCTAATTTCGGTCAACTCCGGTCAGAATCAGACCCAGTTGCCTCAGCCGCAGCCTCGCTCCGATCGTCGAATATGGCCCGGAACCCCGCATCCCTCCTGGGGCTGCAGCCACAGAGGGACGCGGGTCAGGTGATGTCGTTCGGTGCGAGGTCGGGGCGCAGCCGGTGCCATGAAGGGTGTCGCAGCAGTCCCGCCCGGGTCCTGGTCGCGTAGCGGACCTCACCGACCAAACGCGGAAGCACCCACCGCGCGCCGGCCACCCTCGGCACCTTGTCGAAGGGGCACTCGTCGATCGCGGCGACGTCGAGCAGGCCGGCGAGCGTGATGCGTTCGGTATCGCTCCACCCGGTGCCGACACTGCCCAGGTACCGAAGACGGCCTGCGCGCGCCTCTCCTACGAGCAGGGCTCCGGGCAGGCCGGTGAGCCGGCCACGGCCGGGCACCCACCCGCCCACGACCACATCAGCGGTCCGGACGTGCCTGATCTTGATCCACGAGCGGGACCGGACCCCGGGTTCGTACACCGACGCAAGTCGTTTCGCTAGCACACCCTCCAGCCCTGCGGCCCGGGTCATCTCCAGCGCCTGCTTGCCGTGCCCGACGACCGCTGCCGGTGTCGACCAGTGCTTCCCGTCCAGTCCCAGGCCTTCCAGGAGGGAGCGGCGCTCGGTGTACGCCAGCCCCGTCAGGCCGCAGCCGTCCAGATACACCGCGTCGAACAGCACCAGATGCGCCGGGACCAACCGCGCCATCCGGGAGGCCTTCGCCGCCGAGGCCAGCCCTATACGGGACTGCAGCCGCTCGAAGTCACTGCGCCCCGCGTCGTCGAGCGCGACGATCTCGCCGTCCAGAACTGCGGGCCGGCCGAGCACGGACCGAGCCCTGCGAGCTCCGGGTAGACAGCGCTGATGTCCGCCCCGGACCGGGACCGCAGGACCGTCGTCCCATCGCCCGGCAGATAGACCATGGCCCGCTGACCGTCCTGCTTCACCTCGAACGCCCACCGGTCCTCCACTCCCACGGGCGGCAGGCTGCCCGGCGTGGCGAGCATCGGAGCGATCCGCGGCAGACTCACCATGACCATCCCGCCCGGGCACCCGCTCAGGACGCGCTGCGCTTCTTCGCGGCCGCAGTCTTCTTCGTGGTGGTCTTCTTCGCCGCGCGCTTCTCCCCGGACGCGGTCTTCTTCGCCGTGGTCTTCTTGCGGGGCTGCATCGTGTGCACGGTGGCGTCCTGGCCGCGGCTCTCCTTGGCCGCCTTGACGGAGGCATTCAGCGCCGCCATCAGGTCGACGACCTGCCCGGCCTCCCGCTCCTCGCCCTCGGCCGGCTCCGGGAGCTCGATACCCTCAGCCTTGGCCTCGATCAGTTCCTCCACGGCGTCGCGGTACTCGTCCCGGAAGCCGGAGATGTCGTCGAGGGCCATGGTGTCGGTGAGCTGGACGGCCCGCTCGATCTCCTCCTCGTCCAGGTCGACGTCCCGGGGCGCGAGGGACTGGGGGCTGCGGATCTCGTCGGGCCACCGCATCGCGTGCAGCACGATCGCCTCCTCCCGCACCCGGAGCAGCCCCAGCCTTTCGCGGTTGTGCCACGCGAATTTGGCGACGGCGACCTTGTCCGAGCGCTCCAGTGCCTTGCGGAGCAGGGTGTACGGCTTCGCTGCGACCTGTCCGTCGATCGCGAGGAAGTAGCTGTCGCTGATCCGGATGGGGTCGATGCTGTCGGCGTCGATGAACGCCACGATCTCGATGGCCTTCGCGGTGGGCAGCGGCATCTCGTCGAGGTCTTCATCGGTGACCGCGACCAGCTCGTCCTTCGTGAACTCGTAGCCCTTGCCGACCTCCTCCTGCGGCACGACCTCGTCCTCGATCTCGCACACCTTGCGCGTGCGGACCCGGCCCATGTCCTCCAGATGCACCTGGTGGAAATGAACCGAGCGGTCCTCGGTCGCACTGACGACCTTGATCGGGATCGTCATGTTGACTGAACTAGACGCCAAATATTCGCAGGTCAGAGCAGGTTTCTGCTAGCTTCCCGGCATGCTTGAGACGGGTGGTTCGACCCGTGATCTGGCTGGCTTCGTGCTGCCGGATTCGGGTGGGCTGGTGGAAACGGAAGACCCAGCACGACCATGGGTGTTGCTCGACACCGCTGGTGCTGCGGTGGAGTCGGTCGCCGAGTTCTTCGCGGAGCTTCAGGCGTGCGGACGGCCGCCATCGACACTGCGCTCGTATGGGATGGATCTGCTGCGATGGTGGCGGTTCCTTGCCGGATGGGACCTGTCCTGGAATCGCGTCACGCGAGTGGATGCCCGTGACTTCGCACGCTGGATGCAGGTGGCGCCGAAGCCGGTCCGTGTCCACTGGCGCCACCGGGCCTCTGGCCGTTCCAGCTCGCCGCCGGTACGGCGAATGAGCGATCCGAACCCCGTCACGGGCCGGTCCACGCCGGGGCCCATGTATTCGGTCAGGACGCGGGTGCATGCCGAGACTGTGCTGCGGTCGTTCTACGACTTTCACCTCGATACGGGTTCTGGGCCCATCATCAACCCGTTCCCTGCGGGGCGGAATCGACGCGGTCCGACCGCTGGCCGGCGGTCACATGGAGGCCAGTACCGGCCCTCGGTCCCTGCACGGATGCCGCGGCGGATTCCGGACCGCAGGTTCAACGAGCTGTTCGCCGCCTTGCGGTACCACCGCGACCGCGCCCTATTGGCGTTCTGGGTGTCCAACGGCGCTCGGGCCGAGGAACTGCTGACCAGCCGGCAGCGGGATCCCTTGCCGGGTGAGCAGTTGCTGGGGGTGCTGCGCAAGGGGACGCGTGCGTATCAGCAGCTGCCGTCATCACCGGATGCGTTCGTGTGGCTCCGCCTCTATCAGGAGGAAGCCTGGCGGGCAGGGGTGCCGCGTGATCCGGCGGCAGGATTGTGGTGGACCCTGCGGCGACCATACCGGCCACTCAGCTACCACGCTGCCCGGGCGATGCTGAACCGTGCCAACACTCTGCTGGGTGCCAACTGGACGCTGCACGATCTGCGGCACACCGCCGCCTACCGGATGGCTCGGGATCCGAAGCTGGCTCTGACGGACGTGCAATGGGTCCTGGGCCATGCCCATCTGAGTACAACTCAGATCTACGTTCCTGCCGGCCGCGAGGAGATTGTCGAGGCAGTGCGTGCACATCATGATCGTCAGGAACAGCTGGCCCGGATCCCGGAAGTTCCCGCGGCCGGATACCGGCCCGAGGCTCTCAACGACCTGTTCGGGGGTGCCTGGTGACAGCCCGCGTGCGTCACCTTGTCGGCCGAAACACTGACGGCCCCGGCAGGCCGGTACGTGTTCCCCAGGCAGCCGGCGGCCCTCTGGAGCAGGCGCGCGCGAAGTTCCCCGCCCGCGAGAGCGGAAGGCAGTGGGTGGCGTCCTGCATGTCGGCGGACAACGTTCTGGACATGCTGCGGCAGGAGCCGTACAACGCGACTGTCGAGAACACGCTCTGGTACCGGGTCGCGGGGGCTCGCGCCATTCTCACGTGGCTGGCCGGATATCCCGGCACAAGCTGGCAGGAACGATGGTTGGCATCCCCCGCCGCGGAGTGTCCTCGCCGATGGTCCGAGCAAGGGCACCTGTGGATCGCCGCAGCCACCAAGGTGAAACGACGTGGCACCGTGCAGTCCGGGTTGCTGGCCCTGGCCGGAGCTGACGTGATTCGTCTGCCGCTGCAGTGGCTGATCGGTCACCGCAGCGCCCAGCTGCGTGAATTCGTGGAGGAAGCCCGCGATCCGGCCGGCTTCATCCTGCTGAAGAACGGCGTCGGCCAGCAGCAGTGGACGACCCGATCGGGCGGCAAAGCCCGCCTGGCACTGACCAGGATCCTCCTCGCCAAGGGCGGCGGCATCGCCGACATCACGGTCGGTGACGCGCTTGAGTACGACGCCGCCCTCCGACAGGCAGGAGCAAGCAGTACCGGCGGCGCCGGCACGCTGTACTACGCCTGGCTGCGCGAGCTGGGCGGTCTGCCTGGCGACGCGCCAACGACACTGCGACTGCTCGGCCGGGCCACCGGGCAGCTCACCTGTGAGCAGCTGGTGGACCGGCACGGTGTGGCAAACGGTCCGATCCGGGGGCTGCTGATCGACTACCTCGAGGAACGGCGCCACCGCCTGGACTACGGCACCCTCGACAATCTGGCCCGCAGCCTGACCCGGAATTTCTGGTCCGACCTGGAACGGCATCACCAGGGCATCGCCTCCCTCGATCTGGCACCTGATGTGGCTGCTGCGTGGAAAGAGCGGATGCGGACCCGGGTCAAGCGCCGTCGTCGCCCCGACGGCACGGTGGAGGAACAGGTGGTCGAACGGGCCGACCGGGCCCTGCAGATGATGGCGGTCCGCGCGTTTTACCTGGACATCGCACGCTGGGCCGTGGAGGAACCGACGCGATGGGGGCCGTGGGCAGCACCCTGCCCGATCAAGGAAGCCGAGGTCCAGGACGGCAAGCGCACCAAGCGGGTCAAGGCCCGCATGGACCAGCGCACCCGCGAACGCCTCCCAGCCCTGGAGACCTTCGCCCGGGCCGCGGCCGACCACCACCGTCACCTGACCGCCTGCCTGGAGGCTCTGCGCGCGGTGCCACCCGGCGCGCAGTTCACCGTTGGCGGATCCGTCTTCGTCCGTTCGAAGAACGGCGGCGACTGCGCCCGGGACGCGACCGGCACGCGCGTGCATCTTGATCTGGCCGAGCACCGGGCGTTCTGGGCCTGGGCAGCGGTCGAGTTCCTGCGCCACACTGGTGCCCGCATCGAGGAGATGTTGGAGATCAGCCATCACTGTCTGGTCCAGTACCGGCTGCCCACCACCGGCGAGATCGTCCCGCTGCTGCAGATCGCACCGTCCAAGACTGACCAGGAGCGTGTCCTGCTGGTCAGCCCCGAGCTCTCAGACGTGCTCTCCACGATCATCCGCCGCGTCCGCGATCCGCGCTCAGGTGCCATTCCGCTGGTGGCCGCCTACGACTACGAGGAACGCGTCTGGAGTCCACCCGCGCCTCTGCTGTTCCAGTGGGACCGCGCCGGCGAGCGCTCCTGTATGAGCGGCGAACTCATCCGCCGCTCCCTGGGAGAGGTCCTGGCCTTCATCGGCCTGACGGACGCCACCGGCCAGCCCCTCGACTTCGCACCGCACGACTTCCGGCGGATGTTCGTCACCGACGCCATCCGCTCCGGCCTACCGCCTCACATCGCCCAGGCCATCGTCGGACACTCCAACATCAACACGACCATGGGCTACAACGCCGTCTACCCCACCGAGACGATCGAGGCCCACCGCGCCTTCATCACCCGCCGACGAGTCCTGCGCCCCGCGGAGGAGTACCGAACCCCCACCGACAGCGAGTGGGAGGACTTCCTCGGACACTTCGAACGCCGCAAACTCTCCGTCGGCACCTGCGCCCGCGCCTACGGCACCGCCTGCATCCACGAACACGCCTGTGTCCGCTGCTCTCTTCTGCGTCCGGACCCCGCCCAGCGCGAGCGTCTCATCGAGATCCGTGACAACCTCATCGCCCGCATCACAGAGGCAGAACAGCATGGATGGATCGGGGAGATCGAGGGGCTCCAGGTGAGTCTCGCAGGAGCTGAAGCCAAGATCCGGCAGATCGACGACTCCTCGCGAGCACCTGGGCCCGTGAATCTGGGCCTCCCCACCTCGCGGCAGTCATAAGCGAAAGTGTGGACAAGGGCCCAGGACGCAAGGGCTGATGGCCACGTGGACCTGCTCTGGCGTGGGGAGCCACGTTCCGTCCGTTCCCCACGCCGCAGTGGGGACGGACTCAGCCGGTGGCGCATCTGGATGCTGCGGCTACGCCTCTGGAACAGCGTTGGCTGGGGGGACGAAAACACAGAACTCATTGCCTTCTGGGTCGGCAACGACGACCCAGCGAAAGCCATGTTCGTTCTGTTCTCGAGAGAGCCGCCGAGCCCCTAGCTGTTGGAGGCGCTCGACCTCAGTGTCCAAGTCCTCGGTTCCGAAATCGAGGTCGAGGTGCATCCTGTTCTTGACCTGCTTTGATTCCGGGACCTGCTGTAGGAGAAGGGTGGGCGCGAGAGCGGGACCGACCAAGCTCAGATACGGCGGTCCGTCGAATCCACGCCGGTAGTCCAGCGGGGCGAGCGCAGCGAGCCAGAACTCCGCCTGCGCTTCAGTATCAACACAGTCCAGTGTCACGACGATCTGCATGGTGGAACGGTAGAAGACCGAGACTGCCTTGACGATCCGATTTTGGCAGCGCCAGCGCGACTGGCAACGTTAGGCTCACCCGTCATGAGTCAGAGTGGTTCGCAAGCGGCAGCGTTCTTCCGAGAGGCTCGCCAGAGCGAAGTGGTCTGGTTTGTTCGGGATGATGAGGGAAGTCCGGCTCCTGTCTCGGCGGACGGCACGCGAAGTCTTCCCTACTGGTCGACCATGGCACGTGCCCAGAGGGCAGCGAAGATCTGGAGGCATGGGCTGCGTGTTGAATCCATGCCCCTGGACGCCTGGCGTGATCGCGATCTGCCCGATGCCGCCCGAGAGGGCTACATGATCGGCATCAACTGGAGCGGACCGCGTCTCGTCGGTTGGAGCTTCACTCCGGCGGAAGTCCTCAACCGGCTCGCAGCGGCCTCCTAGCCCACGGCACTGGCCAACGCAGAGCGCAGTCGCCGCCAACAGATCAGCAGACATCCGAGGGTGTCGACACGCCATCACCTCGCGGCCAACGGATTCGGCAGGGCCCACCGATAGTTCAGAGAAGTGACCAGGCCAAACGAAATAGCTCCGGTCCACAAGGGCCGCGGCATATACACCTCCAGGCCCCCTGACGGGCATGGGCCGGGAAGCAGACCGGAACGCCGGGAACTGCGCCCCGCTCAAGGGCGGGGCAGGGTGCGACCGAGCCACCGCCCGTAGTCCGATCCTGGTGCGGGGCGGGAGTGATCGCATCATGAAGCCTGCCCGAGATCGAGCCGGCCCTGCTCATGACGACCGCTCCTCGGGCTCGGCGGGCAGTGGCGGATCACGTCTGTGGGGCCGACCCTGGCCGACGCTTTTGAAGGCCCGGGATCCGAATGTCGCATTGACCCCGATCCTCGGTCGGGCCAACTCAACCGCCTACGGGCCAACCCGCCGCTCATTTTCAGCTCGGGAGCCTTTACCCCGAAAAGTTCTACCGACGGTAGAATCGGTGGTATGAACAAGCCGACGAGTATCAAGACCAGCGAGGAAGTCCGCAACCGGCTGCGGGTCCTCGCCGCCGAACGAGGCACGACCATCACCGAGCTGTTGGAAGAGCTCGCCGGCCGCGAGCTCACGGACGCCGAGCGTGAGCAGCGTGCTGGTGAAGCGGCCCGGGAGCTCGGCATCGAGTACACGGAGCAGGTCCAGCAGGCCGGACAGGACGCCTGGGCGAAGATCCGCGCCCATCAGGGCGGCGCCGTCGCATGAACCTGACGGTCGTCGTGGACCACACCGCTCTGGTCGCCCTGTATCGTGCCGATCCCTTCTTCACCGGCCTGTACATCGAAGCCTCCCGCGGCACCGGCCGCGTCATCATCCCGTCACTGTCGATTCTTGCTGCGGAGCGGCAGGTCACGGGTGCGGGCCGGCACGCGGCGACCCTGCGGTTCGCGGAGAACGTCCCGTTCAACGCCGGGCATGCGGTGGACGCGATGGACTGGAGATCCGTGGACTGGCCGGTGGCTCACGCTGCTGCGATCGCCTGGCACGCGGTGAAGGCGGGGGAGCCGGTCACGGTCCTGTCTCTGGAGCCAGAGCTGTATGCGGGTACCGGCATTACTCCGCTGAACCCCACCTGAACCCGCTCTCCGGCGGGCGACTACGGCCGGCCAACGCCGCCGCGGAAGGCTTTAACGCAACCTTCAAGAGAGACGTTGAGGGGACGAAAGGGCTGCCGGAGGCCACCACGTCCCGGACTCCCGGCGTCCGGCGCAGGTGGTCGAGGATCGCCTTTGCCGCTCGGCGGGAGCTGGGCCGGCCTGCCGTGTTCGCGCCCGGCATGCTTCTTCCGCGCTCCGCTGGCGGAGTGAACGCGCAGAAGATCGCCCGTATCCGGCCAGGGCGGCCGGGGAGTCTGGTGCCGTGATCAAAACTGTGAAGCGTGTCGCGGCCTTCGCTGCCCTGACCCTTATGCCGCTCGCCGTGCCTGCCACTACCGCCTCCGCGGTCGGCGGGGCGCGGGCGGCGATCGACTGCCCGTCCGGCTACGTCTGCATCTACCCCGAGATCAACTTCGGCGGCCAGCCCTGGGTCCGCCGAGCCGTCGACGGCAGCGTCAAAGACCTGCCCTCCGCGATCCGGGACCGGGGCAGCTCCATCCGGAACAACTCCGACCGAACCGCCCGCGTTTACGAGAAGCGGGACTACTCCGGCCGTTGGGTGTGCGTGACCCGCAGCGGCGGCTCCATCCACGACCTGCGCGGCTACAACCTCAACGACCAGACCCGGTCCCTGAAGATCAACCGCAACGACTGCGGCTGACCCGGCCACGAACCGGTGGCCCACCCCATTCCTCCGAGGTGGGCCACCATCGTGGGCCCAAGCGGTTGAGCCCGGTTCACTCTGCTCCGCAGGCGGCTCAAAGCGCTGCAGTACCAGCACGGCATCCTCGGCGGATTCCTTGCCGGGACGGGCCTCGCTCTCGACAGACCGGACAGACTCTAATACGCCGAAGTCAGTAGCAGAGGCACCTTGAAGTTTCCTGCTCCAGAGGCACGTTGCCAGTCTGCCGACGTAGCTTTTACTCGGGCGTTGTCACGTTAACTGACCGGCCTGGGATGATCTTGGAGTTGATCGTGCCGGAAGGGGTTCGCTCGTGTCGTCCGCGTCGCCGTCGTGCAAGGGGCACCGGTACCCGGTGGAGGTGGTCGCGCACGCGGTACGGCTGTACTTCCGCTTCCCGTTGTCATTCCGTGAGGTCGAGGAACTGATGCTCGAGCGCGGCGTGATCGTTTCCTACGAGACAGTGCGTCGCTGGTGTCTGAAGTTCGGGCAGGCCTATGCCGACGGACTGCGCCGTCGTCGGCCCCGGCCCGGGGACAAGTGGCTCTACCTTCTTGAACGGGTTGGTCCTCCCGTTCGTAGGGTGAGGACACCCAGGGGAGCTGGGTGTGGCTGACAAGTGGCTGCCGTTCGTGGCTTCAGGTGCTTGGCCGCCTGGCTCCCCACGACGACTCGGCCGCCGATTGGGAAGTGCGAACAAGTCGCTGTGTAGAGCAATGCCGGCGAGGTCGTCCGTGGTACGCAAGGCATGTACGACCGAATGGAGCACGATGAGCCGGATATGGGCGGGAACCGACTGCGGCAAGACCCACCACCACTGCCTGGTCCTGGACAGCGAGGGCGACACGCTGCTGTCGCGTCGGGTGGCCAACGACGAGCCGGAACTGCTGAAGCTGATCGGTGACGTCCTGGACCTCGCCGACGGCGGCA
>NZ_JBIWKI010000077.1:0-14770 GCF_044765565.1 Streptomyces sp. NPDC102437 | reverse complement strand
CTTCCGGTCTCCTCCGGAGCCGCGACGCGCCGTCACTACGTGACGGACAGTCGCGGTGAGCCTCCGGCTCACCGGGCGGCGGCGCGGGCCCGCACGTGACGGAACGTCACGGCCCTTTGTGCTTAGGGGTGCCATCGACGGATTCGTGTCGGCCCGGTCGGCCCGGTCGGCCCACCCCAGGTCAGAGGCCCTTTTAGGCGGGCCGACACGAGTCGGACCATGTCGGCCCAGGGGCGGATCCTGTCGGCCCGCTGTCGGCCCGCTGTCGGCCCGGGGTGGCCGGCCACCCTCCGGGCGGCCTGACGTCCACTCAAGAGTCACAGTGTGTAGTGATGGTGAGCTACTGTCAAGACCGTGCAGAGACTCGGAGTTGAGTACGGAGCGTGACGGGTGAGTGGTCTACACCATAAGGTGAATAACTGAAAAGGAAAAGCGACAGAAAAGCGAATCCCGAGCCCGAAAATAGGAATGGGCCCGACACGGATAATCCGTGTCGGGCCCATTCCTTATTCTTTAGGCTCCACCGTCCCGGCGGGCTGCTTCTTCCATTGCCTTAGCCAATTCCCGGGTGGCGCGCTCCTGCTCTTCGAGCTGGCGGCGAAGCTGTTCCTGGATTTCCTGAGCGTCCATGAGTTTTCCCCATTCTTGCTGGAGTTGAGTTACGGGTCCTGGGAACCTTGTTTCCTTGGAACCTTGGTGGGGCTAGGCGGAGTCCCCGCAGGCGACGCAGCGCGGGTCGTAGATGGTGCCGCGCGCGGTGTGGCCGGAGCCCCCGCACTCGGTGCACGACCCGTCGGCGGCGGGGTCGAGGCCCCAGTGGATGCCGCACTCGGGGTTGATGCAGCGGGCACAGTCTGCGGAGTCGTCGGTGTTCGGGATGGGCAGGCCGAACTCTTCGGCGCCGGGCGTCTTGCACAGCGGGCAGGTGATGACGATGGCCAGAGCGGTCCGGCACCCGGGGCAGGTGACCGACCAGTGGTCTCCGTCGTGTACCAGGCGGTCGATGACGGGCATCGGGTAGACGGCACAGGCCAGGGTGAAGTGGGTGCGGTCCCCGGCGTACTTGGCCGCGTGACTGGTGCCGTCCGGCTCGATGGCGCGGCGCCGGTGGGTGGTGTATGTCGGCTTCATGGTGGGGCTCCTTCAGCTCATGCCGACCATGGCGAGCGCGCCAATGGCGAGTGCGGTGATGTGGGCGGTTTGGTCGACGTGGGCCGCACCGCCGTGCTTGACGAACTCGGCTTGCCCGGTGCGGTTCATCCACGCGAGCACGCCGCGGCGGCGGTCGATGGCGGAGTGAGAGATCCCGACCCATGCCAGCGCGACCAGAACGGCCGGCGCGGAGGGCTTGAGGTCGAGAACGAGGGCCCCGATCGCCAGGGCGGCGGCAGAGACGGCGACGTGAGTTCCGGCGTGAACGAGGTTCGCGCGCCATCCAGCCGCGGACTTCTCCGCCTTGCGGCTGGCCTGGTGATCGGTCTGGAACGGGTAGTCCGACAGGAGGTGTGCGACGTACAACAGGACGAACACTGATGCGAACATGGGAGTCCTTCTCCTGGTTGGCCGGGTGGAGGGTGAGGGCGGCCCGGTGGTTGGCACTGGCGGGCCGCCCCGCTGCTACTGGTCGTTGGTGTCGATGTGGACGGCGCCGTGGAAAACGCCGCCCTTGATGCCGTAGTTCTCGCCGCCGAAGACGCCACCGTTGATGGTCGCGCCGGACACCTCTGCGGCCTGCTCGGTGCCGCTGGTGTTCGCGTCCACGTCGCTGCTGCTGATGGTCACGTTGCCGAACTTGAAGACGGCCATGTCTGCCTGCTTTCTGGGTTGGTTGGGCGGGTCCGTGAGATGTCTGTTGGCCTGGGAGTCGGGTCGCAAGGTTCCAGGGTTCCCAGTTCGCAAGGAAGCTTGAAACCTTGCGAGAACGGGTCAGAGGTTCGTGGTCGGCTGGTGTGTCACTGGGCGATCCCCCTGCGGCGCTCCCACTCACGGGAGCAGCTGCGTACGAGGTCCCGGGTGACCGGGTCGGGGTCGGTCTCGTTGTGCTCGATCGCTTCGATCAGTTCGGTGTCGGTGAAGTCGGGGACGGGCTTGTTGGGCCAGGCCCAGGACCGGCCCATCTGGCGGCGGCCGGCCTCGTAGGTGGAGCGTGCGGTGGACCGGGCGCCGGGGTCGTCGACCAGGAGCGAGGCCAGGTCCGCCCATGAGGTGCCGTCGATGTCTCGCGCCGCGACGGTCAGGTGTCGGACTCGCCGGGTGAGTTCGGAGGCCAGGCCGGAGGCCGCGCGCAGGAGCTTGGCCCGCTGCTCAGCGGGGAGCGCGCTGAGGTCGGCGTATTCCTTAAGCCCGAGGGCCGCCAGGGCGGCCTCCAGTCGCCCCGAGTCGATCGCGTGGGCGATGTACTGCTGGGGGTCGTCGGATGCCTCCCAGATGGCCGTAGCGGCCCTTGCGGTGGTGCGTTCGATGGACACGGACATAGTGGAGCCCTTCCAGTAGCTGTACGTCTTTCGCACATCCACTGTGCGCTTTCCGTACAGCGGTGTCAAGGGCCACGGGGACACTCACCCTTTGAAACTTGCTTGCTTGGATGCTTGCTGCCACCGTCGCGCCTGACGACTCCCCCACCAGGAGGCAGGAAATGACAGCAGCCCCACCCCATGTGGCGATCGCCAACCACAAGGGCGGCGTCGGCAAGACGGCCGTCGCCCAGGGCCTCACCGTCGCGGCGGCAGAGGCCGGCCACCGGGTCCTGGCCATCGACATGGACTCTCAGGGCAACCTGACCCGACGACTGCGCGCCCAGGTGAGCACCGACCCCGACGCGCGCCAAAAGGCCAGTCTCGCGAGCGTTCTTCAGCGCCCCGGGCGGGGAGAAATCGAAAGGATTCTGGTCCCGTCCGGGTACGGCGGCATTTACACCGACCGGATCCAGATCGCGCCCGCCCACCTCGATCTGGAATTGCTGCCCCGGACGGCAGCCGAGGCGGCGAGCGAGCGGCGACTACTGCGCGCTCTGGCGGGTGTCGTCGATGATTTCGATCTGGTGATCATCGACTGCCCACCTAATCTGCTCAGCCATCAAATCGACGTGGCTTGGACCGCCACCGACGTGATCCTTATGCCGTGCGAAGGAGAATACGAGGCAGTTGAGGCCGCTCGCCGGATTAAAGAAAGGGTCTCGGCGGACCGCCACACGCTGAACCCGGAACTCGCGGTTGCGGGAATGGTGGTTAGTCGGTACCGGCAAAGTCTTGCGGTACACAGGAAGCGCGTCGGGGAAATGGAAAAGATCGTTGGACCGGATGGGATTTGCCCGACGCGAATCCCTGAACTCGTAGCGTTCAAGAAGATGTCGGAGAATGCTCGCCCGATCGGCGAATGCGGACCGGAGGGGCGGCAGATGGAATTCATCTTCAAGGACGTCTACGAGTGGACCCGAAACCGCATCGAGACCGTAATGAAGGATGCTGCCTGATGCCCGCCTATGATGACGTATCAGAAGAGCCTCAGTTGCCCCGGCGTGAGCTGTCAACGAAGAAGCTCACCCCGAAGGAGAAGGCGCCCGAATCAGAAATCGCAATCACTACAACAATCCCCGCTCTGCTGCGGCGCCAACTGTCAGTTTCCCTGGCCGTGCATCAGATCAAACTCAAGGATGCGGTGGCTGAGGCAATCGATGAATGGCTTGCCAAGCACCCCCCGCGGCTTTAGGGAATCTGGCGCGGATTACAGGCGGCGCAAGGCCCTGCGATGTCGGCGCACTTGATGTTCCAACGTCAGTCGCCGCACCACGGGCGGCACGGCGTAGGCAGCCACAACGGGCCCGTACGCGATCGCCACGGTCGGCCAGAGGCCGACCAGCTCCCGACTGATCAGCGTCACGCCGACCAACAGCACCACCGCCAGCGTGACCGCTAGCCGGTCCCCGTCGTCCATGAGATCCCCCGTTCATGATCCACGCGAAGCGGCCCACCGTAGTGATCTTCACGGTGGGCCGCATCCGTTTTCGTACCTAGGCTCAAACCCCCCAGGCGTCCCCCGGGCTCAGTGGATCGTCATCCCGGTTCCGCTCCCCGAGCCACGCACCGTACTGCCGGCGGACGTAGGCCCGGGGGTCGGCTGGGTAGGGCCCAGCAGCGTCCTGAGAGTCGAGCCGCCACAGCTCGGCGGCGGCCTCCTGGGCATGTTCGGCGTGCCGGGCATAGCCGGGGGAGAGCAGCGACAGTTGGTCGGTCGCTGCCGCCTTGTGCATCGTGTACGCGCGCTCTTCCGCAGGGTCGACAGAGTGGTGCAGCACTTGGACGCGGAGACGGGTGGACCACCGCATCAGGTGTGCCATGAGGGTCAGCAGCCTGCGCGAGTCGGCGTCGTACAGGCCACCGCTGGGCGGTGCGGCGTCGCTGGTGAGCATCGGCGTCTCTTCACTGTGTGTGGTGGATGGTAGGGCTCGTTGTTGTTGTCGTTGTTGTTGTCGGGCTTGTTAGCCCTGGTAAAACAGCTCTCCCCGGGGCCCAGAGCGGGTTTTCCCGAGGAGAGCGGCAACAACAACAACGACAACAATCACTCTGCGTTGCTGCCGTAGCGGGTCTGCGGGCCGGTTCCGCGCTTGGTGATCTGCCCCCGGCGAGCCATCTCGCTGAGTTCCGTGGCGAGGGTGGACCGGTTGACCTCGATGCCGTCGGCCTCCAGCCGGGCCCGGATCTCCGAGGTGCTCAGCCACTCATCGCTGTCGGCCTCTTGGACGATCCTGAGGGCGGCCTGCTTCCAGTCGCCGCCGGTGTCACTTCCTTCGTTGCTGCGGGGCTCGGCGGCCTGGCCGTCGTCGTCGGTCGCGGGTGTCTGCCCCCGGACGTTCAACCGGAGCTCCGGAGGGCGGTACCCGCGACGGGGCTCCTCGGCCTCGGGCAGCTTGCCCAGTTCCTCAAGGAACTTCTCCACCGCGGCTTCCTGATCCTCGGCGGCGGGCGGCGTCTCCTGCCCCCGAACTCGGAGCTTGGCCCGGAGGTCGGTGGTGGCGATCCCCGGGCGGGTCGGGGCCGCGGACGTGGAGGCCGGGGTCGCCGGGGTGCCACCGCTGAGCCACGCGATTCTCTCGGGTGCCCACCGGTTGAGGTAGACGTCACCGGCTGCCCGGGCCGACGGCGCGTCCAGGACCGGGCGGGTCGCCTCGGTCGCCAGGCAAGCCTCCCTCGCCAGGGACGGCGCGGTCACCCAGGTGCGGAACGGCTTCGGGGAAAACCCGGGGTCGGTCGACGCACCGATAACACCCGATCCCTTTGCCCTAAGTTGCCGGGCATCGAGTCCCTTTACCTGCCCAAAGAGCTTGGCGGTACCGGCGCCCTCCGGGTCCGTGCACGTGAGTGAGATTCGAACCGGGCTGTACTTCCGAACCGCGCTGTCGCCAAGGCTGGTGAGATTCCCGTCCGTTGCAGTGAGAATCAGACGGATTCCCATTGCCCGAGTGGTCCGCATTACCTTGACCAGCTTTTCCTTTACGCGCTTTCGAAGAGGGTCCATTCCCTGATAGGCGAGCATTTCAGCCCCCTCGTCCACAATGCAGAAAATCATTGGGACTTGTGCACTCACAGGAAGAAGCTTGGTGTCCTGTTGCTGCATCAACTCCCGATACTCAGTTAGGCGAGACTCGCCAATGTCGATGAGGGCATCCAGCAGAACGTCTGCCTCTTCGACCGTGGCCGCGACCCAATCGACACCGGGCCGTGTGGACTTCGGCGGACGTGCGGTGTGGGGCGGGGGTGAGGAAAGGCCCTGGCTTTCCATCCACGGAGCCAGCCACGGGACAAACGCGTCACCGCGCTTGCCTACGTCGATCCCGAACACGAGGACGTCGACGCAGCGAGTGAACTGGGCCAGGATCGAATCCAGCAGCGTTGTCTTGCCCGTTCCGGGCGGCCCGAGGATCAGCGCGCACGCCTCACGCATGTACACGTCCACTGTCTTGCCCCTGCGGTCCAGGCCCCAGGGCAGGCCGTTCAAGACGCTCAGCGGGGAGTAGTCGCCGGGGAACGATGTTGTGGTGGCGGACGTGTCCTGCGTGTCGAC
The DNA here is from genome assembly GCF_044765565.1 of Streptomyces sp. NPDC102437. Lineage (NCBI taxonomy): Bacteria > Bacillati > Actinomycetota > Actinomycetes > Kitasatosporales > Streptomycetaceae > Streptomyces > Streptomyces sp. NPDC102437. The sequence goes on along the minus strand of NZ_JBIWKI010000077.1, from coordinate 8,710 downwards.
GTCGAGCACGACATGGCCTTGGCGGCGTGCCTTGTTGATGCTCACCAGGCAGCCCATCGGGAGGCGTGCCGCTTCGGCAAGCGCCGTGCTGTACGGCTGGAACCGGTCGGAGGGGTACCCGACCGGCAACGCAACCTCCAGGGCGAACCCGGACCCGTTCGGCCGGCGGGTGAAGCCCTCAGGCGTCGCTTCGACCCGGGCGACCTCACGAATGAGCGTCATCCAACGGTCGATGACGCCCCAATCCTCCTTCGCCACCTTGGCTTCCAGCATGGCGGCCTCCATGGCACGGCGGGACTCATCCAGCGCCTCTTCCTGGATGTCCGCCCGGTGCAGCCCCGCACCGGCACCCAGGGCAATCGCGGTGAGAGTGCCCAGGGCGGCCCACCAGCTGCTCGACGTCCAGGACGTGGGGTCGGACGCAATGACTGCACTGCTCCATCCCCCTGTGGCGAGCCAGCACGCGGCGCGCACGGTGATGCTGGTCTTGCTGAGTCGGCGGCGGATGCCCACACCGACGCCGTGCGCTGCGGCGCCGACCGTGCCCACGAGGAGGGGCCAGGCACTGGGCATCTCGGCGAAGGCTCCGACGCTCGCGACGGCAGCCGCGGTGGTCGCCATGGCCACTGGACCCGTGACGTTGCCGTGGCCGGCCACCCAGTCGATCGCGGTGTGGGCGGCGGGACTGGCCTTGCGCTTGTTGACGGAGTCGCCCGTCATGGTGTTCCTGCCCTTCTGTTGGAGGGGCGGGCCCGGGGACATCCCGGGCCCGCGTCGATGGGTGACTACTCCTGGTTGGAGCTGACGTCCCACTGCTCCTCGGACGGGCGGGGATCGACGTGGCGACGGATGTCCGCCTCGTGGGCGGTCTCGAACACCTTTGAGACCTCGGATGCGGAGTCGATGCAGGCAATGAGCTGCTTGTGGAGGTCCATGATCGCGTCGGCCACGGCGGGCTCAAGCGGCATGTCCTCCGAGCACCGACCGGCGACAACGCCGAAGGTCTCGGCAACCATGCCGATGGCCTCGGGAAGGGTCTGGAAGGCGGCGAGAACGTTCATCATTCCGCCGGGCTCGGCGGTCTGAGCCTGCCTGAGCATCTCCTCGGCAGCGGCGCGGAAATCGAAAGCCATGGGGTTCATCTCCTGTGTGTTGGTGTTGGTGTTGGTGGTCGTGGTCGTCGGGGAAGAGTCGATCGCTTCCTCGACCTCGGGCAGTCGCGCGCGGTTCTGCTCCTCGGCGGCGGCCTGCTCCTGGTCGTGCTCGTCGTACGCCACGGCGTCTCGCTGCGCGCGGGCCTCGGATGCGCTCTGGGCCAAGTACCGGTAGAGACGGCGGCCCCACTGCGGCGGACGGAGCCTCAAGAGCTTGGCGGGCAGCCACAGCAGCATGGACAAGAGCCCCATGGGCGTGGCCAGCAGTGCGGCGGCAATGCGGCGGGCGTGGAAGCGGGCTGCAGAACGGCGGAGCGCGGACTTACGGGCACGGTTCCGGGCTCGCAGTTCGTTGCTGGCACGGGCCGCTGCGACCTTGCGGGCCCGCATGTCGTCCATGGCCCTCCGCCGGGTCTCGCGCCACCCGGCAAGGCGGGACTTCGGCTTGTCGGCGGGCTTGTCCTTGCGCAGGTTCCCCCCACCCGAGCCCCGGCCAGAGTTCAAGCCTCCACCGGAGCCGCCACGTCGCAGCGCGCCGAGCGCCCGCCCCGCACGGGACATCAGGCGCCCACCACGACCCCCAGTGCCCCCTCCAACGGCCTTGTGGGACGCCGGAGTTCGACCGGCCCCTGTTGACGCCTTGCGGTCCGCACGTGCCTGCGTACGGGCGTTACGGCGGGCGTCAGCCATGCCGCGCCGGGCGTCGGTCAGTTGCTGCCTCTTCTGTCCCCGCGACAACGGTGAGGCGGCCGATGCCGCGCGGGCCGACTGGATCTGACCCGCTCGTGTCCGCGCCGCGCGGACGCCAGCCGCGGCCCCGGACCGCAGCCCCGCCCCGGACCGCGCCCCCGCGCGGCGGCCCGAGAACGCGCCGCCGAATCGGCCTGCGGTCGGCCGGTACCCACCGGACGACGACCGTGTACCCGCGCCGCCCCGCCCGGTGGTGCCGTTCGTGCTCCTGGTGCTCCTCCTGGTCCCAGCCTTGGCCGGGGTGCGGGGGGCACGGGCAATCGCGGTAACAGCCGCGGTCGTTGCCAGGCCCCCGGCCGTCAGTACAGCGGCAACGGGCCCGGCCGCCAGTCCGACCGTGGACACCACGGTCGCCGTGGACGTGGCACCGATGGTGAGCAGCGGGATTCCAGGGATAGCACCAGGGGTGCTGGCTGAGTCGGCAGAAGTATCCGACTCGGTGGTGGTGCGCTGGGCCGGAACGATCTCCGACCCGTTCGTAGCGCCCACACCGGCATCTGTCATCGGAGCGGTTTCGGCCGGAGTTGGCGGGCCTGTGGTTTGTGTCTGGACCTCTGGGGTCGTCATGCTGTGCGTACCTCCTGGTGCCTGACTGCGCGTCATGTGTGGGAGGGGGTCCCGGCGGGGGTTGTCCCGCCGGGACCGTCACGGGATTCGAGGAGCGTAGGCGGCCCTTCGGACAGCCGCATCGGCTTTGCTACTCAGGCGACTGGCCGTGCCGGGCGGCCTCGCTAGCGGCCATCGGCCCGGTGCCCGCCCAAGCGAGCGGCGCCGCCAGCATGCAGGCCAGCCAGGACGGCAGACCGCATCGCTCCATCAGCCACGCGGGGCCGGCCAGCAGCGGCAGCGCCACGGCGAGCAGCCGCACCGCGTACGGAAGTCGGCTCCACATCACGCGTAGCCCCCGCTCATGTGACTGGCCGTCGGACCCTTAGCGCTTGCGGCGTTCTTGGCCTCCCGCAGGTAGCGGTCAACAGAGTCGCGGCTCACCGGTCGACCAAGTACCGCCACCGCGTGCCGCTCCACCGCGTCCGCGTCGCCCACGCCGAGCTTGTGGAGCCTGTGCACCGTGGCCCTCAGGGACATCGCCTGAGCGGGTTCCGGCTCGGGCATCCGCTCAGTCCCCGGGCGGATGTCTCCGCCCTTATCCGTGCTGGTCAGGGTCGTATCCGGCGGAGTCTCCGAGCGCATCCGGGCGGAGATGGACACGATCTCCGCCGCTGAGAATCCGGCGTCCGCCGCCGCTTCCAGTGAGACCCGGGCCCGCGTCTGATCCGCGATGGCGCGCTCACGCAGCCCGGTGTGGGAGCGCTCAGGCTCGGGCTGGGCCGCCCGCTCGACGTGGACGGCCCGAGCCGGCTCCGGATCCAGCGCGCCGTATTTCGCTTCCAGCGCCGCCCGCACCTGGGCCGCGCGGCCACGGGCCCGCAGCACCTGCTGTGCGGTGTCCGCGATGGCCAGCTCGGCGTATGCCTCGTTCCGCTCGGCGGCCAACCACTCCGCCGCGTCCGCCGTCAGCGGTCGGGACATGGATGCCAGCACCGTGTGCCAGAGCATTTTGGCGACCAGCGAAACAGCGGGGCCGCCTACGGCCTGGCCCCAGTCATCTGCGCGGATGCCGTGCACGACAAGCACCGCCATCGATGCGGCCAGCAGCCACCACCCGGCATTGTCCGCTGCCCGACGCTGCGCAGGGTCGTAGCGGTGCACCACGGCCAGCAGCAGCGTCACGATCCACGCCGCGTCGAACACGGCGCCGCCCGCGTAGCCCCACCAGCCGCCCAACAGCTCAGCGATGCTCATCGTCGAGTAGACAACCGTCGCCACCGTGATCAGCCCGGCCACTACCAACGCCGCCCTCAGGCCAATCTCACGCCAGTCCGTCGGCACGTCCGGCGGGGTCACGGGAATCTCGCGGGACCGGCCCGCGACCGTCACCGTTCGCGTGGTGCGTTCCATCACCGCACCCCCGTTCCCGAGCAAGAGCCACACGGCCGCCAAATGCTGACCTGCACTCCGTCGACCTCACCGGTCTCGAAGAAACCCCTGGCCCCGTGGCAGGTACCGCAGGGCTGGGGCTCGTGCTGCCAAGTCAAGGCGTGCGCCCGCACGCCGGTACGATCCATCACAGGATCGCCCTCCTATGTACGTAGGTGGGTGGTCTCAGGCCTCGGCGCGGTGTCCAACCACCTGCCGGGGCCGCCCCGTTTCCGGGGTGGTCCCACCATGACACGAAAGCACGAACCGTGCAACGACTGCACGCAGCGTGCTTATTGAGATAGGCTCTCCCCGTGACTAACGACGACCGCAAGCTGCGAGAGGAACAGCAGGCCGCCGCTCTGCGAGAAGTAGCCGACCTCGGCAAGCGCCGGGCCGATCTGCTGAGGCAAGCAGAGGAGTTGCTCAAGCCCCTGGGCGATGCAGCCGTGAAGGCCGTGCACGTCGGTGCGCCGCGCCGCCGGACCCAAGACCTTGCCCAGGTCAGTACGGGTGTCTTCTACGCCTGGTTGCAGGAGGCCGGCATCGAGGTCAGGGGCAAGCGCCCGGCAAGGAAGAAGGGGGAGGAGGGGACGCTCCCACACACGGCGTAGTCTCTCCGCCACAGACGACAGAAGATCCACAAAATGCGAGAACCCCCCGGGGTCACTGGTGCTCCAACACCTATCCCGAAGGGCTCGCATTGACCTGCATGGTCCGAGGCCGAGTGTAGGGGAGATTTCTCCTCCCCCGCCACGGCAGCGGGCCAGAAAGAGCCCGTTTCATGAGAAAACGACCCACTGACAACACCACCGATTCCGCCCCTGAGCAGCGCAAAGAGTCTGTCGGCCCGTTCCTGTGGCCGATTGTCGGAATGCGCGCCGGGTGGTACTTCAACCCCGGTACCCGGGCAATCTCCCACAGCGCCAAGCGCGACGGCGCGCCGATGCTCGTCGGCTTCGTCCCCGAAGTGATTGGGCTGGTCACGGCCCGGTCTGAGGACGGCAAGCACAACGGCATTCGCTACTTGCTCGACACTGTCGAGGGCCCGCGTCTGGTGTCTGAGGATGAACTCGACAACGGCGGTTGGGCAGGGAAGATCGGGATGCCTCGCCCGTCCGGCCGCGACGCAATCCAGGCGTTCGCCACGGTGATCCGTAAGCAGGCACTCAACGCGCCTGAGGTTCCCTCCCGCGCTTCCCGGGCCTCGGATGGCTCGCTGGTCATGCCGGAGGCTACAGCCCAGGACATCGGATACCGCGTCACCTGCGGGGAGGAAGAGCCTGCCCGGGACTTCTGGGGCCTGGCTGCTTACTTCGCCAACGAGCACGGCCCCACTGCGCTCGTGCTCGGCGCCGCGTTCATCGCCCCGCTGCTGGAAATGCTCGGCTTGCCCGCCTGCATCCTCAACTTGCAAGGTGAGGGCCAGTGCGGCAAGTCCACCACCCAGGTTGTCCAGGCCTGCCTCTACGGATCGATCCGCGGCGACACACAGCAGCTTTTCCGGGGCTGGGACACCTCCAAGCAGGGTCTGCCCCAGGTTCTGCGTGAGGCACGGTTCCTGCCGATCTTCCGCGAGGAGTTCTCCTCCCTCGCTCTGAACCTTGCGGCAGCAGAGCAGCTGCTTTCCGTCATCGTCGCCGGAGCCACCCGTACCACCGGCGGCAAGGACGGCACTGTGATGCCGGGCAACGGCCGTTTCTGCTCCTTGCTCGGCTCCAGCTCGAACCGGCCCCTGCGCCGCGCCGGGCAGACCGAGGACCTTGCCAGTCGCTTGTACGAAGTCTCCGGCCCGTTCTGGACGAACGTGTTCGTGGACGCCGACGGCAAGACCGTTGAGCCGAACCCGAACGCAGAGCACCTGTCCCAGTGGCTCAAGCGGAACGCCGCCGATTTCGCGGGTTGGCCCTTCGAGTGGGCGATCCAGGCCGGGGCCTACTCGGCGGATTCTCTGGCCAAGTGGCGCAAGCTCCACCGGAGTCTGGCCAACGCCTATGGCGCGCACGTCGGCGGCGTGGCCGGCACTATCGCCGGGATGCACGCGGCATGGGTGGTCGGCGCGCACATCCTCGGTGAGGTCGTCGAGATTCCCGAGCTGGGCAGGGCCGCCGACAAGGCCGCGCGTGAGCTGCTGGACGCGGCCACGGTCTCGGCGGTCGCGGCGCACCTCCCAGCGGGTCAACGGCTGTGGGACGCGCTTGATGCCGCGAGGGTATCCCCCTCCGAGTTTCCGACCATTGATCGGGTTCCGGGGCTCCTCGAAGGTGAAATGCGGTCGCAGATCCAGGGATTCACAACGGCTGATCAGTTGTGGGTTATCCCAACGTGCCTGGAACTCATTTCGAGAAAAGTCGAAATCGAGAATGTCTCTGCGTGCCTGGCAGATATGAAGTCGCGTCAAGTACTCATCCCTGGCGATGGGCGAAACGATCGGAAGCGAATCTCTCGTACGCTGCGCCAACACACCGATCGCCTTCCTCTCCGCATGTATTGCTTCTCAATCTCCAAGGCTGAGGAGGAGTACGGGGGTCCGGCCGAGGAGGAGGACCAGGAGCAGCAGACCGAGCGCGGCCAGGACCACGAGCACGGGCAGCAGGCGGAGGCCGAGGGCCCGCAGCAAGGTTCCACGGATTCCAGCTTCCAAGAATGCTTGGATGCTGCTTTGCAAGGTTCCAAGGATGCTTGCGACCTTGCGAACCAGGAGCCGAGCGCTGAGGCCTCCGTTCCTCAGCAAGGGTCCCAGCGCCCGATCCAGGCGCCGGCCGAAGTCCCGAACCTCATCGCACAGGCCGTCGGAGAGGCCCTAGAGGCCCACGGCGGGGACGTCGAAGCGGCCACCGCGGCCCTGGTTAAGCGCGCCATCCCTGACGCCATGGCACTCCTGGACGTCTGCCGGACCGGGGCCCGGTACGAGCACACCTCCTATCTCCCCGTGCTCGACATCCTTCACAAGAAGTCGTCCAAGGGAGCTGACCAAATCTGGGAAGCACGGCCGAAGTTCATCCGTAAAGACCTGACTCGCAAGGGCCCCCGGCAGACGGTTACCGCGCTGGATATGAACGGCGCCTATCTGTCCGCCCTCAAGACCCATCTGCCCATTGGCGCGTTGCAGCACAGCACCGAGTCAGCCCACAATCCGCGCCGTTCTGGCGTCTACCTCATCACCCCGCCAGAATGGAATCACTCGGAGCTTCCCAACCCTCTCGGGGACCGCCAGGAATCGGGCCAAGTCTGGATTACCGAACCGACCATGCGCCTGTTGCTCCGGCTGGCCACAGAGAAATATGGGAGTCTGTGTGAAACCCCGGTTATCCATGAGTCGTACACCTCAGGTGCGAGTGAAAATCTCCTGGAGAAGTTCCGCCGCACTCTGAGGGATGCACGAGAGAGCTCAATCGAATCCGGCGACGAAGTAACCCTGGAGTACGTGAAGTCGATGTACTCCAAGTTCGTTTCCACTCTGGGGGAGTCGAATGCGAATCACGACATTCGTCGCCCGGACTGGATGCACATCATCCGGTCCCAAGCCTTCTCGAATCTTTGGATGAAGGCAATGAAGGCCCACAATTCCGGGCTGACCATTGTTAAGATGGCGGGCACCGATGAATTGCACGTGGTCGGCGACTGGCAGTCAGTCTTTCCTGAAGGTCGGGGCGTTGCTCAGGTCAAGGTGAAGGACGAATACGAGATCGGGGAGGGCAAGTAAATGCCGGGCAGAGTCAATGAATTCGGCAAGTACGGTGCTCGCGGTCTGGGCAGTCACGAGCTGGTTGCCCAGCAGCTCGACCGGTTGGCCGGCGGGATCGCCTCCCCTGTCGACAGCGACCGCGGCCTTGCCGCACGCCTGCGGTACCTCACAGCCTCAGCCCCCGGGTATGAGGCCATGGACCGCGCCGGGATCGCTGTCAGCCGCAGGACCCTGTTCGGCTGGCTGGCAGAAACGCAGATCCCGACGCGGGCCAACCTCCAGCGCATCGACACCGCCTATTGGGACTACCGGCGCCGGAACGTAGCTCAAGACCTTCTCCGCCGACTCAATGCAGGGGGCGGCACCCGCGTCGAAATCTCCCCGGTAGATCAATCCGGGGTCCGACAGGCCAGGCAGCGAGACATTCGCCATCGCTCCCTTGTAATTCGACGGTGGGACGAAATTGTTGCCTGCTGGGCTGAAGACGACATGGATGCACTCGAAGACGAATGGTGTGACTGGCTAATGGACATCGGCACCGACTGGGGCGAGTACCATTACGCGAGCGCTGTGGGATTCTCCGCCTAATCAGCGTTTAAATTCGGCCTCAGAGGGCATCAACACAGAAAAAGCGGTCGGCGCGGGTAAATCCGCGTCGGCCGTTTTTTCATGATCCCATTCTGATGCCGCCAAACTCGGACCTTGCACCTCTTCATGGTGCCTTTCCTTTTCGGCAATTCACCTTATGGTGTAGACCACTCACCTGTCACGCTCCGTACTCAACTCCGAGTCTCTGCACGGTCTTGACAGTGCCTCACCATCACTACACACTGTGACTCTTGAGTGGGACGTCAGGCCGCCCGGAGGGTGGCCGGCCACCCCGGGCCGACACCGGGCCGACAGGATCCGACCCCGGGCCGACATGGTCCGACTCGTGTCGGACCGCCTAAAACTGCCTCTGACCTGGGGTGGGCCGACCGGGCCGACCGGGCCGACACGAATCCGTCGATGGCACCCCTAAGAACAAAGCCCCGTGACGTTCCGTCACGTACGGGCCCGCTTCGCCGCCCGGTGAGCCGGAGGCTCACCGCGACTGTCCGTCACGTAGTGACGGCGCGTCGCGGCTCCGGAGGAGACCAGA
>NZ_JBIWKI010000076.1:0-16015 GCF_044765565.1 Streptomyces sp. NPDC102437 | reverse complement strand
TAGATCAGCCGGGATCGGTGGCCGGGTTTGTAGCAGGTCAGTGCGGCGATCGATATTCGTCTGCGAGACCGGCCGCGGACTCGCACCACCGGAGTCCGGCCGCGCTGGGACCAGGTCTTGGCAGCGGCTCGAGGTGGACTTCCCCGAAGATGAATCCATGCGCATCTCCCCGGAGGCGATCTACCAGGCCCTCTACGTGCAAGGACGCGGGGCACTCAAGCGCGAGCTGGTCGCGTGCCTGCGCACCGGACGGTCACTGCGCGTCCCTTGAGAGCGCACCAGGCAGAGCGTCCGTGGCCACGTCACGGCCGACGTGCTGATCAGTGAGCGGCCCGCCGAAGCCGAAGACCGCGCCGTCCCAGGGCACTGGGAAGGCGACCTCATCATCGGGACCGGCCGGTCCGCGATCGGCACGCTGGTCGAGCGCAGCACGCGGTTCACGATGCTGCTGCACCTGCCCCGCATGGAGGGCTTCGGCACCGAACCACGCACCAAGAACGGGCCCGCGCTGGCCGGCCGCGGCGCCGCGGCCGTCAAGGACGCGATCACCGCCACCATCACCACGCTGCCCGAGCAACTGCGCAGGTCACTGACCTGGGACCGCGGAGCGGAACTGGCCCAACACGCCCAACTCCGCATCGAATCCGGGCTCCAGGTCTACTTCGCCGACCCCCACAGCCCCTGGCAGCGCGGCACCAACGAAAACATGAACGGTCTGCTGCGTCAGTACTTTCCCAAGGGCACGGACCTGTCGCGTTGGGACGCCGACGAGCTCCAAGCCGTCGCCGCCACCCTCAACAACAGACCCCGCAAGACCCTCGGCTTCGTGTCGGTGGCCAATCCGGGATCCTCACGCACGGCCACACCAGCGATCAGCTGCCTGCGGAGAGGTCCCCGTCAAGGAGCCGTGCCGTGAGTTCCATGCACCGCGCCCGGGCCGCGGAGAAGCCATAGGGCATCTTGGTTACCGCTTCGAAGGCACTCATCTGGGCGTCCTCCTCGCCGCTCGCCTCGGCGTCGTAGGTCTCGAAGAGCTTCTCCTCGGCCACGTCCAGTCCGGCCGCTTCAATGGCCTGGAGCAGGGCCTTGTGGTGGGCGCAGTGCTGCGCGGCGAGTTCCTCGACCTGCGGGTCGTGGGGGTCGACGGTGTCATCGAGGGCGGCGTCGGCCGCGTCGAGGCGGTCCGCCTCGGCCCGTAGGCCGGGATGGGTCGCCAGGGTGATGAACACGCTGGCCTGAATTGCGGCTCCCAGCGGCCCGAAGATCCGTTCCGTGACCAGCAGGGCGTCCAGGTCGGAAGGGCGCAGTGCGCCAGAAGGCAGGTGGCTGAGCCGGTCCGTGACCAACGGGGAGAGCAAGCCCAGTGGGCTGCCCACGACCCGCAGGCGCTGGACTGCCGCGCGCTGACGCTTGATGTCGGCCTCCTGGGCGGCCAGGGTCTCCTCCAGCCGGCCCAGGATGTCCTCAACGTCCCGGGCTTCGTCGAAGGCGGCCCGCATGTCGTCCAGGCTGATGCTGGCCTCGGACATCTTGCGGATCCACAGCAGGCGGATCATGTCGTCGTAGCCGTAGCGGCGGCGTCCGTCTCCGCCTCGCTCGGGCTCCGGCAGCAGACCGATCTGGTGGTAGTGACGAATGGCGCGCGGGGTGGTGCCGGCGAAGGCGGCGGCATCGCCGATCTTGACCTCGCGGGGAGGCGTGGCGGAGGGGTACATCGCAGACAGGGCCTTTCGTGCTGTGGTGCCCTCGACGACACCACATGCCGCTACGGCATGTGCAACTACACACCACCCGGACCCTGACGGGCTATCGGGCGGTCCCTTGTCGGCGTACACGTGAACGTCCCCAGTCTCGTACGGATGAAAAGGGACAGTTGCTGATGCGGTGAGAGACCTGCTGCTCGGCACTCTGCTGGTTGGTCGATACGGACGGCGGAGGGGGCTGGCAGTGGTCTTGGATCCGCAGCGTTGGCTGGAGCTTCGGCGCTTTCGTGGTCTCCTGGAGTCCGGGGCGATGAGCCTGTCGGAGATCGCCAGGGAGACCGGGCTCGACCGCAAGACGGTCCGCAAGTACCTGTCAGCGCCGGGGTCGGCGACCCCTCCGCGGCGATCGCCGAGCGGGCGGTCGCGGGCAAGGGTGATCGATGAGTTCGGGCCGCTGATCGACTCGATGCTCCGGGCCGAGGTCCTGATGAAGGCCGCGGTCACGGCCTGGCCCTCGCATCCGTCGCACAGCGTCGGATGCCACCGCGGTCCCGGCGTCGGGTATGTCTCGGCCGCCTTCCACCGGTCGTCGGAGAGCTTCGTGCCGCAGCCGGCGCATGCCGGACGGCGCGCTTCCCGCTCGGCCTTCTGCTGCTCGGCCGCACGGCGCAGCTGCTCCTTGTACGCGCGTTCGTGGGCCTGTTGCTCGGCTCGTCTGCGTGTGTCGGCCGCCTCGCGGCGGGGGTTGCCGATCGCTTCGCGCAGGGGCTGCATGTGGTCGCGGCCGAAGCGGAGGAACACCGCGCCGTGCGGGCCGTGCTCGCGCAGGTTGCGCAGCCCGGTCGCGATGATGGGGATCTTCCCGTTGTAGAGGTGGTGGTCCTCGAACCACTGCCCTGCCCACAGGTGGCGGTGAGTTCGGTCAGGCGCGGGATGGTGCGGTTGGGGTTGCGGTCGCCGAGGCGGTTGAACACGAGCAGGACGGGCGGGTGCGGTACGTCGGCAGGGCGGCCCTCGGGGACAGTCCAGCGGGTGCGCCACATCGGGCGCTCCTTGCCGTCGGTGTCCTTCGTCTTCCGGCGGAAGAAGCGGGCGTACTTCTCCAGTTTGTCGGCGAGTTCCTCGGCGGTCTCGTGGCAGTTGTCGGCCTCGATGAACAGCAGCGGCCCCTGGTCCTGCGGGGCGGTGAGGACGATGTCGGCCTGGGCTCCGCCCTTGCCGGGCGTGCTCCAGGTGCCGGTGGCGGGCAGCGGGACCTCGGTCCAGTACTGAGCGATGGTGCCGATCCCGCCGGGTGCATCGATGGCGGCCTGGGCAGCCGCCCGGACCTCGGCAGGATCCTCGGTCATCCGGGCCAGGTTCGGCTTGGGGCGCAGCATCGCGATGATGGTCTCGTTGACGGCCATGGGGTGGGTGGCGCCGCTGGCGCCCGCGCCGCGGGCGGTGGAGCCCATCTCCGTCACGGGGCGTCCGAGTTCGTAGGAGGCGGCTTCCAGGCCCTTGGTGGTGAGGTTGCGCAGGGTCTCCCCGCCCGAGGTGGTGCCGCCGTTCTCGGTGAGGCCGTGCTTGCGCATGTCGGAGAGCGCGCCGGGCCGGGCCCGTGGTCGGGCCGGGTCCGGCAACGGGGCCCGGCTGCTGGTCGGTGTGGTCATCGCGTGGTCTCCTCGGCCCGAACGGCCCCGGAGCGGGGCGGTGATCGAGGCAGAGCGTGCACACCCCCCTTGTCCGCCGTCTGACAGCGGCCGGTAGCGAACCCGGACAAGGAGCAACACCGTTGCACGCGGCCGGCAACCGGCCTGGACAAGGGGGTCATGGTCGGGCCGACCACGGTCCGTCGGTCGCGGCGACCACGGAGTACACCCCCGCCGAAAGCGGCCTAGAACAGAAGAGCCTCGCCCGGGGCGCGGAACTACCCGCCCGCTACGACCGCGTGACCTGCGGGAGTTTCAAATTTCGGAGCCCGCCTGAGGCGGCTGCCGGGTCGCCCGCAGGTCCGCCAGGAGCGGGGGTCGAGAACACCCGGCCGCTGACCCAATTGCTGACCCGCACATCGCCGGGGTCAGGTGGTGAGGCGGCAGGAGCGCCAGCAGTGGCCGGTGCGGCTGATCAGTCCGCGGGCTTCGAGGCGGCCCAGCTGGTAGGCGACGGAGCTGGTGCTGGACAGCCCGACCCGTTCGCCGATCTGCCGGACGGACGGGCTCTCGCCGGTCTCGGCGATCCAGTCCCGGATCGCGGACAGGATCGCCTCCTGCCGGGAGGACAAGACGTCGGGCTGGGTCATGCCGCTCGCGTCCCGCGCTGCTCCTGGCGGTGGGCGAGCCGGCGCAGCTCGACCCGGGCGGCGGGCGTGCCGGGCGGGGTGGACCAGAACGGATGCCACAGCAGGTAGGCGGACAGGTCCAGGAGGCGGCGGCGCAGGGCGGTGGTGTGGCGGGGGCGGGATTCGGCGAGCTGCCGGTAGGTGGTGAGCCAGTCGCGCTGGGCCCGGACCAGATCGTCTGGGTAGGAGTACGTCATACTCCGATTAGAGCATTTGTTCGATTTTGCATGCGACTCGATCCGGGGCAGTCCGCTCGAACGGATGTGCCGGAGCGCGATAGGTGTCACCTGAGCGCGGTACCTGTCACCGACCGCCGTGAGGAGATGGGCGGCGTGGTCGAAGCGCACCAGCCGGGCGGCATGCTTGGGGGTGAGGCCGATCTGGGACCGGAAGCGGGACCATAGGCGCTTACGGCTCCATCCCACCTCGTTCGCCAGGCTGTCGACGCGCACCCGTCCCCGGCTGGTGAGCATCATTCCCCAGGCAGCGGCTACCTCTGGATCAAGCGACGGGCGGGTGCTCATCCGTCGACCAAGGGCATCCAGTGCGATCGTGAACCGCTCGTCCCACGACGTGGCCGGCCCGCAGTCTTTCCTCGGCTCGCCCGGCGTCGCGGCCCCAGACATCCTCCAGGGAGACCACCGTCCCGCTGAGGTCGGTCGATGCGCCGAGCACCGCAACCGCCAGGACCGGTGACAACCGGATCTGGAGGCACTCGATCCCTCCGGCCGCCCGGCCTCCGAGCCGAAGGTCGCCCGGTGCCAGTCCAACGACCGCGCTGCCGCATTCGCGTCGGCCGTGGGCGTCGTAGACAAGGCCGTCTTCGTCGCTCAGGTCCACGAACAGAGTGACTGAGGGGTGCGCGAGGGAGTCTCAGATGGCCAGCGCGACCAGGAAGCGCGAGACCATGTTGTAGGCCGCGACGGTCGCGACTGCTTCGACGGTCTGGGCTTCACCGAACAGGCGCTTCAGCTCTTCGATGACGTCGGCATCGACCTCGACCTGTCGCGTGGACTGATCGGTCAGAGTGAGTAGGGCGAGTTCTTCTTCGTTGAACAGGCCGCTTTCCGAAGGATTTCCCTTGAGGGCTTCGCACTTTTCTTCCGTGCCGCCTGCCTGCAGGTACGCCGGGTGATGGACGCCCCACTCGAAGTCGGCGCGGTTGAGCACGGCCACACGCAACATGATCAGTTCGCGGTGTTCCAGCGCCAGGGTGAACTCCGCGCGAACCCGGCCCAGCAGTCCGTTCCATCCTGTCGCGAGCGGGGAGCTCTTCAGCAGGACACGGTCGATGCCGATCAGCTCACCGCCCGGCCTGCGTGCCTTCATTCCCGCGAGGAGTTCGGGTGGGGGCGAGGGGTGGCTGTCGTCTTGCCAGGGGGTGACTCGCACATCACTCACGTTGTGCTCCTTCACTGTGCGCCGGCCGAAGGGGTCAGGCGTAGGGGTTGCAGATGAGGTAGCCGTCGACGCGGCTGAGGCGGTCCGATTCAGGGTCGGGCGGCAGCGCGTGGCCGAGGTTGTCGGCACGGACCTCGCTGATCCACTGGCCGTGCTGGTACTCGTGGTTGATCAGCGCGATCAGCAGGTGGTTCGCGACGATGGCCAGCTGGCTGGGGGCGCCGACTCGGCCGGCGGCGATGTCGCCGATGCGGGCGTGGACGCGTTCGGCGACGGTGTCGCGGAAGGCGGTGAGCCGTTCGACGGTGGGCAGCGCGCCGCGGAACTTCTCCGGGTTCGCCGAGTCCATGATCCCGTCCAGTTCCGGGTCGGGGCTGGGCTCGGCCGCGGTCAGGTTGCGGATCATGAAGTGGGCGACGTGGGCCTGGTGCCCGAGGTGCCAGCCGATGGCGCTGGACTCCTCGTGCGGGCGCCAGGTCACCTCGTCCGGGCTGAGGTCTTTCCACAGCTCGTCGGTGTAGGAGCGGGCGCGGTCGTATTCGCGCAGCAGCGCCGTGATCTCGTGCACGACCGGGCTCAGACGGTGTCGTAGACGCGCACGTCGGGGTCGGCCTTCAGCAGTGAAGACAGGCCGCCGACGACGTCACGGGTGAACAGCTCGCTCGTCAGGTACGCCTTGGCGTCGGCGACGCTCCGGAAACCGTGGAGGACCTGGACGTCCTCGTCGCGGACGAGGAGCTCCTTGCTGAGAGCCCCGGGGACGGTGTCGAGGAACGGCTGCCTGTACTTCTGGTACACCTCGGCGGCGGCACCGCGGTTGATCGGGTCCACCTGAAGCGTGATCTCAAGATACGCCATGGTTATGCCTCGCTCGATTGGCAGGGAGGGGACGGAGCGGTGAGTGGCGCAACGTGCCTGCCAAGTTAGGCATTCCCGGCAAGGTCCGGTAGAGGATCTCTCTGAATCAGGCTATAAGCGATGCATATGGCCCTAGCGGCGGGCGGCCGCCAGGCTGTCGGCGAGGCGGAGCAGGTCCGGGCCGAGCGGGGAGTCGGCGCTCCAGACCGCTTCGAAGGAGATCTGCACCTCGCGGCCCTGGTCGTGCAGGGGGCGATGGCAGACATCGGGCGAGGTGAGCTTGGAGCGCGGGACCATCGCCGAGCCCAGGCCGAGCTTCGTCCAGTCCTCCAGGACCCGGTAGCTGGCGGCCTCGCCCGGATAGGTGTTCAGGGGCATCTCGTGCGCCTGGAAGAGCTGGGTGGTGAACGTGGTCAGGCCGCAGGTGTCAGGGACGAGGATGAACTGCTCCTTGCCGGCCTCCGCGAGTTCGACAGGGGTCGCCTCCGCCGTGTCGGGGCTGACGACGACGATCGGCTCGACGTCGATGACCCGGTGCTCGAAGCGCGGCATCGCGGCCACGGCCGGGATCAGGATGATGTCCAGCTGCCCGGCCAGCAGGCATTCGCGCAGCTCCTGCATGTTCGCCTCGCGCAGCACCAGGTCCCGGGCCACGGGAAGGCCCTGAACCATGCTGAACGCCCTGGCCACCAGGTGCGAGCCGATCAGCGGCGAGACACCCATGCGGATCTTCTGCTCGCCGGGTTCGGTCAGCCGCCGCGCTTCCGCCCCGACCGCGTCGAGCGCGATCAGGGCGCGCTCGACCAGCGGCAGGATTCGCACCCCGAACGCGGTCTGGGTCACACCGCGCGGCGACCGTTCGAACAGCTTGTCGCCGAGGCGCTCCTCCAGCTTGGCGATTCCGTTCGACAGGGCGGGCTGGGTGACCCCGTACGCCCTCGCTGCGGCGCTGAACGCCTTGGTCTCGGCGACCGCCTGCGCGTACCGGAGCCCTTCGAGGTTCAGGCGGTCCGTCGTCATAGCCATGGCTTATCGCTCCATTCACGGAGGTCCCCTACCGGGCGGGTTTTCCTCTGCCTACGGTGGGGCTCCTGCTGATTCAGCATAACCAGCAGCTATGAGCATCGTCGTTCGGAACGGAAGGCACCATGTCGGACAGCGTGACCATGGCCGTGACCGAGCCCCGCGGTCCCCTGCACCCCGTGGTGGCCGAGGCGGCGGCGCCGCCCGCCGGGTGGGTCCGGGTGTCGGTGGTGGCGAGCGGTGTGTGCAACGCGGACATCGGAACGGCCGCGGCCACCGGCAAGGGCACTGCCTTCCCCGTCACCCCCGGCCACGAGGTCGCTGGTGTCGTCGCCGAGACCGGCGACCGGGTCGAGGGCTGGGCGGTCGGTGACCGGGTGGCCGTCGGCTGGTTCGGCGGCAGCTGCGGCCACTGCGCGTACTGTCGCGTGGGTGATGTCGTCCACTGCGCCGAGCGGAAGATCCCCGGCCTGTCGTATCCGGGCGGCTGGGCGCAGAGCATCACCGTGCCCGCCGACGCGCTGGCCCGTGTCCCCGACGGTCTCGGCCTCTTCGACGCGGCTCCGTTCGGCTGCGCCGGGGTGACGACCTTCAACGCGATCCGCAAGGCCGGAATCCGCGCGGGCGGACGGGTCGCCGTGTTCGGGATCGGTGGCCTGGGCCACCTCGCCGTCCAGTTCGCCACGAGGTTCGGCTACGAGACCGTGACCATCGCCCGCGGCGGCGACCGTGAGCGGCTCGCCCGCGACCTCGGCGCCCACCACTACGTCGACAGCGACGTCCAGGCGCCCGGAGCCGTGCTCAAGGCGCTCGGCGGCGCCGACCTCATCGTCTACACCGCCTCCTCCACCGCCCCCGTGGACGAGCTGCTGACCGGCCTGGCCGTGCACGGGCAGCTCACCCTCGTCGGCGTCGACGCCGGATCGGTGACCGTTCCGGCGGCCCAGCTCGTCATGAACAGCCGCACCCTCACCGGACACCTGACCGGCAGCCCACGCGAGACGGAGGAAGCCATGGCCTTCGCCGTCACCACGGGCGTGCGCCCGATGATCGAGCGGATGCCCCTGGAGAAGGCGGGCGAAGCCGTCACCCGGCTCCGCTCCGGGGCTCCCCGCTTCCGCATCGTGCTGGACGCCTCCGACAGCGAGTAGCCGGCCACCTTCCCCGCCGTGTGTCTCAGCCGCGCGGCGGGCAGCCACCTGCCTTCTTGGCCCGATGCCGCAACCACCGACGACAGCGGGGGTCAGCCTGCTCAGATTGGAGCCACACATGTCCCCTCAGGCCAGCCACGACGTCATCGTGATCGGCGCCGGCGCCTCCGGACTGGCCGCGGCCAGTCCGCTGCACGCCGCCCGTCGCGACGTCCTCGTCCTCGAGGCCCGCGACCGCGTCGGCGGACGCCTGCTCTCCGCCGCCACCGCGCACCCCGAGCGGGCCCTCGATCTCGGAGCCACCTGGTTCTGGGACGGCGAGGAACGCATCCGCACCCTGGCCGCCCGCAGTGGCATCGCTACCTTCGACCAGCACCTCGCCGGCGACACGATGCTCCAGGAGACCACCGGCATCCGCCGTCTCGCCGGCAACCTGATCGACGCGCCCTCCAGCCGCTTCGCCGCAGGGGCGCAGAGCATCGCCACAGCGCTCGCGGCCGGGCTGCCCGCCGGGTCTCTTCGGCTGGGCACGCCCGTCACCGCTGTCCGTCAGGGCGGTCACAGCGACCTCGACGTCCTGACCCCGGTCGGCGCTCTCCACGCCGAGCACGTGATCCTGGCCGTTCCCCCGGCCCTGGCCCTGGAGCGCATCGACTTCGATGACGCGCTTCCCGCCGACCTCACACGCCTGGCCCGGTCCACCCCGGTCTGGATGGGCGCCGTCGCCAAGGTCGTCGCCCACTACCCCGCTGCCTTCTGGCGGGAGGACGGACTGGCGGGTGCGGCGTTCAGCAGGACCGGACCGCTCCAGGAGATCCACGACATGTCCGGGCCCGGCGGCGAGCCCCCCGCGCTCTTCGGCTTCGCGCACGCCCGCACCGTCCGCCCCGGTTTCGAGCAGGCCGTCACCACCCAGCTCGCCCGACTCTTCGGCCCGGCGGCCGACTCCCCCGTGGCCCTGCACGTGCAGGACTGGAGCGCCGAGCGGTGGACCGCCCCGTCCACCGTGCAGCACCTCGCCGACTACTCGCTCTTCGGCCACCGCCTCTACCGGCGCCCGGCGCTGGACGGCCGCCTGCACTGGGCGTCGACCGAGACGGCGACCGAGTGCGCCGGACACATCGAGGGCGCCCTCGCCTCCGGAGAACGCGCGGCGCGGGCCGTCCTCGCGGTGCCCGCCGACGCCGACGACACCGCCCTCGGCGTCACCGCCCCCAACAGGTAGACCACTGGCCTGACGCCGCGCGGATTCCGTACGGCTGACCGCCCCGAGCCCCGAGCTCTTCCGCCATGCCCGGCTTCCTCGCGCATGGCGCCACCGCCGTCCCGGAAGAGACAGATGACCAACACCGCACCCGCTGGAACGACGCCCCTCATATCCGACCCAGCCCGCGCCCAGCGGCGCGTCCTCCGTGTCCTGGTCGCCTCCCAGATCCTCAGCGGCGCCGGACTCGCCGCCGGCGTCACGGTCGGCGCGCTCCTCGCGCAGGAAATGCTCGGCACCACTACCCTCGCCGGGCTGCCCAGCGCCCTGTTCACCGCCGGTTCCGCACTCGCGGCCGTGGCCGTCGGCCGCATCTCGCAGGCCCGCGGCCGCCGCCCGGGCCTGGCCGCCGGCTACCTCGCCGGGGCGGTCGGCTCGGCCGGCGTCATCCTCGCCGCCGTCCTCGACAACCCCGTCCTTCTTTTCCTCGCCCTGTTCGTCTACGGCGCGGGCACCGCCACCAACCTCCAGGCCCGCTACGCCGGAGCCGACCTCGCCGCACCTGGCCACCGGGGCCGGGCCCTGTCCACGGTTCTGGTCGCCACCACGCTCGGCGGCGTCGCCGGCCCCAACCTCGCCGCCCCCACGGGCACCTTCGCCGAGCATCTCGGCATTCCGAACCTGGCAGGACCGTTCATCCTGTCCGGTGCCGCGTACGCGCTTGCCGCGCTCGTCCTCGTTGTCTGGCTCCGGCCCGACCCCCTTCTGACGGCCCGCGCCCTGGCCGAGGCGGAAAGGGCTGCGGCCCCGACCGCGAGCTCCGACGCCGACGACGCGGCAGTCGGGCGTGGAGGCGTGGTCCTCGGCGCGCTCGTCATGATCCTGACCCAGCTCGTGATGGTCGCGATCATGACGATGACGCCGGTCCACATGCACGACCACGGCCACGGCACCGCCGCCTCCGGCCTCGTCATCGCCATCCACATCGGCGCCATGTACCTCCCCTCCCCGCTCACAGGCTGGCTGGTCGACCGCCTCGGCCATATGAAGATCGCCACGGCCTCCGGGATCACCCTGCTGGCCTCCGGCCTCCTCGCCGCGCTCGCCCCCGCCGACTCGATCGCCCTCCTCGCGCTCGCCCTCGCACTGCTCGGCCTCGGCTGGAACTTCGGCCTCGTCTCCGGCACCGCGATCATCACCGACACCGTCCCGCTCGCAACCCGCGCCAAGACCCAGGGCATGGTCGACGTCTCCATCGCCCTCGCCGGCGCCACCGGAGGTATGGCCTCCGGCATCATGGTCGCCGCCACCAGCTACCCCGCCCTCGCCCTCACCGGCGGCATCCTCTCCCTCGCCCTCCTGCCCATCGTCGCGGCCACCGCCTACCGCCGATGAGCCCTGTGACCCCCGAAACCCCCGCGCCGGGCATCACTGTCGACGGCACCGGCCTGCTCTGCGTCACCCTCCTGCTGCGCCTGCGCAGAGAGATCGACGGCGCCGAGCCGGGCACCGTCGTCCACGTCATCGCCACCGCCCCGGCCGCCGCGCTCGACCTGCCCGCCTGGTGCCACATGACCGGCCACCACTACCTCGGCCCCGTGCCCGGGCACGCCCCTGACCGGTACGCCTTACGCCTTGCCGCGCAACCGACGCCGACCCGGCATGACGCCCCCTGGCACCGAGACGAGTGACTTCTCCACTGCGTGCAATCCATCGCACTCTGCCAGGTCAGGCCGAGTCGGTGCGCGCTGAGCTGCTGTGATCCACCCGAGGCCATCTGGACGAGTTGGATGGGCAAGGCGTGCCGAAGTGCCTGGTGGGTGTGGGCGGGGACGTCGAAGTGCTGCTGGAGCCACGGCTCGGGAAGGAACTGCGGGATGTGCTGCCAGCCGAAGGACGCGAGGACAGCGGGCGGGATCTTCCAGCCGTGGGCCGCAGGGCGCCCGCTGTACCTCCTGGTAGGCCGGGTGAGGGCGTCGGCCTCGTCGGCGAGCCGCCGCAGCGCCGGGGAGGCGTGCCGGGTGCTGTTGAGGACGGTGTGCCAGCGGTGGTGCGGGATCATCCCGTAGGCGGTTTGGGCCGTGAGGCCGGTGGCCTCGGCGACGCTGCGCGGTGCGATCTCCAGGCGGTGGGCCAGGCGCAGGATGAAGCCGGTCAGGCTCTCGCCCGGCAGGGGATCGAGGCTGCGGGGCAGGGGACGCCGCACGCTCATCCCGCCTCCCCTCTCGGCGTCGGGAGTCCGCGGTCGTCGAAGACGGTGTTCGCACCGTGCGCCGGACGACGCCGCCTGGCCGGGCGGGGTGCGGAGGGGATGTCGGGGAGCTCACCGGCCCGGGCGTCCAGGTCGCCGAGCTGTTCGGGGTGCAGGACGGTGCGCCGCTCCTCGCCGCTGGACATGGCCTCGGTGCAGCCGTCCTCGATCAGGCGGCGCAGCAGTCCGATCACGCCGCCGGTGCGGCGGTAGAGGTACTCGGGCATGTGGCCGCCGGTGAGCATCCCCGGGTGGGCGCGCAGCAGCCGCAGCTGGTCCTCGATCCCGGCGAGGTGGTCGACGAAGGCACGGATCTGGCCTGGGGTCGTGTACGCGAAGGGGTCGAGGCTGACCAGGTCGAAGCGGCGTTCGGTCTGGGTGGCGGCCGACGGGTTGTGGCCGCGGCCGCGGGGCAGGTCGGGGACGATCAGCTGGCCCGTGGCGGGGTCGAGGTAAGAGCCGCGCAGCAGGCCGGAGCGGGGGATGTCCACGCCGATCAGGACGAGGGTGACGTTCAAGTCCATCAGCTCGCGCACCAGGTCGAGGGTGTCCTGGTCGTCCTCGCGGTGCAGCCGCAGACGGGTGATGTCGTCCAGCAGCAGCGCGGTGGTGCGGTGGTCACGCAGCGAGTCGCGCACCGCGCGGATCATGCTGCTCCCGCCGCCACGAGAACCGACGCATTGGCCGACCAGAGACGACCATGCCGTTCAGATCCCGGACCGCGCACGACACCTCACCGGCCCCAGTCCGCCACGTGGCCGTCCAGCGCCGCGCCCAGTCATCGTCGAGATCAAGAGCCGATCGCCCGGCCGTCACCTGTACCGGAGCCATCAGATCGGTCCACGCGCACTGGTCGGACCACACCACACCCAAGGGCTCTTCGGCGCCACCCTGTTCGAGCACGAGCGCCATCGAATCAGCCCCGCCGCGCCGTTCAAAGCTGATCTTCAACGAACAGCAAGTGACGAAAAGACTGATCACATCCCACAGGTGACAAGAATCGTGAGCAGACAGTGACAACCGTTGTGCTCCGTCTTACGGATACGCCCAGGCAGACCGGCATCCCTGGTGACAGCCATCGTGCTCCGGCACAACGGATGACGCCGCCAGGTGGCCGGTGCGAGCCTGACCGCATGACTGCGCTTCCCTGGCGGCGGGTGTACGGATCCGGCCACGACGACCCCTACGAGCAGCCCGGCCATGAGTACGTCGAGCTCGTCGGCGGCGCCCTGGACGGCCAGCTCGTCGACGTCACCCGCTGGACACCTGCGGAACGGGCCACCGGGGCCATGCCGATCACGAACGACGGCGCGTACGGGGCCGGCGGCCGCGCCGACTACGAGGCCCGCCCCGGCGAGCCCGGTCGGTGGGACTGGGTCGGCGACACCCCCTGAACACGGACGAGCTCACCGCAGCCGCCCCGCCCGCTGCCTTCACCCAGCAGCAGGTGCCGCGCCTTCTCCGAACAACGGCACATCGGCCGCCGTGACATCCGTGCGAAGCCGGACGAAACGCAGCGGATGGCGCCAGGCCCCGCGGTCGATGGCGGTGTCCGCGCTGATCTCCGCCACCTGGCCGGGTTCGACCAGAATCGGGTCGAGGCTGTCCCGGCTGCCCCATGCGGCACTGAACCCTACGCCGGTCCATGGATGGCCGGGGCCGGCCGGGCTGAGGTGCCGTGCGACCTGGCGGGCGGCGTCCGGTTTCAGAGGGGTGGTGCGCCCGACCGCACGCAGGCGTCCGTCAGCGTCGCTCCGCCCCAGCACGAGGACCTGCGGGCGGGCGAGTGTGCCGGTGACACCACCGATCAGGGCCTCGGTGGTCTGGCGGCGGCGGACCTTGAACCAGCCTCTGGCGCCCGGCCTGTAGATCTGCCCGAGCCCCTTGATCACGAGGCCCTCCACGCCCTGGACCTCGGTCCATGAGGCAAGCCACTCCTGCGCGACAGCCGGGTCGGTCGTCATCGGACACAACGTCCACGGCGGCGTCAGACCATGCTCGGTGAACAGCCCTTCCAGGACGGTGCGCCGGTGCTCGTACGGCTCCCTGAGCAGTTCCCTGCCCCCGGCCTGCAGGACGTCGAAGGCGATGTAGTGCGCCGGCGCCGCTACGGCGAGCTGCGCGGCGGTGCGCTCACCGGAGACCGCACGGCGCTGCAACGCCTCGAACGAGAGCCGGTCTCCCGACCAGACCACCAGTTCACCGTCGAGGACCAGGCCCCGCGGCAGCTGCCCGGCAGCGGACACCAGATCGGGGAAATGGCGCTGGATCAGACTGCCGCGCCGCGACTGCAGAAGCACAGGACCACCCGGTCCGGCCGGAGTGAACAACAGGGCCCGGAACCCGTCGTTCTCCAGACTGCGAGGTGTCTCATGAGACACCGGCGGCTGACTGCCTCTCTTACCGCCAAGTCATTGGCTCGGCTTGCACTGGCCGTTGTGCACGGTTGTCAGCAGACTGTCAGCACGAACCATCGGTGCCTGGAAGGCGAGACCCTTGCTCCTCACGACTGGCAGTGTCGTCATCTGCCTATGGCTGATCCTCTTTGCGTGGGTCGGCTGGCGGCGGCGCAGGTATGGCGGCGGCGGAGCATCCGCTGCTGAGGCCTGGGGCGAGCTCTTCCATCCGTCACAGCGGCACGTGCAACAGGAGCGGGAACGCCAACTTGTCCTCAGGGACGACGCCGAATCCGGTGCACCGCCCAGCTCGGTTGACCTCGACTCCGGCAAGGCGGTTATCCGCCCCGCGCAGAGCGCCACGAGCAAGTACGACGTGCCGTAACGGTTCGGAACGTCACCATCCGCCCGAGCACGGCTGCCAGTAGTTCTCGGTTTCCTCCAGCCCTGCGCCTCTACGGACCGGTGGAAGCCTGTCATCTTGCCGGACCGCTGCCCCCGCACCAGCACGCCATGTCCGCGTCTTGGCGGCCGATCAGCGGCGAGTTGGTCTGCTTGCCGACTACCTCCGTAGGCGGATGAGCTCGGAGCGTATTTCTACTCCGGCTTCGTCCTCGAAGACGAGCCAGGCTCCACGGGCCGCCGCGAGCCTTCCGCGCGGGGCCACACCTCCTTGACCCACCCCGCGACCGCATCGTCGTCCCGCTCCATCGCTCTGCGGGCCGGTACCTGACAGGACCAGCCGTTACGCACCAACAGCTTCCGCACACCCTGGATCGTGTACGTCAGATGGAAGCGCCGGCCGATGACCGTCTTCACACGGGCCAGCGTCCAGCGCTGGTCCTCCCAGCCATGCGCGGCCGGCCCCTTGGCCAGCTCCGCCTCCAGCTGCGTGAACTGCTGATCGCTCAGCCTCGGGAGCGACGCCGGCCCCTGCGACCGCAAGGACCGCGGGCCGCCCTGGGCCCACGCGTGGCGCCATCGCTGGACCGAGCGGACACTGACCCGCAGATCCCTGGCAATCGCTGTACTGCCCTCGCCCCGGCCGAACCGCTCGGCCGCCTGGAGCCGTAACTCCTCGCGGAACTGCTGCCGTTCGGCCGTCAGCCCGCCCCCTTGTGGGAAACGCGCCGGGCGGTCCGTACGGCCCTACCCGTCGACGAACCCCGTCTCGGGCCTGCAGATCTGGCACGCCTCGATGTCCGGCTCCGTCATGGCGATCACCGCCTCCTCACGGTTGAGGAATCCGCCCTCGACCGGATACAGGGCACAGTCCCAGCGGTGCACCAGAGCCGCCGACGACGACCGCTGCGGCTGGATCTTCCACCGCAGCTCGCCGACCTCATCGCCACCTTTGGACGAGTAACGTGGCGGGCGCTCGACCTGATGCGCGTCTGCGCCGCTCGCGACCGCGCCGCGATCGTGGAGCATTTCGCGCACCTAGGAGGCAGGCCAGCTGGCGTACCCGCCGTGCTCGTCGCACTGCCTCGACTGCCAAGCACCTCGTCACCGCGGTCGTGCGCGTGCCCCCCTGACGCCGGTTCACTGTGCGAGCTCAGGAAGGCGGTCTGCGAACCGATAGCCTGAGCGACGACTTCTGAGAGGGCGTTTAACCTCGGCGTTTCAGTTGGGTCTGCTGGGCGGCTGGGCGAGGTTGTTTCAGGCCGTGTCGGCCGGTGGGCATGGTGAGGGCCCGACGCGGGGTCGG
>NZ_JBIWKI010000075.1:0-16095 GCF_044765565.1 Streptomyces sp. NPDC102437 | reverse complement strand
CAAGCACCGCGCACGCGAGCACCCCGTCGGAAAACAGGACAAACCAAACCTCGCGGCAGCCATCACAAACAGCGGGGTTGCATAAACGCCAAGCTAAGCAGCACCGGTCTGTTTCAGCGGCCCGCCCGTCAGTGCGCGGTGTAGTCCGCGGCGAGCCTGTCGAGGAACGTCATGAGCTTGGCGTTCATCTCGGTGTAGTCGTTGGCGCGCAGCTGGTCGGGCTGCTGGACGAATGGCCGGTCGGTGAGCGTGGCCAGTTCCTTCTCGCTGTGCTCGATCAGGGCCTCGATGCAGTCGGGGGTGAACTCCATGTGGCACTGGAAGGCGTACACGTAGCGGCTGTAGGCGACGATCTGGCGGGGGCATCCGGCGCTGGTGGCCAGCACGGTCGCGTGGTCGGTGAGGCCCGGCATGTCGTTGTGCCAGTGGCCGGTGTGGAAGGAGTCCCCGAAGCCGGCGAGGAAGGGGTGCTCGCGGCCGGCGTCGGTGAGTGTGACGGGGAAGGATCCGATCTCCGTGTTCGGGCTGGGCGCCCAGGCGGCGCCGAGGGACTCACCGACGAGCTGGGCGCCGAGGCAGATGCCGATGACGGCCTTGTCCGCCTCGATACAGGAGGAGATGAGGGCCTTCTCCGCGGCGGCGTCGAAGTGCGGGCACTCCTCGACGGTGGTGCTGGGCTGCTGGGGGCCGCCCATCACGATCAGCAGGTCTATGTCCTGAACGGAGGCGGGCAGCGCGTCCCCCTCGTATACCCGCGAGAAGCTGAGGGAGTGGCGCCGGGATCTGGCCCAGTCCTCGAAGGCCCCCGGGGCCTCGAACGCCTCGTGGACGACGATGTGGGTACGCATGACTGTGCTGGCCTTTCGGTCTGTGTGTGTAATGGGAGCGGTGCGCTGCGGTAGCTCATGCCGCCGACGGCATGGCCGGGCCGGGTCAGGTGGGGTGGACGGGGAGGACGGCGGCGAGGTCGCCGGTGAACTCGCGGGCCTGCTGCGTGGTGAGTGTGGAGGTGGTTACCCGGATCTCCTGGCTGGTGCCGGCCTTGGCTGCGAAGAGGTGGCCGGGCTGGACTGCCCACCCTCGTCGTGCCAGTGCATCCGCGATGGGGCGGGCCTCCGTGCCCAGCGGCACCCAGACGTTCAGGCCGTCCGGCCGGTAGCCGGGCGGACGGCCGATGCCCCGCTCAGCCAGCTCGGCCAACAGCAACGCGCTGCGCTCGGCATAGGCGTCGCGCGCGCGGGCGGTCAGCTCGTGCACCTGCGGATCACTCACCAGCCGGTACACCGTGTGCTGCAGCAGTCGGCTCACCCACGTCGTCCCGGTGTTCAGCCGCGTCTGCAGGCGCTCGGCGCTCTCCTCGTCCGTCGCGACGAGCGCGAGCCGAAGATCCGGCCCGAGGAACTTCGACACCGAGCGCACCAGCGCCCACCGGAAGACCTCGGACGGCGTGATCCGGTGGTACGGCGCGTTGGAGACGGCCCAGAAGTGGTCGTCCTCGATGACCAGGACCTGGGGATGCGCCGCAAGGACCGACCGCAGTTCGGCGGCGCGCTCGCCGGTGACGCTCACACCGGTCGGGTTGTGGGCCCGGGGCGTGCACACCACCGCCCGTACCCCGCCCTCCAACGCCGCCCGCAGGGCCTCCGGCCGCATCCCTGCCTCGTCGACCGGGACCGCGACGGTGCGCAGGCCGTTCAGCCGCAGGGTACCGATACTGGCCAGGAAACACGGATCCTCCACCGCGACCGCGTCGCCCCGGGTGAGATATGCGGTCAGCAGCCGCTCCGTGGCATCGACCGCGCCGTGCGTGACCAGAATCCGGAAGCCGTCCGTGGCCACGTCCGGCGCGAACTGTTCGGCCGCGCAGCCGGCGAGGTCCGGATCGACCGACGGTGCGCCGTAGAACGCGGGCCGGTAGTCACCGCTCCGGAGCGCCTGCAGTGCATCGGGGATCAGTTCCGGATCGGGGTTGCCGCTGGCCAGATCGATCAGGCGGCCGCCGAACCACGCGCCTTCGCTGGCCAGCTGCGGCACCCCACTCACGACAGTCCCGCCGCGGCCGCGGGTCTCCGCCTCCCCGGCAGCCACCAGCTGGCGGTACGCCGAGGCCACCGTGTTCCGGTTCACCCCCAGCTCCTCGGCCAGCTTGCGCACCGGCGGGAGCAGGTCCTGCGGCGCCAGCTGACCCGACGCGATCAGGTCCCGCACACTGCTCGCGATCTCTGTCGCCGTCATCCCGCTGATTTGCACCGAGCGCCACCTCCTCCCACGACCATAACCTTTGGCATAGGCCATAAGAAGTATGTCCTATGCCAAAGAAGAACTCCCGACCGTGCCGGACCAGCGAGCCGCTCATCCGGGCGACCAGACCGCGGCTACGTCATGTCGGCTCTCAGGCGCCCTGGGAGGTGGGGAACACCTCGTCGACGGCACGGGGGGGTTGGCGTACCCACGACCTGATGCACACCCCACTCCCGGATCGGAGGTGGGGAGATCAACAGAGCACGTCTGTCCGTCTACTGAGCACCCGGTGGGATTTCCCCGGGTTCAGGGTGAGCCCAAAAGCCGCCACGAGATGATCTTGGAGTCCTGAAGGCGGCTGGTCAGGATGTGGTGGGCATCGCGCGGGCGAGCGGCGCCAGGTTTCCGTACAGGGCGGCGTGCAGGGCGGCTGCGAGTTCGCGGCCCCGGCCTTCGACTCCCTCGTCGCGAGCCCGTTCACGGTGGCTCGCCCCGGAAGTACCGCTCCACCGGCCGAGGCGTCTGCGCGCGATGACCCGACAGGAGGGAGGGCGGCCAGGTCGTGGCGTGTCGGTCTTGCGCGAGAACCATCGTTCCCGTACGGTTGTGCTTGCCGGTGAGAACGTACGTTCTCGCGCAGTGCACCCACGCCAACGGAGCTCACACCCCGCTGGCGGCGATACCGACAGACCCAGAGGAAGCGACATGAGTCACGAACCGCGCCCCCCGTTCCCGCCGTTCACCCGGGAGACCGCCATCCAGAAAGTCCGCCTGGCGGAAGACGGCTGGAACTCCCGCAACCCGGAAAAGGTCGCCCTCGCCTACACCCCGGACTCTTACTGGCGCAACCGCGCGGAGTTCGCCACCGGCTACGACGAGATCGTCGCCTTCCTCACCCGCAAGTGGAACCGGGAGCTGGACTACCGGCTCATCAAGGAACTGTGGGCCTTCGACGGCAACCGCATCGCCGTGCGCTTCGCCTACGAGTACCGCGACGATTCGGGCAACTGGTTCCGCGCCTACGGCAACGAGAACTGGGAGTTCGACGACAACGGCCTGATGCACCACCGCTACGCCTGCATCAACGAACTTCCCATCAAGGAGTCGGAGCGCAAGTTCCACTGGCCCCTCGGACGCCGCCCCGACGACCACCCCGGCCTGAGCGACCTCGGCCTCTGACCGGCCACCCCCGCGCCGTGGATCCCGGCCGGACGCTGGTCCACAGCGCAGCGGTTCGCGTGAGGCCGTGCCTGCGGCACCGTGTGAGAGCGTTCGTTTTCGAGAATGGGTGATCGTAGTGGAACTCGAATCGGCCGAGCAGCGGATCCTCGATGCTGCCGAGGAGCTGTTCTACGGCCGAGGCATCCAGTCGGTGGGGATGGATGCGATCCGCGCAGCCTCGGGTGTGCCCCTCAAGCGCCTGTACCAGATCTTCCCTTCAAAGGATGCCCTGGTCGAGGCGTACCTGAAGCGGCGGGACGCGAGGTGGCTCCATGATCTGGCTCGGTACGTGGATGCCCACGACTCACCTGCGCAGCGGATTCTGGCGGTCTTCGACTGGCTGTACCGCTGGTTCAGCGAGCCGGACTACCGCGGCTGCGGCTTCATCAACTCCTTCGGGGAACTGGGAGCGACGTCCCAGGCCGTGGCCGACATCGCGAAGGCGCACAAGGATGCCTTCCGGCGCTATCTCGCCGATCTCGTGGCCGCCGCGGACGCGCCCACGTGGCTGACCGACCAGTTGGTTCCCCTCGCCGAGGGCGCGATGACCACAGCGGCCATCTCCGGGTCTCCAGAGCCCGCCCGTCACGCCAAGGACGCCGCCCGCACCCTGCTGCGGGCCGCTCACGCAGACGTGGTCACCGCTGCCTGAGCACGCCGTCGCCTTCCCCGGGCCGGCACACCTCGCCGCTGCCGTCCTACCGGCGCAGCTCACCGTTGCGGCGAAGCCGTCAAGACGCCATGCGTGCCGCCAAATCCCGGCGGCACAGACAAGGAGTAAGACATGCCGTTCGTCACCACGCAAGATGGCACCGAGATCTTCTACAAGGACTGGGGCCCGCACGACGCCCAGCCCATCATGTTCCACCACGGTTGGCCGCTGTCCTCGGATGACTGGGACGCGCAGATGCTGTACTTCCTCACCAACGGCTACCGCGTGATCGCCAGCGACCGTCGCGGACACGGGCGTTCCTCCGACATCGGCTCCGGTCACGACATGGATCACTACGCCAGCGACGTCGACGCTGTCGTGCAGCACCTGGACCTGCGCAACGTTGTGCACATCGGACACTCCACCGGCGGCGGACAGGTCGCGCGGTACGTGGCGAAGTTCGGCCAGCCCCAGGGCCGCGTCGCGAAGGCGGTGCTCGTCGCGGCGGTACCCCCACTGATGGTGCAGACCGCCGAGCACCCCGACGGTGTTCCCGTCTCGGTCTTCGACGGCTTCCGCGACGCTCTGGCGGCCAACCGGGCAGAGTTCTTCCACGCGGTGGCCTCCGGCCCCTTCTACGGGTTCAACCGTGAAGGCGTCCCGCTTTCGCAGCAGGTCGTGGACAACTGGTGGCGCCAGGGGATGACGGGAAGCGCCCTTGCCCACTACGAGGGCATCAAGGCGTTCTCGGAAACCGACCAGACCGCAGACCTCAAGGCCATCACCGTGCCGGTGCTCGTCCTACAGGGCGACGACGACCAGGTCGTCCCGTACCGGGAAGCCGCCCTCAAGCAGGCAGAGCTCCTGCAGAACGCGACCTTGAAGATCTACGAGGGTCTGTCGCACGGAATGCTCACCGTCAACGCCGGCGACATCAACCCCGACATCCTCGCGTTCGTCCGGCAGCCCTGACCGCGCTTGAGCCGAGACGTCCACGATCATCACCCGCTCAGCGCCCGATGATCGTGAACGTCTCGGCTCGGCCGTCCCCCTCTGCAGACCGCGTGGAGGCCACGCGTTCGCGGGAGTCGGCATCCGGTGAACGGTCCCCTGCCGGGCGGCGCCCAACGACGCACGGGGCCCCGTCGGGCTCGCCCGCTTCCCACCCAGGGGGGCTCCGCGACCGAACCGCCCTCCGCACCTCTCACTGGTCCCTTGGACTCGCACCCTCGAAAGGAACGGCACTATGCACGCATCGCCCACCCTCACGAAGAACCTCCAGGCCGTCCTGGTGGACCTCATCGACCTGCACCTACAGGGAAAGCAGGCCCACTGGAACATCCTCGGGACCAACTTCCGCGACCTCCACCTGCAGCTCGACGAGATCGTCGACGCTGCTCGCGAGTTCGCCGACGACACCGCCGAGCGCATGCGCGCGCTCTACGCGGTCCCGGACGGGCGATCCTCCACGGTCGCCGCCACCAGCCGCCTCGACCGGTTCCCCGAGGGCGAGATTACGACCCGTGACGCCGTCGACCAGGTGGCCCTGCGCCTCCACCAGGCCACCGGAACCATTCGCGACGTCCACGATCAGGTCGACGAGGAAGACCCGACGACCGCCGACCTCCTCCACGGCTTCATCGGTCGCCTCGAGCAGCTCGCATGGATGGTCTCCGCCGAGAACCGCGCGCCGAGCACTTCCGCGCAGCCGAGCGCCGGCCATGTCGAAGCCGGAGCGATGTTGTAGACGAAGCGGACTTGTCGGCCCAGGGCGCCGGCCACCGTAAGCCCGCGCCCTCCGTGCCGACGGGGTCGGGCAAGTGCGGGAGGAGTCGAGCAGGCGGGCATCGTCGGGACGTCGCAGGACCGCCTCGTGCAGCCGGCCTCCCGCCCGCCCCGGCCCGCGACGAGCTGCGGAAGCGGCGGCGAACAGTGGACTTGGCCACCCCGAAGCACGGAGGCAGGCGCCGCCGCGCACACCCGCTGACCAGCACGTGAGCGGTCACCGCGAAGAGCGTTTCATCATGCGCGTTCAGCGCCGGCTGCGCATCGCCACCGTGTCGGCGGATGCGCCCCGGGCGGGACTTGCGCTCGATCGAGCGGGCAGTGGGCAGTCGGTGACAGACAGAGCCCTCCCGGCTCTGCTCGCGGCGGTAGTCGGAGGGCGACCTGGTCCGCACGGGGAATGCACCTTGCGGGGCGGCGCACTGTACGGTGTGAGAACGGTCGTTTTCTCAGATGAGGAGATCAACGTGGAACTCGAGGCGACTGAGCAGCGGATACTTGACGCTGCCGAGGAACTGTTCTACGGCCGAGGCATTCAGTCGGTGGGAATGGATGCGATCCGCACCGCCTCCGGCGTGCCCCTCAAGCGCCTGTACCAGACCTTCCCTTCCAAGGACACCCTGGTCGAGGCGTACCTGAGGCGGCGGGACGCAAGGTGGCTCCGCGATCTTGCCCAGCACGTGGATACCTACGACTCACCCGAGCATCGGATTCTGGCGGTCTTCGACTGGCTGTTCCTCTGGTTCAGCGAGCAGGGGTTCCGCGGCTGCGGCTTCATCAACTCCTTCGGGGAGCTGGGGGCGACGTCCCAGACCGTGGCCGACATCGCAAAGGCCCACAAGGATGCCTTCCGGCGATATCTTGCCGACCTCGTGGCCGCCGCGGACGCGCCCGCGTGGCTGACCGACCAGCTCGTCCTCCTCGCCGAGGGCGCGATGACCACAGCGGCCATCTCCGGGTCTCCAGAGCCCGCCCGTCACGCCAAGGACGCCGCCCGCACCCTGCTGCGGGCCGCTCACGCAGACGTGGTCACCGCTGCCTGAGCACGCCGTTGCCTTCACTCACAGCCCCGCTTTCCGTTCCCTGCGGGGTGCCGCCCAGTGGGCAGGGCGCACGCGAGGCTGGTCCTCGGTGGGGGCTCCTGGCCCTGCCCGCGCCGGTCGTCCACCGAGCAGGACCCGCAGCTGCCGGCCGGCGCGGATGACCATGCGACTGCGGGTCGCGGCCGGACGCCGGATACGCGACGCCGGGTTCCAGCGTCGTCCGGGCCGCCGGGATCTGCACCTGTCCTGGCCGACCGCACGCATGCCTTGCGCGACCAGGCCCGTGGGGTCGTCGACGCATCTTTGCCCGAGGTCGACGTGCTGGGCATCGGTGAGACCCGCCGGGGCAAGCCGCGCTGGGAAGAAGACCTCGACACCGGCAGACGGGCGGAGCACGCGATCGGTGGCACACCGGCTTCATCGACGCCCTCGGGGCGGGCGGGCTGCTGGGCCAGGTCGATGACCGCAGCGTCGCCGAGGTGCTGGCTCGCCACCACCTCGCTGGCCTGGAGAAAGAGCATCACACACGTCGCCATCGACGTGTCCGCCACCTACCGCGCCGCGATCCGCACCGGCCTGCCGCACACCAGGGTCGTGATCGACCGCTTCCACGTGGTGCGGCATGCTCTCGGCGGCCCGGCGCCGCACCACTGCCGAGGTCCGCGGCCGACGCGGACCAGCCACCGCTCGGGAGTGGTCGGCCCGCCGGCGCCTGCTGCGCAGCCGTGAGGACCTCACCGACGAGCAGTTCGCGACGATGTGGAACGCGCTCGGCGAGGGGCAATCGGGCAGACCCTGCTGAGGACATGGCTCGCCAAGGAGAACCTGCGCAGCCTCCTCGCTCTGGCCGGAACTGGCGCCGACCGGAACCAAGTCGGCCAACCCCGCTGGAAGTTCCTCACATGGTGCGCGGATTCCGACATCCCCGCGATGCGGCAGCTTGCCGTCACCGTCGACCGCTGATGGCCCGAGACCGCCGCATTCATCGGCACCGGACAGCAACGCCAGGAGCGAAGGCGTCAACCGTGTGATCAAGCTTGTCGCCCGCGCGGCGTTCGGCTTTCGCAATGCCGGCAAACATCGGCTTGGGACACGCTGCGTCACCGCTCGCTGGGCCCGCGGACACCTCCGCACCGTTCACCTCTGAAGAGCCGGTATGGGACCCCTCGTAGTAGTCGCCGATCGTGCCCGTCCAGGCAACCAGGGCCGAGGCCCGGGCTTGTTCAGTGAAGGCCCAGGACGACAGCTGGGCTGGACATCGTGGACGGATCGGAATCACGCAATCGAATGGAGCAGCTTGCGCGAGAACCAACGTTCTACTATCGTGAAGGACATGGAGAACGTTCGTTCTCCGCCTGGTCGGTCGACTGCCGCGATGCGGTTGCCGTCGAGGGCGCCCACCTCCTTGCGTGGGCCCGAGTACAACCGAAGGAAGCGACATGAGTCACGAACCGCGCCCCCCGTTCCCGCCGTTCACCCGGGAGACCGCCATCCAGAAAGTCCGCCTGGCGGAAGACGGCTGGAACTCCCGCAGCCCGGAAAAGGTCGCCCTCGCCTACACCCCGGACTCCTACTGGCGCAACCGCGCGGAGTTCGCCACCGGCTACGACGAGATCGTCGCCTTCCTCACCCGCAAGTGGAACCGGGAGCTGGACTACCGGCTCATCAAGGAACTGTGGGCCTTCGACGGCAACCGCATCGCCGTGCGCTTCGCCTACGAATATCGCGACGACTCGGGCAACTGGTTCCGCGCCTACGGCAACGAGAACTGGGAGTTCGACGACAACGGCCTGATGCACCACCGCTACGCCTGCATCAACGAACTCCCCATCAAGGAATCCGAGCGCAAGTTCCACTGGCCCCTCGGACGCCGCCCCGACGACCACCCCGGCCTGAGCGACCTCGGCCTCTGACCGGCCACCCCCGCGCCGTGGATCCCGGCCGGCCACCCGGTTGAGAGCTTGCCGGGTGGCCGTCGATCGGAGAGCGGACGCGGCGTGGTGCAGCCCTTGCCTGCCACCGAAACCTCCGGCGCCACCGGGTCCGGGCCCTGCCCGTCCGCCCCCGGCCGGGCAGGGCCGATCGATACGAAGGAACCCGCGTGTCCTGCACGACTCCCGCCCACGTGTCCGAGCCCGAAGCGTCGGTCGGTTCGGCACAGCACCGCGGCCTGCTGGCCCTTCTGACCGCCGCCGCGTTTCTGATTTTCGCGCAGGCGTTCATGATCGCGCCGATCCTGCCGCAGCTCGCCCGGGCCTTCCACACCACGCCCGAGACCGTCGGCCTGGCC
Organism: Streptomyces sp. NPDC102437; assembly: GCF_044765565.1. Taxonomy (NCBI): domain Bacteria; kingdom Bacillati; phylum Actinomycetota; class Actinomycetes; order Kitasatosporales; family Streptomycetaceae; genus Streptomyces; species Streptomyces sp. NPDC102437. The sequence continues at coordinate 6,863 of NZ_JBIWKI010000075.1, read as the reverse complement.
GTCCCCGCGTACCTGGTGCCCTACGGGGCGATGACCCTGGTGTGGGGGCCTGTCCGACCGCATCGGCCGCCGCGCGATCATCCTCACCTCATTGGCCGCCTTCGCCGTCCTGACCGCGGCCACCGCCCTCGCCGACAGCACCGCAGCGTTCCTCGGCCTGCGGCTGGCCACCGCGCTCGGCGCCAGCGGCGTGGTGCCCATCTCTCTGGCCCTGATCGGGGACGTCTTTCCCTACGCCCGGCGCGGGAAGGCGCTGGGCTGGCTGTTCGGCGGCATGGCCGGCGGCACCGCGGTCGGCTCCAGCGCCGGCGCCCTGGCCGAGCCCGCCATCGGCTGGCCCGGCCTGTTCCTGGCCGCCGCCGTCGGCGGCGCCCTCCTGCTGGCCGTGGCCTTGGCCGCCCGCGTCCTGCCCAGCACGCCTCGACCCGACACGTTCCCGCCGCTGGCCGCGGTCGCCGTCGGCTACCGGCGCCTGCTGCACACCGCTCGCGGCCGGCGCACCTACGCCTACGTGCTGCTCAACGCGATGCTGCACTCCGGCATCTACACCTGGCTCGGGCTGTATCTGGTCCAGCGGTTCGCGCTCGGCCCGATCGGCATCGGGCTCGCGCTGCTCGGTTACGGCATCCCCGGCTTTCTGCTCGGCCCAGTCATCGGCCACCTGGCCGACCGCTACGGCCGCGCCCGCATCATCCCCACCGGCGTGGCCCTGGCCGCCGCATGCGCGCTGCTGCTGGCCACCGACTCACCCCTCCCCGCCGTTGTGGTGATCATCACCGCGCTGTCGCTCGGCTACGACATGACCCAGCCACCCCTGGGCGGCATTGTCACCGACCTGCCCGGCCCCCGCGGCCAGGCCATGGGCCTGAACGTCTTCGCCCTCTTCACCGGCTTTGGCCTGGGCAGCCTCGCCTTCCAGGCCCTGCTCACGGCCGGATTCACCGTCGCGCTCACTGCCTTCGGCGCCACTGCATTGCTCGCCGCCGCCCTCGCCGTCCCCCTCTTCCGCGCCGAACGGGCGCGCTGACCGCGTGCGGACGCGACCGTGGCGACTGTGCTCGCCGCCGTCGGCAGCTACGCCATCGCCCGCGCTCACGGCCGTGTCGACGATGGCGCCCTGCCCCTGAACGTCCTGACGAACCACTTCAACCTCGCCAAGGTCGACAACGACTGGCCCGTGGTCACGCCGCGCTCCGCGGTCCGACCCGCACCCGCCCCGCCGGCCCGGCCCCACCCCCCGACCGGGGCCAGGCCGGCGGCCCCCTCGCCCGCCGGTCGGCGGCACCCCCGACCGCCCGTGGAAGGAAGAACGATGACAGACCCGGCGCGTAGCACCCCGGTGGGCTTCCACGAGGGCGAGCTGGCCGTGCAGCGTCAGGCAGGCGTAGCCAGGGACGCGGCACGGCTCTCCGGCATGCTGGCCCCCGCCCAGCTGCGCGGCGGCTTGGCCCGATTCCTGGCCGAGCGGACCTTCGCCGCGATCACCGCCCGCGCTATGGACGGCACGCTGTGGGTCTCCCCGCTCACCGGCCCGCCCGGGTTCCTCCAGGTCGCCTCGTCGGCAGCCCTCGCCGTGCGGGCACTGCCCGCCGAAGGCGACCCACTGCATCATCTCCCGGCGGCCCAGCAGGTCGGGCTGATCGTGGTCGAGTACGCCACCCGCAGACGCCTGCGGATCAACGGCACCCTCTCAGCCACCGGGAGCGACGGCCTGCGCATCGACGTGGAGCAGGCATACGGCAACTGCCCCCAGTACATCCAGAGCCGGCAACTCCACGCCACGCCCGCCGGTATCCCTCGCGGGGAGCCGGTCCGCAGCGCCGACACCCTCGCCGCCAGCGACATCGGCCTGATCCGCCGGTCCGACACCTTCCTGATCGGCACCACCCACCCCGCCCGCGGCAACGACGCCTCACACCGCGGCGGTCCTCCCGGATTCGTCCGCGTCGAGGACGGACAACTGTGGTGGCCCGACTATCGGGGCAACAACATGTTCAACACCCTCGGCAATCTCGAGACCGACCCCACCGCCGCCCTGCTCTTCTGCGACTTCACCACCGGCCACACCCTGCACCTGTCCGGTCGGGCCGCCCTGGAATGGACCCGCACGGGCATCCCCGGCGACGACGACCGCACCGGCCGCCGCGTCCACTTCACCCCCCGCCATCTCGTGGCCGGCCGCCTGCTGCCGCTCCAGGCCGACACAGTTACCGCAGCCCCCGACAACCCGCCGCTGACCGACCAGCCCACCGCACAATGAAGGACCGCCCCGCCATGACCGACAGCCGCCCGCTCTTCCCTCCGTTCGACATCGACAGCGCCCTCGCCCAGGTCCAAGCCGCCGAAGACGCCTGGAACACCCGCGACCCGCGTCAGGTCGCCCTCGCCTGCACCGAGGACTCCGCCTGGCGTAGCCGCGATGCCCTCGTCACCGGCCGCGAAGAGATCACCGAGTTCCTCTCCAACAAGTGGGAACACGAACTCGACTACGTTCTGCGCAAGAGCCTGTGGGGCTTCCGTGGCAACCGGATGGCCGTCCGCTTCCAGTACGAGTGGCACAACGCCGAAGGCCAGTGGTTCCGCTCCTACGGCAACGAACTGTGGGAGTTCGCCGACAACGGTCTGCTGCGCCGCCGCGAGGCCAGCATCAACGACCTGCCCATCAGCGAGGAAGACCGCCGCTACTTCGGCCCCCGCCCCGACAGCGAGCGCGGCCCCGGGCACGACCTTCCCCTCGCCTGAAACCACCGCACGTCCCAAGACGCCGGTGAGCCTGGCACACCGAAGCGGGTCCTCCTGGGCGGCTTCCCGTCCTCGTCGCACCAGTGACCAGGGACCAGTCCACCTCACCCCGCTTCGCGGCCTCAGTGATCAGCCCCTCCAGCTGGCTTCGAGGACGTCGGCGTCTCTCCATTGCCGGAATCGGTTGTGGACGGTCGGCCAGGCACCGAGCTCGCCCGGCATCTCCCGCCACTGCCGCCGTCCTTCACCGCCAGAGCAACCCCTCGAACTGCCGCGGTGACCGCTTGAGGTACAGGGGCGAACCTGCCGATCTGCAGGCAGCGCTCGATGAGCTCCCATTCCAGGTCCGTATGGCGGCGACGGGAAGCCTGCCATGGTGCAGCTTGTGCCACAACGTACCTACCTCGGCGACGAGTTCGGCGATCCCATCGGCCAGGCCAACAGGGACACCCCGCCTGCCCAGGCGGTCCGCGAGCACGCCACCGACGACCGCGCCACGGTGTCGGCGGCGCCGTAGACCGCTGTGACGAAACCGGCGAAAGATGCCGAGCCGCCCCGTTCCAGCGTCAGATAGTGCGACAGGAGGACCACTACGAAGCCGCCGAGTCGGTTTGACGAGCATGGTGGTCCACAGCTACCAGAACGCAGGGCAGCGCCGTCCTCGCATCGGCCACCCCGCGCGCCATGCTCTAGGCGCCGGTGATCACGGTGTGACGGACTCGGAGTGCCCCCGGCCAGCCGACGCGGTGGCCCACGCGACTGCGATGGGTCCGGACCCGGAGGGAGGCGTAGCTTGGATATGGACCCCGGCAAGGAAGGCGTGCCATGACCGGGCCCAGCGAATTCTCAGACCGAGATCGGCACAGCGCAGCGGAACTGCTGGTCCGCTGCCTGGAGAACGAAGGTGTCCGCGTCATCTTCGGCCTTCCCGGCGAGGAGAACCTTCACCTGACCTTCGCCCTGGCACGCTCCGGCATCCGATACATCCTGACCCGCCACGAACAGGCCGCCTCGTTCATGGCCGAGATGTACGGCCGGGTCACCGGTACGGCAGGGGTCGTCTCGGCAACGCTCGGCCCGGGAGCCATCAACCTTCAGCTCGGTGTCGCCGACGCCATGACCAACAGCACCCCCTTGGTTGCCCTGTCAGCACAGGTCGGCCACAACCGCAACTACAAGGAAACCCACCAGTTCGTTGACCTGGTCAACATGTTCGCGCCCATCACCAAGTGGTCGGCCAGCGTCCCCAGCGCCGGGGCGATCCCCGAAATGCTGCGCCGCGCGTTTAAGACCGCCGAAACCGAGCGGCCCGGCGCGGTGTACCTGGCGGTACCCGAGGACGTCGACGCCGCGCCCGCCGCCGCCGAGCTGCAACCGCTGCCTCGCTACGTGGTGCGCGCCGAGGCACCGTCGCCGGGCCAGATCGCCCGCGCCGCAGCACTCCTGCACAACGCTCGCCACCCCATCGTGCTGGCCGGCCACGGCGCCGCCCGCAACGCCGCGGCCACATCGCTCACCGCTTTCGCCGGCTCCCTCGGACTGCCGGTGGCAACCACCTTCCATGGCAAGGGAGTCATTGCTGACGACCTCATCAACTCCATGGGCTCGATCGGCTTCATGCGCCGCGACTACACCAACTTCGGTTTCGACGCGGCCGACCTGATCATCGCCGTCGGCTATGAACTGCAGGAGTTCGACCCCGCCCGGATCAACCCCCAACGCGACAAGAAAATCATCCACGTTCACCGCATCCCCGCTGAGGTCGACGCGCACTACTCGATCGACCTTGGCATCATCGGCGACATCTCGCAGTCCCTGGACGCGCTGTCGGCCGCCGTCGCCGACCGCTTCCGCGGGCCGGCCCCGGCCAGGTGCCGCGAAATGGTGCAAGCCGAGCTGGATCGCGGACGTGCCGACGGCCGGTACCCGCTCGCACCGCAGCGCATCGTTGCCGACACCCGTGCCGCTCTGGGGCGCGACGATGTCGTACTCGTCGACACCGGCGCCCTGAAGATGTGGATGGCGCGGCTGTACCCCACGTACGCGCCCAACACCTGCCTGATCTCCAACGGCCTGTCCGCAATGGGTTTCGCACTGCCCGGAGCGCTCGCCGTGGCTCTGGCCGAACCGGACGTCAAGGTGCTGGCCGCGGTCGGCGACGGTTCGTTCCTCATGCACTCCCAGGAGATCGAAACTGCCGTCCGCGAAGCCATCCCGCTTACCGTGCTGATCTGGGAGGACAACGGCTACGGGCTCATCGAGTGGAAGATGGACCTGACGCTGGGCGAACACGACGCCACCGCCTTCGGCAATCCCGACATCGTCCGCTACGCGGAGAGCTTCGGAGCCACGGGATACCGGATTGCCGACGCGGAGGAACTGCTGCCCACGCTGCGAACAGCCCTGGACGACCCCGGAGTCTCCATCATCGCCTGCCCCGTCGACTACAGCGAAAATCTCAGGCTCACCGCCCGCCTCGGCCAACTGGACGCCGCACTCTGACGTCGTTCTGACTGATCCCATGGCCCAAGTGAGCGCAAGGCCCCGCCGCCTCACCGCGACCCCATGTCGTGCTGGGGGGCGTGGGAAGCGGCGGGGGAGCCCTGTCATGGTGGCCCTGGTCGCCCGAAGCGAATCGGCGTGCCGACCCAGGCGCCCTATCGGCAGCGGCCGCCGGCACGGCGGACGGCTGGGGTCAGAAGGGCTTGGTGGGCAGGTACTTGCCGTCCAGGGTGATCACCGCGCGCTCGCCGCCCTCGGGGTCGGCGACCTTCTTGACGTCGAGCTTGAAGTTAATCGCGCTGATGATGCCGTCGCCGAACTGCTCGTGGACCAGGGCCTTGAGCGTGGTGCCGTAGATCTGGACGATCTCGTAGAAGCGGTAGATCGTCGGGTCGGTCGGGACGCCGCCGGGAATGGATCCCCGGGTCGGGATGGCCTGAAGCAGTACGGCCGCGTCCTCATCCAGTTCCAGCAGTTCGGCGACCGCCCTGGCGGCGGCCTCCGGCAGGGGATGCTGACCCAGAAGCGCGGCGGTGGTGAAGGCGACCGACAGGCCGCTGGCGTCGGCGATCTCCTGCCAGGTCAGGTCCTTGCGCGTCTTGGCCTCGACAACCACAGCGGCCAGGGCCCGCCGGGCGGCAGGGTCGAACTGAGCGTGCACCATGAGGGTGCTCCTTTCCAACATGCCGGCCCGCACTACAGCGAGCTCAGCGGAGTCATACGGTCAGGGGATCAGGCCGCCGGACGGCGGCCTGGACGAAAGGGCCAGGGCAGCTCAGGCCGCTCTACCTTCGTGACCGGGTTGGTCCTCCCATTCGTAGGGTGAGGGCGCCCAGGGGTGTCGGGTGTGGCTATCAGGCCGCTGCCGCTTCGTGGCTTCGCTCGCTTCGCCGCCCGACACCCCACGACGACTCGGCCGCCGATTAGGAAGTGCGAACCTGTCGCTGAGTAGAGCAATGCCGGCGAGGTCGTCCGTGGTACGAACAGCACGAACACGAACGTCAGGAGCACGATGAGCCGGATATGGGCGGGCATCGACAGCGGCAAGGGCCACCATCACGGCCTGGCCTTGAACGCTGACGGCAAGACCCTGCTGTCGCGCCGGGTGCCTAACGACGAGCCGGAGCTGCTGAAGCTGATCGGCGACGTCCTGGACCTGGCCAACGGTGAGGAGGTCACCTGGGCCATCGACATGACTGGCGGAGAGCCCGCGCTGCTGCTGGCCCTGCTGATCAACCACGGCCAGGAGGTCCTCTACATCCCCGGCCGGCTGGTGAACCGGGCATCGGATGCCTACCGCGGCGAAGGCAAGACCGACGCCCGCGATGCCTACGTGATCGCCGACCAGGCCAGGATGCGCCGCGACCTGCGCCCCATCCGTCCCGGCGACGAAGCCGCAATCGAACTGCGGCTGCTCACCGGGCGTCGGGCCGACCTGGTCGAGGACCGAACCCGCGCCGTGAACCGCCTGCGCGGCACCCTGCTGTCCATGTTCCCGGCCCTGGAACGGGCACTGGAGGTCACTACTGAGGTTTTCAGGGTGGAGTCGGTGGTACGAGGGTCAGACCGGTGGCGGTGAGGCAGCCGTTGATCAGGTGGGGCCGGAGCTGGATCCTGCG
>NZ_JBIWKI010000074.1:0-17305 GCF_044765565.1 Streptomyces sp. NPDC102437 | reverse complement strand
CGTGACCCTGGCTGCCATAGCCGATGACCGCGACCTTACGGCCCTGGATGATGGACAGGTCGGCATCGTCGTCGTAGAACAGCTCGGCCACTGGGATTCTCCTTGATTGCTGGAACGTGAGGGTGTTCGGACAGGACTTGACGGACACGGGCTATGCGCTCTGCGCCTCGGTGGCGGCCGGGGTCAGGCGGATCGGACGGGCCTCGCGGGCGGAGCGGTCGGCCAGGGCGCGGGAGCCGCGGCCGATCGCGATCGCGCCGGACTGGACGAGCTCCTTGATGCCGAAGGTGGCGAGCATCCGGAGCATCGCGTCGAGCTTGTCGCCGGAGCCGGTCGCTTCGAGGGTGACGGCGTCGGGCGAGACGTCGACGGTTCTCGCGCGGAACAGTTCGGCGATCTGGATGATCTGGGACCGGGTGCCGTGGCCGGCGCTCACCTTCACCAGGACCAGTTCGCGCTGGACGGCACAGTCCGCCTCCAGCTCGACGATCTTGAGGACGTTGACCAGCTTGTTGAGCTGCTTGGTCACCTGCTCCAGGGCCAGTTCGTGGTCGACCCTGACGACGATGGTGATGCGGGACAGCTCGGGGTGTTCGGTGGTGCCGACCGCGAGCGAGTCGATGTTGAAGCCGCGGCGCGAGAACAGGGCGGCGACACGGGCGAGGATGCCGGGCGTGTCCTCGACCAGGACGGAGAGCGTGTGCTGGGACATGTCAGAGGGTCCTCTCAGTCGTCCGCGTAGTCGCCGAAGTCGGGGCGTACGTCGCGTGCGGCCATGATGTCGTCGTTGGAGGTGCCGGCAGGGACCATCGGCCACACCATCGCGTCCTCGTGGACGATGAAGTCCACCACGACGGGGCGGTCGTTGATCGCGTTGGCCTTGTCGATGATCGCGTCGAGCTCGTAGGGGTTCTCGCAGCGCAGGCCCACACAGCCCATCGCCTCGGAGAGCTGTACGAAGTCCGGGACCCGGGTGCCGTGATGGGTGGCGGATCCCACTCCGCGGGTCGATCCGGTGGTGGCGTTGGTGGCGCCGTCGTGCAGCACGGTGTTGGAGAACCGCGCACCGTAGAACAGGTTCTGCCACTGGCGGACCATCCCGAGCGCGCCGTTGTTGATGATCGCGACCTTGATCGGGATGTTGTTGAGCGCGCAGGTGACGAGTTCCTGGTTGGTCATCTGGAAGCAGCCGTCGCCGTCGATCGCCCAGACGGTGCGGTCGGGCATGCCGGCCTTGGCACCCATCGCGGCCGGGACCGCGTACCCCATCGTTCCGGCGCCGCCCGAGTTGAACCAGGTGCCCGGTTCCTCGTGCGGGAGGAACTGCGCCGCCCACATCTGGTGCTGCCCCACACCGGAGGCGAACAGCGTTCCTTCCGGGGCCAGTTGGCCGATCCGTTCGATGACCTGCTGTGGGGAGAGGAGTCCCAGGTCGGCAGGCAGTTCGTAGCCGCGCCGGTAGGTGGCCCGCCAGTGGTTCAGCTCCCGCCACCAGGCGTCGTAGTCGCCGGCACGGCCCTCGGTGTGCTCGGCCCTGACGGCCTGGACCAGGGCGAGCAGGACCTCGCGGGCGTCGCCGACGATCGGCACGTCGGCGAGACGGTTCTTGGAGATCTCGGCGGGGTCGATGTCTGCGTGGACGACCTTGGCGTGCGGGGCGAAGCCGTCCAGCCTGCCGGTTACGCGGTCGTCGAAGCGGGCCCCGAGGGCGACGATCAGGTCGGCCTTCTGGAGTGCGGCGACCGCTGCGACGTCCCCGTGCATGCCCGGCATCCCCACGTGCTGCGGGTGGCTGCCGGGGAAGGCGCCCAGCGCCATCAGGGTGGTGACCACGGGGGCCCCGGTCAGTTCGGCCAGGGTGCGCAGTTCGGCCGTGGCCCGTGCCTTGAGCACCCCGCCGCCGACGTAGAGGACCGGGCGGCTCGACGTGCTGATGAGGCGGGCGGCCTCGCGGATCTGCTTGGCGTGCGGCTTGGTGACCGGGCGGTAGCCGGGCAGGTCCGTCCTGGCCGGCCAGCGGAAGGTGGTGGTCGCCTGGAGAGCGTCCTTGGTGATGTCGATGAGCACCGGTCCGGGGCGGCCGGTCGCGGCGATGCGGAAGGCCTCGGCGACCGTGCGCGGGATGTCGTCGGCGTTCGTGACCAGGAAGTTGTGCTTGGTGATCGGCATGGTGATGCCGACGATGTCCGCCTCCTGGAAGGCGTCCGTGCCGATCGCCGCGGAGGAGACCTGGCCGGTGATGGCGACCAGCGGCACCGAGTCCATGTGCGCGTCCGCGATCGGGGTGACCAGGTTGGTGGCGCCCGGTCCCGAGGTCGCCATGCAGACCGCCACCTTGCCGGTGGCCTGTGCGTAGCCGGTGGCCGCGTGTCCGGCGCCCTGCTCGTGGCGGACCAGCACATGACGGACCCGGGTCGAGTCCATCATCGGGTCGTAGGCGGGCAGGATCGATCCGCCGGGAATGCCGAACACGGTTTCCGCGCCGGCCTCTTCGAGCGAGCGGATGAGGGACTGGGCGCCCGTCACGTGCTCGGCGCCGGTGTCGGGCTGCCCGGTGGTACGGGGCAGCCCTTGCGGGAGGAGGGCCGCGGGGGCCTGCTGCACAGCGTTTGACATCGTCAGTTCCAAAAGTCCGTAGGAGTGTTGGCGAGGACGTATCGGTGATCGGCAGCCGCGGCGGGAGCGGCCGGGTGGTGCGTGCCCGCCGCCGGGTGATCACCGAAACGGTGCACCCGGCGGACTCGATGGGTGGTCAGGGCGGGGTTCTCGCTGTCTGGAGGGCGTCGCAGTCGTGCCGTACGAGATCGAGGCCGGCGAGCCTGCGGACGAGCGGTCCTTCCACGGTCAGCTCGCCGCGTACCGCCACCGCCGCCGCGTAGCCCCGGTCCACCGGTACGTCGAGCAGGGTCCAGCCGGACGGCGGGTACGGCCCTTCGGGGCGCCCCGAGCCGACGTAGTCGAGCGCGGGGTCGCGTCCCAGGCCCGTGCCGAGACCCTTGAGGTAGGCCTCCTTCCGGGTCCACAGCCGGGCCAGGGCCCGGGGCCGGGCCGGCGGGCTCAGCGCCGCCAGTTCGGCCTGCTCGTCCACGTGCAGCATCGCCGCGAGGTCGGCGGTGCCGTCCTCGTCCGGCACCAGTTCCACATCGACCCCGATGGGGGCCGCCGCGGTTCCGACGACGGCGAGGTCGCCGCGGTGGGACAGCGAGAAGAACAGCCGGTCGTCGGCGTCGAGCACGGTGGGCCGGCCGTGCGGTCCGCCGCAGCAGGGGCAGGTGTCCCGGCCGAGGTGGACGTCCTCGGGGCGCAGGCTCAGGTACGAGCCGAGCAGCCGGCGAAGGGCGACATGCGCGGCCGTGAACCGGCTCCGGTCGGCGGCGTGCATGAGGGTGGCGGCACGTTGACGCTCGGTCGCGTCGAGTACCTGTTCGTCCAGGATGCCGAGGGGGACATCCGAGACCCTCAGGAGCCAGAGGTCGAGCGAGCCAGGGGGTGGCAGCTCACGGACGACCCACGGCAGGGTTTGTTCCACGGGGTCTCTCCTGTTCGTACGAGAGTGACAGGCGAGTCGGGTCTCACGGCGTGGCCGGCGCGACCGGGAGGTCCCGCCTTCGGCGCAGCGGCCCGATCAGGAGGAGCAGCGGTGTCAGGGCGAGTCCCGCGGTGAGCAGCCACAGGGTGGGCCGCAGACCGAGGGCGGTGCCGAGGATCCCGCCGAGCAGTGAACCGAAGGGAATGGCGCCGAAGTTCGCGACCGAGACACTGGCGGAGACGCGGCCGAGCAGCTGGGGCGGACAGTAGCGCTGGCGGAACGCCCCCTGGATCACGTTGGCGAGTACGACGCCGAGCGAGAGGACCGCGCTCCCGACCACCAGTGCGGACAGGGTCCAGTCCATCCGTGTCAGCGGGATGAGCAGGGCGAACGGGGCGCTGGCGATGGTGGCGACCAGCAGTCCGCGGGCCGATCCGAACCGTGCGATCAGGCGTTTCGCGGTGGTGGCTCCGAGGATCCCGCCGATGCTGCTCGACGCGAGGAGCCAGCCGGTCGCACCTTCGGGCACCCCGAGCTCACGGATGATGAAGACCGGCAGGATCGCCGCCTCGGCCGTCAGCAGCAGGTTGGTGGCGGTGCCGTACAGGGTGAGGACGCGCAGGTAGGGGTCCTTGAAGGTGTAGTGCAGGCCCTCCTTGATGTCCTGTCGCAGGGCCCGGTGCCGCTCGGGTTTCTCCGGGAGCGGTTCCTTGCTCCGGATGCCGAGCAGGCACAGCCCGGAGACGAGGAACGTCGCCGAGTTGACGAGGAGCCCGGAGGCGGCGCCGAAGGCCTGGGCTAGCAGGCCACCGCCGCCCAGCCCCGCGACCTGGGCCACCGACTCGCTGCCCTGAAGCTTGGCGTTGGCCTCCTGGAGGTCCTCGGGTACGACGATGGAGGGCAGGTAGACCTTGTACGAGATCCCGAAGAACACCGCGGCGAAGCCGTTGATCAGTGCCACGGCCAGCAGTTGGGTCATCGTCAGGACCCCGAGCCAGCCCGCCACCGGAACACTGGCGAGCAGCACCAGCGGGACCACGTTGCAGATCAGCATGATCGGCCGGCGTCGCATCCGGTCGACCCAGGCACCGGCAGGCAGGCCGATGAGCAGCCAGGGCAGCCAGGGGGCGGCCGCAAGCGCGCTCACCCAGAGCGTGCTCGCGTCGAGCGTCACCACGGCCACCAGGGGCATGGCGACCCCGGTGATGTTGATGCCGACGCGGTTGGTCGTCTCGCCGAGCCACAGCAGCCGGAAGTCATGGTGGCGGCGCAGTCCGCCGCGCGGCGGCGGCCGGTGCTCCTTGCCCGGTGCCCGTTCGGTCAGGCGGGCAGACACGATGCCACCGCCTCGGCCACGGCCCGTGAGAGCAGCGCGCCTGCGTCGGACCAGCGGGTGCGCCGCTCGGCCGACTCGGCCCTGAGGGCGTCCCGTCGGGCGTTCAGGGCGCGGATCCCGTCGGCCGTGGAGCCGGGTCCGCCGCCGTGGGCGCACGCCGCGGCCACCCGGTCGGGGGCCAGCCCGCCGTCGTCGACGGCGGCGAAGCGGGCCGCGTCCACCAGCGAACGGCCGGATTCCAGGGCGCCGAGCACGGTCTCTCCGACCAGGTGGTGCGCGGCCCGGAACGGTGTCCCGTCCAGGACGAGCCGTTCCGCCAGGTACGTGGCCGAGGTGAAGCCGTCCACGGCCCGCTCCGTCATGCGTTCGCGTTCCGGTTCGGTGCCCGCCACCACCAGGCTCAGCAGCGTCACCGCGTCGGTGGTGCTGCTCAGTCCGGGCCAGAGGTGCCGTACGGCCTCGGTGCCGACGGCGATGGCGTTGGTGTAGCCGCCGGTGGTCATCGCGGACGCCGCGCCGACGAAGGCGCCGAGGCTCGCGGTGGACCTGCCCTGGATGTGTTCGAGCAGGAACGGGTTGCGCTTCTGCGGCATCATCGAGCTGGATCCGACGAGAGTGTCGCCCACCCTCAGCAGCCCGAACTCCTCCGAGGTCCAGGTGCTCAGGTCCCGCCCGGCGCGGGCCAGCGCGACACCGAGTACGGCGGAGGCGGACAGCAGGTCCAGCACGAAGTCCCGGGAGGCCACCGCGTCGACGGAGTTGGGGGCGGCGGAGCCGAAGCCGAGCAGTTGTGCGGTGCGCCCGGGATCGATGGGGACGGACGTCCCGCCGATCGCGCCGGCGCCCAGCGGGTTGACGTCGATCTGGCGTCCGGCGTCCAGCAGCGACTCGTACGCGCGCAGCACCGCGCCGGCGACTCCGGCGAGGTAGTGGCCGTAGCTGATCGGCACGGCCGGCTGGCCGTGGGTGTAGGCCGGCATGATCACGTCGCGGTACTCCTCGGCCTTCGCCAGGAGCACCCCGGCCAGCCGGTCGACCGCGTCGAGCAGGGCCAGGTAGGGGCCGCGTGTCTTCAGCCGGGTGGTGGTGGCGTTGAGGTCGTTGCGGGACCGGCCGGTGTGCAGGATGCCGCCGGTCACCTCGCCCAGCTTCCCGATGAGGTGGCCCTCGTACGCCAGGTAGACGCCGCGCGGCATCGGGGTGGCCCTGACCGGTGCGAAGTCCTGTCCGCGCAGTTCCTCGACGGCGCGCAGCAGGGCGGCGGCCCGGTCGGCATCCACGATTCCGCGCTCGGTGAGCATGATCAGGTGGGCGCGGTCGACCTCGCTGATGCAGCGCAGCTCCTCGCCGAGCCCGTCCGCGGTGTCCGGCAGGTACTGGTCGTAGACGATGCGGTGCGCCTCGGCGTCGAGCGCGGCCTTGAGCCGGCCGGTGTCGACGCCGTGTGCCGTCGCTGCGGTCATGCGAATGCCTCCTGTGTGTGCAGGTCCGCGTAGGTCACGGCCTCGCCGAGCAGCGCCACGGCCCGGTCTGCGGCCTCGGCCGCCCGTACCGAGCGGTCGGCGACGGCGATGGCGTGGCCGACGCGGCCCCGGAAGTCCTCGGCGGGACCGACGGGTTCGCCCGGGGCCCGGTAGAGCACCGCCTCGACGGCGCCCGGGACCGTGCGGGCCCTTGCCGCGGCTTCGGCCAGAGCGGCGGAACGGGCGACGATGCCGTCCTGTTCCGCGGTGAGGAAGCGGATCGAGGCGCGGGCGTATCCGGTGCGTTCCAGCTCGGGAACGGTGCCGAGGGCGGCCAGCACCTGGGCGCGGACCAGGTCGATCCCGCAGGCCCTGCGGACCAGTTCGGGGATCATTCCGCCGGCCAGCCTGGGATTGACCTCGATGACCTGGGCGGTCCGGGGTCCGGTCAGACGGAGCTCCACATGGGCGGCTCCCCAGCCGAGGCCGAGCGCCCGCACGGCGCGTACCGCGGACTCGCGCAGGGCGATCTCCTGTTCGCCGGGCAGGGCGGCCGGCACGTCGTGGCCGATCTCGACGAAGACCGGCAGCGCGCCGACGTGCTTGGCGACGGTGACGACGGCGTCGGTGGCGAACACCTCGACGGAGTACTCCGGGCCGGTCAGGTACTCCTCGACCAGGATCCGGCTCGGTGCGGCGATGCCCCGTTCGTTGACGGTGGCGGCGAGCAGCGTCGCGGCGTGCTCGGCGACCTGGTCGAGGTCGGTGCAGAGCCGTACGCCCAGACTCCCCGACCCCTGCACCGGTTTGACCACCACGGGCAGTCCGATGGAGCGGGCCGCGGCGAGTGCCTCGGCGACCTCGCCGACGACGGCGAAGTCCGGCGATCCGACGCCCGCGTCGGTGAGCATCCGGCGCTGTTCGGCCTTGTCGCGGCAGGCACGGACGGCTTCGGCCGAGGGGCCGGGCAGTCCGAGCCGGTACGCGAGGGCGGCGGCGGTCGGCACGTAGTACTCGGAGCTGGTCAGGACGCCCGCGATGGTGGCGCCGTCCTCCAAAGCACGGACGGCCGCCCACAGCGCGGTCTCGTCACAGGTGTCCACGACGACGGTCCGCAGCCGGTCCTCGGCGGCGTACGGGTAGCGGTCCGGGTCCGCGCACAGCAGCACGGGCACCACACCCAGCTCGGCCGCGCGCCTGGCGAACAGCCGTCCCGTACCGGTGGTGTTGCTCTCCACCAGGAGCAGCAGGCGCTCGCTCATGAGCCGACCCCCGGCATCACCACGTCGTCGAAGCCGCGGCGGGCCCACAGCAGCCTGGACCAGGCGGCGGTGGCGTCCAGCGGGTGCTCGACGGTGAGCGGGCCGCCGGTGGCAGGGGCGGGGACGATCCCCTGCCCGCGCAGCCAGTTGTCGTTGTAGACGGTGGACTGGTAGCGGTAGCCCTCGTCGGGGAGCACCATCACGACGGTGCTCGCCGGGTTCTGCTCGGCCCACCACGACGCCACCTGGAAGGAGGCGCCGCTGGTCGGGCCCATGAACAGGCCGTGTGCGCGGTAGAGCTCGTGGGTGGCGTGGAAGGCCTCGGGGGCCGTGACCCAGTGGACCTCGTCGTACGCGGCGTGCTTGACGTTGCCGGGGTGGATGCTGCTGCCGAGCCCGCGCAGCATGCGGGGTCCGTCCGGGCTGCCGAAGATGATGCTGCCCTGGGTGTCGACGCCGACCAGATGCAGTGCGGGGCCGGTCTGGCGCAGCGCGGCGGCGAGTCCACCGGTGGAGCCGCCCGAACCGACCGGGCCGACCAGGCAGTCCACGGTGCCGACGGTGTTGCCGATCAGGTCGGCGACGATGCCGTACGCGCCCGGGTTGTCGGGGTTGTCGTACTGGCCGGGGACGAAGGCGTCCGGGTGCTGCCGGCGCAGCTCGGCCACGCGGGCGAGCCTGGCGCCCTGGATGCCGCCGGGCTGGCCGGTGTGCTCGACGATCTCCACCGTCGTGCCGAGCATTTCGAGCCGGGTGCGCAGGTCCCGGTCGATCGCCGAGTCGCCGACGATGGTCAGCGGGTAGCCGCGCAGGCGGCAGACCATGGCCAGACCCAGGGCGAAGGTGCCGGAGGAGGTCTCGATGATCCGGGTGCCCGGGGAGATCAGGCCGGCGGCCTCGGCGCGGTCGAGTATGTAGCGGGCGGGCAGCAGCTTCATCAGGCTGAAGGCCGCCGCGTAGAGGTTGTCCGTCACCTTGATGATGCGTGGCAGCTCCGTCGCCTCCACGATCGAGGAGTGAGCCTTGGGGAGGGTCGTCGTCGTCATGTCAGTCACCCGTTGTGTAGTTCCACTGCTCGTGAATTCCGAGCTCTTGCAGGAGGTCCTGGGCCAGGCCGGTCCGCGCCTCGACCTCGGGGTCGTCCCGGTCGAAGAGGAGGCCGGCGATGTCCCCGCTGTGTGCCGCCTGTACGCCGACGGCCCCGGTGGTCCGCGCGATGTCCCGGATGCGGTCGAGGTCCGGGATCGGCAGATGACGCTGGTTGATCTCCGTGCTGGCCGTGGCCACGGAGCCGAGCAGGGCCACGTCCTTCATCTGGATGGCCTCCCGGAGCATGGCCTGCAGCCGGGTGAAGAGGTCGATCTCGTCCTGCCCGTAGCGGGCCGGCGAGAGGGTCAGTGTGTCCACGCCCCGCCCGCCGCTCTCGGGGCGTGAGCCGAAGCCGAGGACCCGCAGGGCCGGCATCCGGTAGCCGAAGTCCTCGATGACCGTGCCCTCGCGCTGGGCGAACAGGACGGTGGATTCCTCGAACATGAGGGAGTCGGAGGCGGTCTCCGCGCGGACCGCGATCCGGGCGACGTCCTGCGGCGGCAGCGGGCTGACGAAGGCGTCCTTCACCGCCCAGATGGCCGCGAGCACATCGCTCGTGGAGGAGCCGAAGCCCCGGCACAGCGGTACGTCGCCGGTGAGGTCGAGGTGACCGCCCGGCAGTTCGGCGCCCGGCGGCGTCACGGCGCGTACCGCGAGTTCCGCCGCGCGCCGGGCCTTGCCCTTCCAGTCCGGCGTCACGGTGACCTCGGCGCCGGGAGCGGGGATGAAGGTCGCGCGGGTCGCGTGAATGGTGCAGGGAAGTGTGACGAGACCTCGGGTGAGCCCGCCGTCGCCGGTGAACACGCCTTGCAGGATCTCGCCGTGGTGGACGGGGGCTGAAGCTAACCCGACACGCCAGCCGGAATGATCAACCATTTCCTTGACTTTCTGTCGCCGGGAGCCGTGGCCTGCGGATGGCTTCACGCTATGCAGGCCGGAACCTGCCGCCCGGCGGCATGAGCGGCAGCCCGCGGGCAATTGGAGGCCCGGGGGCGGCTGCGCACGCGAAGGTGCCCGGGTCCGCCGGCGTGGCGGACCCGGGCACCCGGGTGTGGCTCTGAGTCAGTGGCGCGCTCCTCGCAACTCCTCGGCCAGCACCTTTCCGATCTCGCGCAGTGGCTCGGCCGTGGTCATGTCCCAGTGCTCGCAGTCGATGTCGTGCTCCTCGACCCGGCCCGTGACATGGGGTGCCCAGGCGTCGGCGCCGTCGGCCGCGGCGGGGGTGCGGGCGGCGTTGAAGAACACCGCGTCGCCGCCGAACCGCCGCCGGGGCACGTACCGGTAGCGCATCTCCAGATTGCCCGCCGTGGCGGTCACGACCGCCGCGGCCTGGTCCGGGTCCAGGGCGCCCAGGATCGCGTCCTCGGCGCGCAGCACGGCGGCCAGCTCCCCGGCGTCCGGGGCGGTGTCGGCGCAGCGTACGTCGATTTCGGCGCCGCGGCCGCCGAGCAGGGCGGTCAGCACCTCCCGCCCGGTGATGGCGGGTGGCCGGAATCCGTCGGGCAGCGGATAGGAGTCGAGCAGCGCCAGCAGGGCCACCTCCTCGCCCTGCGCCTCCAGTCCGGCCGCGATCGCGTGGGCGACCAGTCCGCCGAACGACCAGCCGATCAGGTGGTACGGGCCGTGCGGCTGGACCGAGCGGATCTCGGCCACGTAGCCGTCCGCCATCTCCTCGATGCCGGCCGGCCGGTCCGACGGACTGGTCAACTCCTTCGCCTGCAGCCCGATCAGCGGCCGCCGACCGCCGATGTGCCGGAGCAGTCCGGCGTACGACCAGCTCATCCCGGAGACCGCGTGGACGCAGAACAGCGGGGCCCCTGTGTCGGTGGCGGACGCGGCCCGGATCGGCAGCAGCGTCTCCATCGGGTCGCCGCCCGTGTTCGTGGCGATGTGTTCTGCGAGCAGTACGGGGGTCGGGTACTGGAACAGGTCCCGGATGGTGACGCGGGTGTCCCAGATGGAGCGGATCCGGCCGATCAGCCGGGTCGCGAGCAGCGAGTGGCCGCCCAGTTGGAAGAAGTGGTCGTCGATGGTGACCGAGGTCAGCCCCAGCACGTCCGCGAAGAGACCGCAGAGCACTTCCTCCGCCGGGGTGCGGGGCTCACGGCCACCGGCGGTGTCGGCCTGCGGCGGTTCGGGCAGTGCCCGGCGGTCGAGCTTGCCGTTGACCGTCAGGGGCAGCGCCTCCAGCGGCACGAACGTGGCCGGAACCATGTACTCGGGCAGGGCCGCGACCGCGTGCCGGCGCAGCTCGGGAAGGTCCGGCCGACTGCCTTCGGTGGGCACCACGTACGCCACCAGCCGTTTGTCGCCGGGCCGGTCCTCGCGGATCAGCACCGTCACCTGGGCGAGGGTGGAGTGCCGCAGCAGCGCCGATTCGATCTCACCCGGCTCGATGCGGAATCCCCGCAGCTTGATCTGCTGGTCGGCCCGGCCGAAATACTCCAGCGCGCCGTCCTGGCTCCAGCGGGCCAGGTCGCCGGTCCGGTACATCCGCGAGCCGGGGGCGCCGTGGGGGTCGGCGACGAACCGTTCGGCGCTCAGTGCGGGCTGTCCGATGTAGCCATGGGCGAGGCCGTGTCCGGCCACGTAGAGCTCGCCGGGGACGCCCGGTGGCAGCATCCGGAGGTTCTCGTCCAGGACGTAGGCGTGCTTGCCGGCGATCGGCCGTCCGATCGGGATGGCGGGCGCCGGTCCGGTGAGGGTGTGGGTGGTGGTGAAGCCCATGCTCTCGGCCGGTCCGTAGCCGTTGACGAGGTGGAGGTGGGGGTGGTCGGCCAGTGCCTTGGCGGTGTGGGCGGGCGAGGCCGCCTCACCGGCGGTCATGGCCTCCTTGATCCGGGAGAAGACCGCCGGGTGCTCGTCGAGCATGTGGTTGAACAGGCTCGCCGACATCTGCAGGGTGGTGATGGCGTGCCGCTCCACCAGCTCCGCGATCTGGTGCGGGTCGGTGTGCTGGCCGGGCTGGAGGACGCAGACGCCGCCGTGCAGGAGCGGTCCGAAGACCTCCAGGGCGAAGGCGTCCCAGGACACCGGCGAGCTCTGCAGACAGGTCTGCCCGGGGCCGAAGTCCAGGTAGTCGGGGCCGATGAACGTGGCGGCCAGCGCCCGGTGCGAGGCCGCGACGCCCTTGGGGACGCCGGTCGATCCGGAGGTGAACATCACGCAGGCGATGGACTCCGGGTGCCCGCCCGTCTCCACGGGTGTGCCCGGCAGGGTGGTGATCGCGGGTATCTCCGCGGTGAGGTCGATCAGGGTGGCCGTGGTCGTCAGGGCGGTCAGGTGGGCCTGGGTGACCAGCGCCGCCGGGCCGGTCTGCCCGAGTACGGTGTTCAGCCGGTCGGCCGGGAACTGCGGGTCGAGCAGGGTGTATCCGGCCCCGGCCTTCAGGGCGGCGAGCAGTGCGGCGATGAGCTGCGGGGACCGCTCCAGGTGGATGGCGACGATACTGCCCGGGGTGACGCCGCGGGCGGTCAGGTGGCGGGCCAGCCGGTTGGACCAGATGTCCAGCTCCTCGTACGTCACCTGCTGTTCCTCGTGGATCAGCGCCACCTGGTGCGGGCTGCGGGCGGCCTGCGCCGTGAACAACGCGTCGAGCCCGAGTCCGGGCGCCGAGGTCCGGGCGCCGCTCCACTCCCGCAGCCGCGCCCGCTCCGGCCCGGACACCATCTCCAGCTCCGCGAGGGGCAGATCGGGGGTGGCGACCGCTCCGGTGAGGAGCCGTACCAGGCGGTCCGCGGCGGCCTCGACGGTGCGTGCGTCGTACAGGTCGGTGGTGTACTCGATCATGATGTCGAGGCCGTCGGGCCGGCCGTCGGCGGCGCGGTTCTCGGCGAACGCGAAGGTGAGGTCGAACTTCGCGACGGAGACCGGCGGGATGGCGAACTCGCTCTCCAGCCCGGCGAGCCGGGGCGCTTCGTCGCTGGTGTCGCCGACGGTGAGCATGACCTGGAAGAGGGGGTGCCGGGCGGTGGTGCGCTCGGGGTTGAGGGCTTCGACCAGCCGGTCGAACGGCAGGTCCTGGTGGCTCCAGGCGGCGAGGTCGGTCTCCCTGACGCGGGTGAGCAGTTCGCGGAAGCTCGGGTCGCCGCTGGTGTCGGTGCGCAGGACGAGGGTGTTGACGAAGAAGCCGACGAGGTCGTCGAGCTTCTGGTCGGTGCGGCCGGCGACGGGTGAGCCGAGTGGGATGTCGTGCCCGGCGCCGGAGCGGGACAGCAGGGTCGCCACGGCCGCCTGGGCCACCATGAACAGGGTGGTCCCGGTGTCCTGGGCCAGCGACATCAGGGCGGTGTGCAGTTGGGCGGGGCAGTGCACGGCGTGTGTGCGGCCCCGGTTGGAGGCGACGGCGGGGCGGGCGTGGTCGGCGGGCAGGGTGGCTTCCTCCGGCAGGTCGGCCAGCACCCCGCGCCAGTGGTCGAGCTGGCGGTCCTCGTCCCGCTCCAGGATTCGCTGCTGCCAGAGGGAGTAGTCGGCGTACTGGACCGGCAGCGGCTCCCACGCGGGGGCGGTGCCCTCGGTGCGGGCGGCGTAGGCGGTGGCCAGGTCGCGGAAGAGGGGGCCGTTGGACCAGCCGTCGGAGGCGATGTGGTGGATCACCAGCATGAGGACGTGGTCCTCGGCGCCGAGCCTCAGCAGCTGGGCCCGGACGGGGAGTTCGGATGCCAGGTCGAAGGTCTGGCCGGCCAGGTCGGCCAACCGCCCGGTGAGTTCCTCCTCGGTGGTGGCGACCAGGGGCAGTTCGGTGGTGGTCGGGGGCAGGATGTGCTGGTGAGGGGTGCCCTCATGGGTGGGGAAGACGGTGCGCAGGCCTTCGTGGCGGGTGGTTACGTCGGTGAGGGAGAGCTGGAGCGCCTGGTGGTCGAGGGGGCCCTTGAGGCGCAGGGCGAGGGGGATGTTGTAGGTGGCGGACGGGCCCTCCATCTGGTCGAGGAACCAGAGCCGCTGCTGCGCGGACGACAGCGGGACGATCTCCGGCCGCTCCTCGGCCGTCAGCGCCGGCCGCCGTTCCCCACTGCCCTCGGCCGCGATCCGCTCGGCCAGCTGCGCGACCGTGGCGTACTGGAACAGGTCCCGGATGGTGATCTCGGTTTCCCACACCGCCCGGATGCGGCTGATGAGGCGGGTGGCGAGCAGGGAGTGCCCGCCGCGCCGGAAGAAGTGGTCGTCGGTGGTGACCGACGGCAGTCCGAGCACGGCCGCGAAGAGGCCGCACAGTACTTCCTCGGCGGGCGTGCGGGGCGCACGGCCGCCGGTGTCGGCGAGTTGCTGGGGTGCGGGCAGGGCGCGACGGTCGACCTTGCCGTTGGTCGTGAGCGGGATCTCGTCCAGTACGACGAAGGCGGACGGGACCATGTACTCGGGCAGTGCGCCGGAGATCTCGCGGTGCACCGCGTCGGTGTCGATCCTGGCGCCTTCGGCGGCGACGAGGTAGGCGGCGAGCCGCTTGTCACCGGGCCGGTCCTCGCGGACCACGACGGTCGCCTGCCCCACCGCCTCCCGGCCGGTCAACGCGCTCTCGATCTCACCGAGTTCGATGCGGAAGCCGCGGAGTTTGACCTGCTGGTCGGCACGGCCCAGGTATTCGAGGGAACCTTCGAGGTTCCACCGGACCAGGTCACCCGTCCGGTACATCCGGGTGCCGGCCGGGCCGTACGGGTCGGCCACGAAGCGGTCGGCGGTCAGCGAGGCGCGGTTGAGATAGCCCTGCGCCAGCCCGGCGCCGGCGATGTACAGCTCACCGGGGGCACCCGGCGGAACCAGCCGCAGTGCGGCGTCGAGTACGTGGAGCCGGTGGTTGTCGAGCGGTGCACCGATCGGGATGGCGCCCGCGTAGTCGAGCGGCCGGTGGATGCGGTGGGTGGTCGCGAAGGTGGTGGTCTCGGTCGGTCCGTAACCGTTGACGACTGTGGTGTCCGGGCAGTGGTCCATGACGCGGCGCACCGCCTCGGGCGGGACGACGTCTCCTCCGGCCCACACCTCTTGGACCCCGGCGAACGCCCCGGGCGCCTCCTCCGCCATGACGCGGAAGAGACCCGCGGTCATCCAAAGGGCGGTGACCCGGTGCTCGGTGAGCAGCCGTCGGTAGTCGGCGGGGGCGAGATGGCCGCGCGGTGCCACCACGACGGTGCCGCCGTTCAGCCACGGCACCCAGATCTCGTACGTCGACGCGTCGAAGGCGGCCGGCGAGTGGAACAGCACGCGCCGGTGGTTGCCGTTGGCGTACATGGTCTGCGCGGCCAGGTCCGCGACGTTGCGGTGGGTGACCGCGACGCCCTTCGGCACCCCCGTCGAACCCGAGGTGAACATCGCGTACACCGGCTGGTCGGGGTGGATGGACCGGGTGGGGGCGGTGGCGGGCAGCCCGGCCAGGTCGGTGGCGTCGCCCAGCACGATGACCCGCGCGTCGGCGTCCAGAACGACCTGGTGGTCCGAGAGGGCCTGGTCGGTGAGGACGACCGGTGCCCGGGTGTCGGACAGGATCTGGACGAGGCGGCTGTCGGGGTCGGTGGTGTTCAGCGGGGCGTACACGGCACCGGCCTTGACCACGGCGAGCAGCGCGGTGAGCAGGTCGGTCGAGCGCTCCATGAGGACGGCGACCACGTCGTGCCGCCCGACTCCGGCGTTGATGAGGTGGTGGGCCAGCCGGTTGGTGACCTCGTCGAGTTCGGCGAACGTCAGAGCGCGGTCCTCGTCCACCAGCGCTGTCGCGTCCGGGGTCCGGGCGGCCTGCGCGGCGAACAGTTCCGCCAGGCTAATGTCGCAGGTGCCGGTGGCGGTGCCGCTCCGCTCCTCCAGGAGCAGTCGCCGCTCGTGTTCACCGAGCAGGTCGAGGACGGACAGCGGGGTGTCGGGCGAGGTGACCACGGCTTCCAGCAGCCGGTTCAGCCTGGCCATGAGGGCGTCGATCGTCCGGGCGTCGTAGAGGTCGGTGGCGTACTCGATGGTGATGTCCAGACCGTCCGGACGGCCGTCGCGGGTGCGGTGCTCGGCGAAGCCGAACGTCAGGTCGAACTTGGCGATCTGCAGGGCGCTGTACTCGGTGCGGGCGTCGAGCCCCGGGAACCCGATGACGTCGGACCCGGCCTCGCCCATGGTGAGCATCACCTGGAAGAGCGGGTGGCGAGAGGCCGAGCGCTCGGGGTTCAGCACCTCTACCAGCCGGTCGAAGGGCAGGTCCTGGTTGTCCCAGGCCGCCAGGTCCGTCCTGCGTACCCGGGAGAGCAGGTCGCGGAAGCTCGGGTCACCGCTCAGGTCGGTGCGCAGTACCAGGGTGTTGACGAAGAAGCCGACCAGGCCGTCGAGCGCCTCGTCGATGCGGCCCGACACCGGGGAGCCGATCGGGATGTCGGAGCCGGCGCCGGAGCGGGACAGGGCGGTCGCCACGGCGGCCTGGACCGCCATGAACAGGGTGGCGCCGGATTCCCGCGCGAGGTGGGTCAGGCCGATGTGGGTCTCGGCGGGCAGGTGGACGTCGCAGGTGGCGCCGGTGTACGAGGCGGAGGCCGGGCGTGGACGGTCGGCCGGAAGCGTGGCCTCCTCCGGCAGCTCCGTCAACGTCTTGCGCCAGAAGTCCAGTTGCCGCGCCCCGGCGCTGTCCGGGTCGTCGCCCTCGCCGAGCAGTTCCTGCTGCCAGAGGGTGTAGTCGGCGTACTGGACCGGGAGCGGCTCCCACGCGGGGGCGGCGCCCCTGGCTCGTGCCTCATAGGCGGTGGCGAGGTCCTGGAGCAGCGGCGCCGTCGAGCCGCCGTCCGACACGATGTGGTGCATCACGATGAGCAGGACATGCTCCTGCTCGCCGAGGGCTATCAGCCGGGCCCGGATCGGCAGGTCCACCGCGAGGTGGAAGACCTGGGCGGACTCCTCGGCGAGCACGGCCGGCAACGTCGCGGCGTCGGCCGGGACGACCCGGAGCGGGAGCTCCACGTTCTCCTCGGCGAGGATGTGCTGATACGGGGTGCCGTCCTGGTCGGGGAAGAGGGTGCGCAGGCTCTCGTGTCTGCCGACCAGGTCCAGAAGTGCCGACTGGAGGGCCGGGCGGTCGAGTTCGCCGTTGAGGCGCACGGCGAGCGGGATGTTGTAGGTGGTCGACGGCCCTTCCATCTGGGCGATGAACCACAGCCGCTGCTGGGCGAATGACAGGGGAATCACTTGGTCACTCCCATCCGGCGCATCGGCCGAAGTCTGGGCCGTGCGGCCGCGGCGCCGTCGAGCTTCTCGACGAGCGTGGCCACGATCGGGTTTTCGAAGAGGGTCGCGACGGTGAGTTCGACCCCGAGTACGGTGCGGATCCGGCCGACGAGCCGGGTGGCGAGGAGCGAGTGCCCGCCGAGGTTGAAGAAGTGGTCGTCGATGGTGACCGAGGGCAGGCCCAGAATCTCCGCGAAGAGGCCGCAGAGGACTTCTTCCTTTGCGGTGCGCGGTGCGCGCCCGGTGGCTTCGTTTCCGAACTGCGGGGCGGGCAGGGCGCGTCGGTCGACCTTGCCGTTGACGGTGAGCGGGATCTCGTCCAGGACGACGAAGGCGGACGGGATCATGTACTCCGGGAGCGTGCCGGAGATCTCGCGGCGCACCGCGTCGGTGTCGATCCTGGCGCCTTCGGCGGCGACGAGGTAGGCGGCGAGCCGCT
>NZ_JBIWKI010000073.1:0-17348 GCF_044765565.1 Streptomyces sp. NPDC102437 | reverse complement strand
CGGGGCGGCCCGCGTTGGGGGGCTACGGCGGGCACCCCGCCGGGGCGGCGGGGGTTAACCAAACCCTGTCCCCCCACCCCCCCCCCCCGCCCCCGGGGGCCCCCCCCCCCCCGGCCCCCCCCCCCCGACTGCACAAGTACTGCGGGTTCTGCGCTCAGCCCTTGTCGGACTTGAGAGCCTCCATCGCGCGCTCGGTCACATCGGTGACCTTGCCGAGCGCGGAGATGGTGACCACCAGGTTCTGGGCCCGGTAGTAGTCGATGATCGGCTCGGTCTGCGTGTGGTAGACCTCCAGCCGGGTGCGCACCGTCTCCTCGGTGTCGTCGTCGCGCTGGTACAGCTCGCCGCCGCAGACGTCGCAGACGCCCTCGGCCTTCGGCGGGTTGTACGTCACGTGGAAGACGTGCGAGCCGTCGTTGCGGCAGATACGGCGGCCGGCGATGCGCTTGACCACCTCGTCCTCGGGGACTTCGAGGTCCAGGACCGCGTCGAGCTTGGTGCCCTCGTCCTTCAGCATGGCGTCAAGAGCCTCGGCCTGACCCACGTTGCGCGGGAAGCCGTCCAGCAGGAAGCCGTTCTCGGCGTCCGGCTGGGACATGCGGTCCTTGGCCATCCCGATGGTGACCTCGTCCGGGACCAACTTGCCTGCGTCCATGAAGGAGCGGGCCTGCTTGCCAAGGTCGGTGCCCTGGCTGATGTTGGCACGGAAGAGGTCGCCCGTGGAGATCTGTGGAATCGACAGGTTCTTGGCAAGGTACGCAGCCTGCGTTCCCTTGCCGGCACCGGGCGGCCCGACGAGGACGATTCGCATCAGCGGAGGAACCCTTCGTAATTGCGCTGCTGGAGCTGACTCTCGATCTGCTTCACGGTCTCCAGACCCACACCCACGATGATCAGGATGCTTGTCCCGCCGAACGGGAAGTTCTGGTTAGCGCCGCCGAAGCCTGCCAACGCCATCGTCGGCACAAGAGCGATCAGACCCAGGTACAGCGAGCCCGGCCAAGTGATCCTGTTGAGCACGTAGCTCAGGTACTCGGCAGTAGGTCGACCAGCCCGGATACCCGGGATGAACCCACCATACTTCTTCATGTTGTCGGCGACTTCCTCGGGGTTGAACGAAATCGCCACATAGAAGAAGGCGAAGAAAACGATCAACAGGAAGTACGCCGTGATGTAGTACGGGTGGTCGCCCTTGACGAAGTTGTCCTTGATCCATGTCGCCCAGCCCGCAGTGGAGTTGGAGAACTGGACGATCAGGGCAGGGATGTAGAGCAGCGAAGAAGCGAAGATGACGGGAATCACACCCGCCTGATTGACCTTCAGCGGAATGTACGTCGAGGTACCGCCGTACGACCTGCGGCCGATCATGCGCTTCGCGTACTGCACCGGGATACGGCGCTGGGCCTGCTCGACGAAGACGACGAGGCCCACCATCACGAAGCCGATCAGGATGACGGTGCCGAACTCGATCCAGCCGTCGGCCAGCTTGCCGCTGGTCTTGATGGCCCACAGGGCGCCGGGGAAGCTGGCGGCGATCGAGATGAACATCAGGATCGACATGCCGTTGCCGATGCCGCGGTCGGTGATGAGCTCACCGAGCCACATGACGGCCGCGGTGCCCGCGGTCATCGTGATGACCATCACGATGGTCGTGAAGATCGACTGGTTCGGCACGATCTGGTCGGCGACCGGGCAGCCGCTGAAGAGGGCGCCGCTGGTGGCGGTGGCCACCAGGCCGGTGCCCTGGAGGATGGCGAGCGCGACGGTCAGATAACGCGTGTACTGCGTGATCTTCGCCTGGCCGGACTGCCCCTCCTTCTTGAGCGCCTCGAGTCGGGGAATGACCACGGTCAGCAGCTGAAGAATGATGCTGGCCGTGATGTACGGCATGATGCCGAGCGCGAAGATCGTGATCTGCAGCAGTGCACCACCGCTGAACATGTTCACCAGGCCGAAGAGGCTGTTGTTGCCCTTGCTGGCCTGATCAACACAGGTCTGGACGTTCTCGTAGCTCACTCCCGGTACCGGGATGTGTGCCCCGAGCCGGTAGAGCACGATGATGCCGAGCGTGAAGAGCAGCTTCTTGCGCAGGTCGGGCGTCTTGAACGCCCGGGCGAACGCGGTGAGCACGGTGCCTCCTGCGACCCCCGCGCAAAGCGTAGAGGTGACGGTCTTGAGGATCGACGAATACGTAAAAGTCAAAGTCCCCGGGGCGGGTGCCCAGAGGGGTACCACACAACAACGCACGCCACCTTACCGGCGACCATGCCCCCCTAGGAACGACCAACCGGGGATGCCCCAAATAAGAGGCATCCCCGGTCGGATGTTCAGGCCATCGAGTTGTCTCAGACGAGCTCGGTGACGGTGCCGCCGGCGGCGGCAATCTTCTCCTTGGCGGAGCCGGAGACGGCGTCAACCGAAACCTGCAGCGCCACGGAGATCTCGCCCTGTCCGAGGACCTTGACGAGGTGGTTGTTGCGCACCGCACCCTTGGCGACCAGGTCGGCCACGGTGACCTCTCCACCCTCGGGGTAGAGCGTCGCGAGCTTGTCCAGGTTCACGACCTGGTACTCGGTGCGGAACGGGTTCTTGAAGCCCTTGAGCTTCGGGAGACGCATGTGGAGGGGCATCTGCCCACCCTCGAAGCGCTCCGGAACCTGGTAACGGGCCTTGGTGCCCTTGGTGCCACGACCGGCGGTCTTACCCTTGGACGCCTCACCACGACCCACACGGGTCTTGGCGGTCTTGGCGCCCGGGGCGGGCCGGAGGTCATGGGCCTTCAGCGGCTTGTTCTCCGCCATGTCAGTCGACCTCCTCAACCGTCACGAGGTGGCGCACGGTGTGAGCCATGCCGCGGAACTCGGGACGGTCCTCCTTGACGACCACGTCGTTCAGGCGCTTGAGCCCGAGCGAACGCAGGGTGTCACGGTGGTTCTGCTTGCTGCCGATGTACGACTTCGTCTGCGTGATCTTGAGGCGAGCCATTACGCACCCGCTCCCGCACGCGCACGAAGCAGAGCCGCGGGGGCGACGTCCTCGAGCGGCAGACCGCGGCGGGCCGCGATCTCCTCGGGACGCTGCAGGCCCTTGAGGGCCTCCACGGTCGCGTGCACGATGTTGATCGCGTTGTCGGAGCCGAGCGACTTCGACAGGATGTCGTGAACGCCGGCGCACTCCAGAACGGCGCGCACCGGGCCACCGGCGATAACACCGGTACCGGGGGAAGCAGGCTTCAGCAGGACGACGCCCGCAGCCTTCTCGCCCTGGATCGGGTGAGGAATGGTGCCCTGGATGCGCGGAACCTTGAAGAAGTTCTTCTTGGCTTCCTCGACACCCTTGGCGATGGCCGCGGGAACTTCCTTGGCCTTGCCGTAACCGACACCGACGGTGCCGTCACCATCGCCCACCACGACCAGCGCGGTGAAGCTGAAGCGACGACCACCCTTCACAACCTTGGCGACGCGGTTGATCGCGACAACGCGCTCAACGTACGCGGTCTTCTCGGCGGCAGCTGCGCCGCCGTCACGGCCCTTCCGGTCCCGCCGCTCGCCGCCACCGGCACCGCTTCCGCGGCGCTGGGGTCCAGCCATTGGATTTACCTCTCTCTGTTACGTCCGCTGTGCGTAGGAACCGGGCTCAGAACTTCAGACCGGCTTCACGGGCGGCGTCAGCCAGAGCGGCAATCCGCCCGGCGTACTGGTTACCACCGCGGTCAAACACGACGGCCTCGACGCCTGCGGCCTTGGCGCGCTCAGCGACCAGGGCGCCGACCTGCTTGGCCTGGGTGCTCTTGTCGCCCTCGCCACCACGGATGGAAGCGTCCAGGGTCGACGCCGACGCGAGCGTGTGGCCCGCGATGTCGTCGATGACCTGAGCCACCATGTGGCGGTTGGACCGCGTCACGACCAAGCGCGGACGCTCCGGCGAACCGGAGATGTGCTTGCGGACGCGGATGTGGCGACGCTTGAGGGCGGCACGCTTGTAGGCGTCGCCCTTGGCGATCTTCACGCCGTATGCCATGGCTACTTACCAGCCTTTCCGACCTTGCGGCGGATGACCTCGCCGGCGTACTTGACGCCCTTGGCCTTGTACGGGTCAGGCTTCCGCAGCTTGCGGATCTTGGCCGCGGTCTCGCCGACCTTCTGCTTGTCGATGCCCTCGACGGAGAACTTCGTGGGGGACTCCACCTTGAAGGTGATGCCCTCCGGGGCCTCGATCAGGATCGGGTGGCTGTAGCCCAGGGCGAACTCCAGGTTGGAGCCCTTCGCCTGGACGCG
Organism: Streptomyces sp. NPDC102437; assembly: GCF_044765565.1. Taxonomy (NCBI): domain Bacteria; kingdom Bacillati; phylum Actinomycetota; class Actinomycetes; order Kitasatosporales; family Streptomycetaceae; genus Streptomyces; species Streptomyces sp. NPDC102437. The sequence continues at coordinate 13,071 of NZ_JBIWKI010000073.1, read as the reverse complement.
GTAACCGACACCACTGATCTCGAGCGCCTTGGTGTATCCCTGGGTCACACCGGTGATCATGTTCGCCACCAGCGTGCGGGACAGGCCGTGAAGGGCCTTGTTCTGACGCTCGTCGTTCGGGCGGGTGACGCTGAGGAAGCCGTCCTCACCCTTGGTGACCTCGATCGGCGACGCGACGGTGTGCGTGAGGGTGCCCTTGGGCCCCTTCACCGCGACCGTGCGGCCATCGATGGTGACGTCCACACCGGCGGGAACCTGGATGGGGAGCTTGCCGATTCGCGACATGAGCTATTCCTCCGTTCCCGACTACCAGACGTAGGCGAGGACTTCCCCACCTACGCCCTTCTTGCTGGCCTGCTGGCCGGTCAGGAGACCGTGGGACGTGGAGATGATCGCCACGCCCAGGCCGCCGAGGACCTTCGGCAGGTTGGTGGACTTTGCGTATACACGCAGACCCGGCTTCGAGATTCGCTTGATGCCGGCGATCGAGCGCTCGCGGTTCGGGCCGAACTTCAGCTCGAGGACGAGGTTCTTGCCGACCTCGGCGTCCTCGACCTTCCAGCCGGTGATGAAGCCCTCCTGCTGGAGGATCTCCGCGATGTGCGACTTGATCTTGCTGTGCGGCATCACGACGGAGTCGTGGTATGCCGAGTTCGCGTTACGCAGACGCGTGAGCATGTCTGCGATGGGATCAGTCATGGTCATGAATTGGCCTTCGGCCTCTCTCGCCGGGGTTTCCTGTATGCGCCATCCCTCTCCCCACTCAGAGGCAGGACGGGTGCGGTGCGGGGACCTACGGCGTAGTAAGTCGGTCTTGGGCGGCAGGCGCCCAACCCCACAAGCCTACGGCATGTGAGGGCGGGCTCCTGCCGACCAGATGCTTACCGAGAGCTTCCGTCAATTCCCAACGCCCGGAGGGCGAAGGAGAATTACCAGGAGCTCTTGGTCACGCCCGGCAGCTCGCCACGGTGAGCCATCTCACGAAGGCACACGCGGCACAGGCCGAACTTGCGGTAGACGGAGTGGGGCCGGCCGCAGCGCTGGCAGCGGGTGTACCCGCGAACGCCGAACTTCGGCTTACGGGCGGCCTTAGCGATCAGAGCCTTCTTCGCCACGGTCAGTTCTCCTTGAACGGGAAGCCGAGGTGACGAAGGAGGGCACGACCCTCGTCGTCGTTGGTCGCCGTGGTGACCACGGTGATGTCCATGCCCCGGACCCGGTCGATCTTGTCCTGGTCGATCTCGTGGAACATGACCTGCTCCGTGAGACCGAAGGTGTAGTTGCCACGGCCGTCGAACTGCTTCGGCGACAGACCACGGAAGTCACGGATACGCGGCAGCGCGAGCGACAGCGTACGGTCCAGGAACTCCCACATGCGGTCACCACGGAGGGTGACGTGGCAGCCGATCGGCTGACCCTCGCGCAGCTTGAACTGCGCGATGGACTTGCGGGCCTTGGTCACGGCCGGCTTCTGACCGGTGATCGTGGTGAGGTCGCGCACGGCGCCGTCGATCAGCTTGGAGTCGCGGGCGGCGTCGCCCACACCCATGTTGACCACGATCTTGACCAGACCGGGGATCTGCATGACGTTCTCGTACGAGAACTCCTCACGCAGCTTGCCGGAGATTTCCTCGCGGTACTTCGTCTTCAGACGCGGAGTGGTGGTGGTAGCCATCAGATGTCCTCACCCGTCCGCTTGGCAACGCGGATCTTGTTGCCTTCGTCGTCGAAGCGGTAACCGACGCGCGTGACGACCTTGTTGCCGTCCTTCTCCACGACGAGCTGAACGTTGCTCACGTGGATGGGGGCCTCGGTCGTGACGATGCCACCGGTCTGCGAACCGCGAGCGGTCTGACCGGCCTTGGTGTGCTTCTTGACCCGGTTGACACCCTCGACGAGGACTCGGTCCTGAGCGGGGTAGGCCACGATGACCTTGCCCTGCTTGCCCTTGTCCTTACCGGTGATGACCTGAACCAGGTCGCCCTTCTTGATCTTCATGCTTACAGCACCTCCGGCGCGAGCGAGATGATCTTCATGAACTTCTTCTCGCGCAGTTCCCGGCCCACCGGGCCGAAGATGCGGGTGCCGCGGGGGTCACCGTCGTTCTTCAGAATGACGGCGGCGTTCTCGTCGAAGCGGATGTACGAGCCATCCTGACGGCGACGCTCCTTGACGGTGCGAACGATGACGGCCTTGACGACGTCACCCTTCTTCACGTTGCCACCGGGGATCGCGTCCTTGACGGTGGCGACGATGACGTCACCGATGCCCGCGTAGCGGCGACCCGAACCACCGAGAACACGGATGGTGAGGATTTCCTTCGCACCCGTGTTGTCGGCGACGCGAAGTCGCGACTCCTGCTGGATCACGTCTATCTCCTGATCGTCTGCCGGTTCCCGGCGGGGGCCGCTCCGTCACCGGAACGAGCCCCCGCCGAGCCTGGCGGAACTTGCCTGAGGGGAATGCCCCTCAGGAATTACTTGGCCTTCTCGAGGATCTCGACGACGCGCCACCGCTTCGTGGCGGACAGCGGCCGGGTCTCCATCAGGAGGACGCGGTCGCCGACGCCGGCGGCGTTCTGCTCGTCGTGCGCCTTGAGCTTGTTCGTACGGCGGATGACCTTGCCGTACAGCGCGTGCTTGACACGGTCCTCGACAGCGACGACGACGGTCTTGTCCATCTTGTCGCTGACGACCAGACCCTCACGGGTCTTGCGGAAACCGCGGTCGGTGTTCGTCTCAGTCACAGTCTTCTCGCTCATCAGACGCTCTCCACCGTCTCGATGCCCAGCTCGCGCTCGCGCATCAGGGTGTAGATCCGGGCGATGTCCTTACGGACGGACTTGAGCCGACCGTGGTTTTCGAGCTGCCCGGTCGCCGCCTGGAAGCGGAGGTTGAACAGCTCTTCCTTGGCCTCGCGGAGCTTGTTGAGCAGCTCCTCGTTGCCCAGCTCGCGCAGCTCGGACGCCTTGGTTCCGGCCGACATCACGCCTCACCTGCCTCGCGCCGAACGATGCGGCACTTCATCGGAAGCTTGTGAGCAGCGCGGGTGAGCGCCTCACGAGCAATCTTCTCGTTCGGGTAGGACAGCTCGAACATCACGCGACCCGGCTTGACGTTCGCGATCCACCACTCGGGAGAACCCTTACCGGAACCCATGCGGGTCTCGGCCGGCTTCTTCGTCAGGGGACGGTCCGGGTAGATGTTGATCCAGACCTTGCCGCCACGCTTGATGTGGCGGGTCATCGCGATACGAGCTGCCTCGATCTGGCGGTTCGTCACGTACGCCGGGGTCAGCGCCTGGATGCCGTACTCGCCGAACGCAACCTGCGTGCCACCCTTGGACATACCGCTGCGCTTCGGGTGGTGCTGCTTGCGGTGCTTGACCCTACGGGGGATCAGCATTTCGGTCAGGCCTCCGTTCCGGTGCTCTCGGCAGCCGGAGCGGCAGCGGCGGGAGCCTCGGCCTTGGGGGCCTCGGTCTGAGCCGACTGCTGCTGCGGCTTGCGACCGCGACCGCCACGCTCGCCACCGCGGCCACCACGGCCGGCCGGGCGGTCAGCGCCGCCACGGGCCGGGCGGTTGCCTGCGCGGGCAGCGGCGTTCTCGGCGCGGACCTCGGCGATGTTCTTGACGTCGCCCTTGTAGATCCAGACCTTCACGCCGATGCGGCCGAAGGTCGTCTTGGCCTCGAAGAAGCCGTAGTCGACGTTCGCGCGGAGCGTGTGCAGGGGCACACGGCCCTCGCGGTAGAACTCCGAGCGGGACATCTCGGCGCCGCCGAGGCGGCCACCGCACTGGATCTTGATGCCCTTGGCGCCGGCCTTCATCGAGCTCTGCATGCTCTTGCGCATGGCCCGACGGAAGGAGACGCGGGAGGAGAGCTGCTCGGCGACGGCCTGGGCCACCAGCTGAGCGTCCACCTCGGGGTTCTTGACCTCGAGGATGTTCAGCTGGACCTGCTTGCCGGTCAGCTTCTCCAGCTCGCCACGGATGCGGTCGGCCTCGGCGCCGCGGCGGCCGATGACGATGCCCGGGCGGGCGGTGTGGATGTCAACGCGGACGCGGTCGCGGGTGCGCTCGATCTCGACCTTCGAGATGCCGGCCCGCTCCATGCCCTTCGTCATCATGCGACGAATGGCGACGTCTTCCTTGACGTAGTCCTTGTACAGCTTGTCGGCGTACCAACGGGACTTGAAGTCCGTGGTAATGCCGAGCCGGAACCCGTGCGGGTTTACCTTCTGGCCCATTACCGGGTTCCTTCCTTGCTGCTGACGACCACGGTGATGTGGCTGGTCCGCTTACGGATCCGGTAGGCACGGCCCTGAGCACGCGGACGGAACCGCTTCAGGGTCGGGCCCTCGTCCACGTACGCCTCGCTGATGACCAGCGAAGAGGCGTCGGTGTGGTCGTAGTTGTGTGCGGCGTTGGCGATGGCGCTGTCCAGCACCTTGCCAACCGGCACGCTCGCGGCCTGCGGGGCGAAACGCAGGACCGCCTGAGCCTCCGTGGCATCCATGCCACGGATGAGGTCCACCACGCGGCGGGCCTTCATGGGCGTGACGCGGATGTACCGCGCCTGGGCCCTGGCTTCCATGGTTGTCCCTTCGGTGTAAGTCATAGTCGTTTCCACCCCGCGGTTAGCGGCGCTTCGACTTCCGGTCGTCCTTGACGTGGCCGCGGAAGGTGCGAGTCGGCGAGAACTCGCCGAGCTTGTGGCCGACCATCGACTCGGTGACGAACACCGGGACGTGGATCTTGCCGTTGTGCACCGCGATGGTGTGACCCAGCATGGCCGGGACGATCATCGAGCGACGGGACCAGGTCTTGATGACGTTCTTGGTGCCTGCCTCGTTCTGAACTTCCACCTTCTTGATGAGGTGGCCGTCGACGAAGGGCCCCTTCTTGAGACTGCGCGGCATCTAAACCCGCTCCTAGCGCTTCTTGTTCGTCTTGCGGCGGCGGACGATGTACTTGTTCGATGCCTTCTTCGGCGAACGAGTACGACCCTCCTTCTGACCCCACGGCGAGACCGGGTGGCGACCACCGGAGGTCTTGCCTTCACCACCACCGTGCGGGTGGTCAACCGGGTTCATCGCGACACCGCGGACGGTCGGGCGAACGCCCTTCCAGCGCATGCGGCCGGCCTTGCCCCAGTTGATGTTCGACTGCTCGGCGTTGCCGACCTCACCGATGGTGGCGCGGCAGCGGGCGTCGACCAGGCGGATCTCACCCGACGGCATACGAAGGTGGGCCATGGTGCCCTCCTTCGCCAGCAGCTGCACGGAGGCACCCGCGGAACGGGCGAACTTCGCGCCGCCGCCGGGCCGCAGCTCGATGGCGTGGATGGTCGTACCGACCGGGATGTTACGCAGCGCCAGGTTGTTGCCGGGCTTGATGTCGGCGGCCGGGCCGTTCTCGACACGGTCGCCCTGCGCCAGGCCACGCGGCGCGATGATGTAGCGCTTCTCGCCGTCCGCGTAGTGCAGGAGCGCGATGCGCGCGGTGCGGTTGGGGTCGTACTCGATGTGCGCGACCTTGGCCGGCACGCCGTCCTTGTCGTGACGACGGAAGTCGATCACTCGGTAGGCGCGCTTGTGGCCACCGCCCTGGTGGCGAACGGTCACACGACCGGCGTTGTTACGGCCGCCCTTGCTGTGCAGGGGGCGGACCAGCGACTTCTCCGGCGTGGACCGCGTGATCTCGACAAAGTCGGCGACGCTGGAGCCACGACGGCCCGGGGTCGTCGGCTTGTACTTGCGGATACCCATTTCTCAGTCCTCGTCCGATTCCGGACGACTCGACCTCCGTCAGGAGGTCGGGCCGCCGAAGATGTCGATACGGTCGCCCTCGGCGAGGGTCACGATGGCGCGCTTGGTGTCAGCGCGCTTGCCGAAACCGGTGCGGGTGCGCTTGCGCTTGCCCTGCCGGTTGATCGTGTTGACCCCGGTGACCTTGACCGAGAAGACCGCTTCCACGGCCTGCTTGATCTGGGTCTTGTTGGAGCCGGGCGCGACGATGAACGTGTACTTGTTCTCGTCGAGCAGCGCGTAGCTCTTCTCGGAAACGACCGGCTTGACGAGAACGTCGCGCGGGTCCGAGTAGGTCTTGCTGGTAACGGTCGCCTCGCTCATCAGGCGTCGCTCCCTTCGGTCTCAGCGGTCTGGGGGCCAGACACGAAGGACTCGAGGGCGGCCTGGGTGAAGACCACGTCGTCAGAGACGATCACGTCGTACGTGTTCAGCTGGCCCGGCTCCAGGATGTGCACCTGGGGCAGGTTGCGGGCGGACAGCCACGCGGCCTCGTCGGCACGCTCGACGACCAGGAGCAGGTTCTTGCGCTCCGAGATCTTGCCGAACAGCGTCTTGGCGGCCTTCGTGGAGACTGCACCGTCGACCACGCCGGTGACGACGTGGATGCGGGAGTGACGGGCCCGGTCGGAGAGGGCACCACGCAGGGCGGCGGCCTTCATCTTCTTCGGGGTCCGCTGCGAGTAGTCACGCGGCTGCGGGCCGTGGACGACGCCACCGCCGGCGAACTGCGGCGCACGGGTCGAACCCTGGCGCGCGCGGCCGGTGCCCTTCTGGCGGTACGGCTTGCGGCCACCACCACGGACTTCGCCGCGGGTCTTGGTCTTGTGCGTGCCCTGACGGGCAGCTGCCAGCTGTGCGACGACGACCTGGTGGATCAGCGGAACGCTGGTCTTCGCGTCGAAGATCTCCGCGGGGAGCTCGACGGTACCGGCCTTGTCGCCTGCCGGCGAAAGGATGTCAATGGTGCTCATTACCTCAAGCCCCCTTGGCCGCGGTACGGACCAGGACGAGGCCGCCGTTCGGACCGGGGACTGCGCCCTTGATGAGGAGCAGACCCTTCTCCGCGTCAACCGCGTGGATGGTCAGGTTCTGGGTGGTGACACGCTCGTTGCCCATGCGACCCGCCATGCGCATGCCCTTGAAGACACGGCCGGGGGTGGCACAGCCACCGATGGAGCCGGGCATGCGGTGCACACGGTGGGCACCGTGGGACGCCTTGCCACCCTTGAAGTTGTGACGCTTCATCACACCGGCGAAGCCCTTGCCCTTGCTCTTGCCCGTGACGTCAACCTTGACGCCGGACTCGAACACCTCGGCAGTGACCTCCTGGCCCAGCGTGTACTCGCTGGCGTCAGGGGTGCGGAGCTCCACCAGGTGGCGGCGCGGGGTGACGTCGGCCTTGGCGAAGTGGCCCTTGAGGGGCTTGTTCACCTTGCGGGGGTCGATCTCGCCGAAGGCGATCTGGACTGCCTCGTAGCCGTCGTTGTCGTTGGTGCGGACCTGGGTGACGACGCAGGGCCCGGCCTTGACGACGGTCACCGGGACGACCCGGTTGTTCTCGTCCCAGACCTGGGTCATGCCGAGCTTCTCGCCCAGGACGCCCTTAATGTTCTTAGCCATCTCGCGCGTCACCTCAGAGCTTGATCTCGATGTCGACGCCCGCCGGCAGGTCGAGACGCATCAGCGAGTCAACCGTCTTCGGCGTGGGGTCGAGGATGTCGATGAGGCGCTTGTGCGTGCGCATCTCGAAGTGCTCGCGCGAGTCCTTGTACTTGTGCGGCGACTTGATGACGCAGTACACGTTCTTCTCAGTGGGCAGCGGCACCGGGCCCGCGACCGACGCACCAGTGCGGGTCACCGTCTCGACGATCTTCTTCGCCGAGGAGTCGATGACCTCGTGGTCGTAGGCCTTGAGCCGGATGCGGATCTTCTGTCCCGCCATGGCTACTAGTAGTCCTGTCTCTCATAACGCCCTGGAACCCGGGGGTTCTAATGACTCCACCTCCGACCCACGCGGTCGGGCGTGTCGCATCCCCTCTACGCAGATCTCCCGAAGGATTTCCCAACCAAGGGGGTGCGGGCCCGAGGACCGCAGGACCGGGGGCGAAACACCCACCGGGTGCCTGGCCGGTGCCCCACTGACGCTTCCCGGAAGATTCCCGTACGTCCGACCCGAGGGGTCGACGAGTACTGTGGGACTCGCTTCCGGTCCTCCCGGCGGGAGGCGCGCAGCATTGACACTCAACCGAGCAACCTGGTCAGTGTGCCATACGGGGCGTGAGCCTGGCCAATCGGGCCGAGGATCTTACCTCGCGTGGTCGCTCGGTCAAACGCGGGCGCGCAGCGGGAACCGTGCCGGGCGGTCCCCACCCTAAGACCGACCGGCAGCTGGGGTGCGGCGTCGCGGGGCCGGGAACGCGCTAATTCGGTCGAACGGTCCGCACCCCCGTGCCTACAGTGACCGGCCGGGCAAGCCGTCGTCACCAGGGGCATCGATCATGCGTACGCACTATCCGCGCACCGCCCATCTGCCCTGGTCCCCCGGGGCCACCTCGGACGACGTGCGGATCGCCGGTCTCGCCGCGCTGACCGGCCGCGAGGTCGTCGTCACCGAGAAGCTGGACGGCGAGAACACCACGCTCTACGCCGACGGGCTCCACGCCCGCTCACTGGACTCCGCCCACCACCCCTCGCGGGGCTGGGTGAAGGCGCTCCAGGGACGGGTCGGGGCGCGGATCCCCGAGGGGTGGCGGGTGTGCGGCGAGAACATGTTCGCGCGCCACTCGATCCCCTACGAGGAGCTGGAGAGCTTCTTCTACGGCTTCTCCGTCTGGGACGGGGAGTGCTGCCTGGACTGGGACCGGACCGTGGCGTTCCTGCGGGACCTGGGGATACCGGTGCCGCCGGTGCTGTGGCGCGGCGTGTTCGACGCCCGCGCCGAGAAGGCGCTGCGGGCGCTGAAGCTCGACACCGGCCGGCAGGAGGGTTACGTCGTGCGGCCCGCGGACGGTTTCGGCGCGGCGGACTTCCGGCGCCTGGTGGCCAAGTGGGTGCGGCCCGGACACGTACGGACCGATACACACTGGATGCACGCCGCCGTCGTGGAGAACGGGCTCGGCCCGGCCGCCGCCCTGTGGGCCGTACGGTCCGGGGCCCCGGCCGACGCGGCGGCGCTGGCCGCCGCCACCGGCACGGACGCGGGGGACGCCGGGGCCGCCGCCGCGATGGGCGACGCCCTGGACGCGGCGGGCCGGACGGGCGAGGACCGGCTGACCGGGGTGCTCGCCGCGCTGCTGCACCGCTCCCGCCGCGCCGCGCTCGCGCCCGCGCTGGCCCCCGCGCTCGGGATGCCGCTCGCCCGGCGCGTCGCGGACCTCGTCGGACTGCACCCCGGGCTGCACCGCCCGTACCCGGACGAGGAACGGCGCACAGGGCTGGTCCGGATGTCGTTCGCCGCCGATCTGCCGCTGCTGCACGCGCTGGCCGCCACGGTCGCGGACACGGCCGTGGCGCGCGAGCAGGTGGAGTGGTCGGCGCTGCACGCGGAGGACGTGAGCGAACCGGCCGGGCTGCGGGAGGCGTTCGCGGATCTGGCACCGGACGCCGCCGACCGCTGTCTGGCGCAGGCCCGTGAGGCGTACGCCCTGGGCCGGGTCACCACCGCCGAGGAGGCCGTCGCCGCGACCTGGCGCTGGCGGACCGGGGACTTCCCGCGCCTGGTCCAGCTGGTCGGCCCGTCCGGCAGCGGCAAGAGCACCTTCGCCCGCGCGCTGCCCGGCACCGACACGTACCTCTCGCTCGACGACCTGCGCCGGGCCCGGGGCTCGCGCGCCGACCAGAAGGCCAACGCGGACGTGCTGCGCGAGGGGCTCGACCGGCTGGACGCCGCGCTCACCGCGGGCTCCACGGTCGTCTGGGACGCCACCTCCCTCAACGCCCACCAGCGCTCCCTGGTGCACGCGGTGGCCCGGCGCAGGAACGCGCTGCTGACCCATGCCGTGGCGTTGGTCGACGAGACGGAGCTGATCCGCCGCAACGGGTGCCGCAACCACCCCGTACCACCCGAGGTGCTGACCGCGCAGCTGCACAGATTCGTGCCCCCGTACCCCGGCCAGGCCCACCGCACCTGGTACATCGGCGCGAGCGGAACCGTGGAGGACCGGGCGTAGGGCCTTCTGTCTGGATCAGACCAGATCGGGGAGCGGGGTCCGGTGTCGTGGATCGCAAGGCGGAGGAGGGAGCCATGGCCGGGCCATGGCGAGTGACGACAACGCCGCGAGGCGCGGCACCGGGGCACGCGAGCCCGGCATGATCCAGACGGAAGGCCCTGAATGCGTACCAGCGAGGAGATCTATCACCGGGTCCGCTGGGACTCCCGGTTCGACCCGGCGCGCTTCGTGATGGGCGTGGCGCAGCGCGGGAACGTGCCCAAGCGGGTGCCGCTGCCCCGCTTCACTCCCGGCGGGGACATCCCCTGGCACCGGGTGCTGTTCTTCGAGGCGGACGGTGAGCTGGTCTGGGACCGGTCCTCGGGCGTGGACCGGATCGGCGCGACGGAGGCCGGGCGGGTGCGCGCCCCGCGCCGGCTGCCCTCGCCGTACTTCATCTCCCGCACCCCGCACGCGTTCTCCGCGCCAAAGGCGGCCTGGACGCCCGTGCCCGAGGACGCACCGCCGCCCGAGCCGGCCTCCGGTCCGCTGACGCTGCTGACCTGGAACACCCTCTGGGACCGCTACGACAGCGACCGCATCGACACCGCCCGGCGCCGCCCGCTCCTGCTCGATGCCCTGCGCGTGGCGGACGCCGATGTCATCGCCCTCCAGGAGGCCGAACCGGCCCTGCTCGCCCTGCTGCTGGCGGCGCCCTGGGTCCGCGACGGCTACACGTTCTGGGCCGATCCGGCGGGCCGGGACGTCGCCGACTGCGGTCTGCTGCTGCTCAGCAGGGTGCCGGTGCGCGAGGCGGGCCTGCATGTACTCGGCCCGCACAAGGCGGTCGCGGCGGTCGTTGTGGACGGGCCGGACGGGCCGGTCACGGTCGCGGTGACCCACCTCAGCAGCGACCACTCGGCCGACGGCGCCGGCCGACGCGATGCCGAACTGGCCGACCTGGCAACGGGGTTGGCGGCGGTCGAGGGCGATGTGGCGCTGCTCGGCGACTTCAACGACGGCGGGGACACCCCGCAGGACCGGCTGGGGATGGCGGACGCCTGGAGCCGGGTGCACGGCGCGGACGACCGGACGCCCACCTTCGACCCGTCGGCCAACCCGCTGGCGGCGGTCTCCTCCCTGTCCGGACGGGCGTCCCGGCTGGACCGGGTCCTGGTCCGCTCGGAGCGGCTGCGCCCCGCCTCTGCGGTGCTGCTGGGCGATGTCCCCGCACCGGACGGGCTGTACGTCTCGGACCACTTCGGGGTACGCGTGGAGCTGGTCGCCGAGGTGGCGGAGGAAATCCGCACGGACGCGGCAGAGGAGGCGTGCGCGGCCGATGTCGTGCGCCGGGTGGCCGCCGCCCTGCCCGAAGGCGCTGTCCACCTGGCCGGCTCCCGGCGGATGGGCTGTGCGCTGCCCGGCGCGGACGTGGACCTGGTCGCGGCGCTGCCGGGCGCGGTGGATCTGCCGGGGGTACGGGAGCGGCTGGCCGTTGCCCTGCCGGACGCCGTCGGCCTGCGCGAGGTGACCGGTGCCCGCGTACCGGGGCTGCGCTTCGCCCTCGGCGGCCTGGACGTGGACCTGGTGACCGTGGCGACGGGCGCGCTCGACCCGGCCGAGGCGGTGGCCGGGCGCGCCGGGCTGGGCGTGGCGGCGGCCACGGCGCTCAGCGCGGTGAGCGACGCGGACGCGGTCCTCGCGGCGGCGGACCCGCACGGGGCGACGTTCACCCGGCTCGCCCGCGCGGTGAAGGCCTGGGCGCGGGCACGCGGCCTGGACTCCGCGCCGTGCGGCGGGCTGCCCGGCCTCGCCTGGTCGGTGCTGGCGGCCCGTACCGCCCACGAGTCGGGCGACCTGCCGCCGCTCCCCCTGCTCAGGCACTTCTTCGCGACCTGGGCGACCTGGGACTGGGACCGCCCGGTCGGCCCCGACACGGCCACCGACACCGGTCGGCTCCCCCTCACCGTGCTGACCCCGACCGCCCCCGTCCGCCCCTGCACCGCACAGGTCTCCTCGGCCGGCCGCGGCCTCCTCACCGAGGAGCTCTTCCGCGCCTGGGAGATCCTGGAGTCCGCCGACGACACCGGCCCCGTACCGCACACCCTGCTCTGCGCCCCGCCGCCGCTGCACGCGCAGCACACTGCCTGGGCCCTCGCCTCCGTACCTCCCGGCCCCGGCGAGGGGCGGCTGCGCGGCCGTCTCCTCGCCCTGGCCGCCGCCCTCGCCGGGGCGGGCGCCCCGGACTCCCGTATCTGGCCGCGCCCGCTCACCGCCGACGGTCTGACGGGATACGCGATCGGCCTGGGCACTACGCCGCCCGACGGGCACCGGCTGGCGGAGATCGGGGCGGAGATTCTGCGCGGCATCCCGGACGCCTCGCTGGCCCGCGTGGAACTGTCCGCGCTCCGGAGGGCCGGAGACCCGGCGTTCGCCCTTTGACGGACTGGACGGCGTCGCTTCCCGGCCACCAATCCCTCCGACCCCGCTGTGTGCCGCTTTTCCGCCTTTAAGCTTCTCGCAGGGGTTTAGGGGACAAGAGCGGGAGTGCGATCGATGACGGGCATGGCCGACTCGCCGGCCCGCAGCCCCGCCGCCTCCCGCCACGCCTTGATCTGGCGGCCCACCGCCGCGACCACGGCCGCCCCCGACTCGTCATCGGGATCGACGTCCCAGCCCGGCTCGTCCGCCCCGCCGTCGCCGCTTTCCGTACCGGTCCCATCCACGCTCATCCGTGCCCCACTTCCGCCGATGTGCATGCCGTTCTTGACCCAACCTCTGATCTCCCCGGCACGTCACCCCGGACAGCCGGGACAGCACTGGACAAGCACGGGACAATCGCCGTACGCAAGGGGCTCGTCGCTGTTCACGGTACGCATGCCCCGGCCACGCTGGGCGGCGTGAACCAACACATCACCCGAACCGAACATTCCGCTCCCGCCCGGCAGTTCACCGTGTTGCTCTCCCCCACACGCCGGGGCGCCAGGCTCGCCCGTCTCCTGGCCGTGGCACATCTGGGCGACTGGGGGATCGTCTGCGAACCGGCCGCGCACATCGTCGCCGAGCTGGCCGCCAATGCCGCCGTCCACGGCCGCGTACCCGGCCGGGACT